>DATLPO010000135.1:0-3508 GCA_035535675.1 Candidatus Limnocylindria bacterium
GCGCCGCCGGTCATAGACGAGCCTGTCGAACGGCGAAAGGATCGCGGTGCGTCCCTCGAACTGGCGCTTCAGGAGGGTCGGGTCGGCGACCCATTCGCCCCCGACTCCCTTGACCTCGACGGGAACCCCCATGCCACCGACCAATCCAGGCCGGGTGATGCCAAGCGAACGCAGCCGCCGTTTCGCTCGGATGCGCTCGACCTCCTCGGCGGTGATCTCTGGCTGGTCGGTAGGCATCACGCGCTGCGTGAGGTCCCAGATCCTGTCGGCGCCCTCACGGCTGGAAACGGCGATGTCTCCTCGCGCGACCATGCATTCGAGCATCTGCCCGACGTTGCGGCCGTCGTTCCAGCCACTTGTAAGCCAGGGGGCCAGGGATCGATCGTCGAGCTCGCGCGAACGCAGCGGGCCATGTGCTTTCAGCTCGGCCAGGATGTATGCGCGAAAAGGCTCGTTCACTTTCAACCATTCGCGGATGTAGGCATGCCGCGCCGAATCCCCCCGAGGCGGCCAGGTTGCCATCGCCGGTCGATGGAGGGCGTAGTCGGCAGCCGGATAGATGAAGGCGCGGTGCTCGAACAACGAGCGCTTCACATAGATAAGACGCGCAAGGTCAGCCGGCCGGAACCCATTGCCCAGGCGACTCCAGAGAACGAGGTGCTCGGTTCGGGCCACCACCGCGGTCGGGTCAATCTGGAGAAAACCCAGCCCGCGCACCGCTTCGACGATGCTTCGTGGCCGTCTGGCGTCGAGAAGCTGGCCCATCACAGCGATCTGGCGCGCGCGCTCGATGGACAGCTGCTTCACATGCGTCAAGCTACCGCCTGTTGGAGTCCTCAGGTGTGAGAAGGATTGGCGGCGTCCTTGGGGTCGCCGCGCCCTTGGCTGCGAACGCGATCGTGCTCATCGGTGGTCTGCTCACCCCTGGCTATGACCCACTCCGGCGGACCATCAGCCGGCTGGCCGAACCGGGCCTCCCCGCGGCGGTCCCCGTCGAGCTGGCCATCCTCATGGTCGGGTTCGCCCTGATCGGCCTCGCGCTGTTGCTCGGGCCAGGCGGAGCGAGCGGCCGCCTTCTCCTTGCGATCGCGGGCCTCGCGCTGCTCGCTGCGGCAGCTGTACGGCTCAACCCAACCTCGGCCACCGCGACCACCATCCACAGGCTGGCCACCACGGTCGCCATGCTCGCCCTCACGGCAGCGCTGCTCGTCGTTGCCCCAACGCTCAAGGGGCGCCCTGGTTGGCGCGGTTATGGAGCTCTGTCGTTTGGGCTTGGGGCTGCAGCGGTCGGGATGCTGCTCATCGGGGTGGCGCTGCTGCCGACAGCGTTCTCGGCATGGGGGGCATGGGAACGTTGTTTCCTGGCGCTGCCGATGGCCTGGATGGCCCTGGTCTCAGCACGCCTGCTTCGAACCAGCAGCACGGAGCCCATCCGCTCATTGACCGCCGACAGAAACAGCTGGGCGACGAGCGTCTCCGACGAGGAGACCATGAAGGCAACCGCGGCAAGAGTCAGCAGAAGCGGTTCGTAGCCACCGGTCACCAGGGTGAGGACCGCAAACGTATAGAGGAAACCGCCTGCCACCTTCGACGAGTAGAGGTGAAGGTTTCCCAGCTGGCGGAACTTGATAAGGCCCACTGCGATCGAGGCAAGGTAGAGCCCGAATGTGGCAGCGATCAGAACCGTGTTCTCGCGCGCGATCTCCGGGTGAAGCAGCTCGATCCACACCATCGCTGAAAGTAGGAGGAGGTTGTCGGCAATCGAGTCAAGCCGCGCGCCGGCGGCGGACTCCTCGCCCAGCCGGCGTGCGAGGTAGCCGTCGAAGAAGTCGGTCGCGCCGGCGACGAGGAGTCCTATGCCTACCAGGCGCCCGTTGCCGAACAAGGCAGCCAGCCAGAGGGTGGGAATCAGGAGAAGGCGGAGGCCCGACAGGGCGTCGGCCACTCGCCAGCGGGTTGCCACGGGGTGAGTATGAGATGGCCTGTTACCCGTGGGCGTAGGCCGGCGTTTGCGCTGCATGGACTTGAAAGATTTGTCGCCAACCCTGCGTCCGGCGGTTTTCTCGGGTGCCATCGCGATGATCTGCGCCGTGGCCGTCACGTTGGCGGTGGTGGCAGGCAATCGGCCTCAGGTGGTGGTCGCCGGGTCGGCGGCTGTCCCTTCAACGGCGACGTTCACTCCTGGAGTGTTCGCCAGCGGCGATGCGAAGGTGTCGAAGAGACCTGACACCGCGTTCCTCTCCGTTGGGGTCGAATCTCTGATGCCGAGCGCCTCTACGGCGCAGAAAGACCTCGCGACCAAGGCGGCCAAGCTGATCGCCAAGGCCAAGTCTCTTGGCATCGCCGACAAGGACATCACGACGTCCGGCTACAACGTGAGCCCGAACTATTCGTCCAGCTCGAAGATCGACGGTTACCGTGCTTCGGAACAGATCCAGCTCAAGTGGCACAACGTCGATACCGTCGGCGCGGCAATGGACTCGCTGGTGCAGCAGGGCGGGGCGACCAACGTGTACGTCGGGTTCGGGCTGGCCAACCCCAAGATTGCCCAGTCTGAGGCGCGTGCCCTTGCCATCGCCGACGCACGGTCGAAGGCGCAGGCGATGGCCGACGCGGCTGGGGTCAAGCTCGGTCAGGTGATCCGCGTAAGCGACCTCTCGTACGGTGGAACGCCGGTGTACGCCGGCCTCGACTACGCAAAGGGTGCCGCCAGTCCGGGGACCCCAACGCAGATCCCGGTCGGTGAGCTCGACGTGCAGGTGACAGTCGAGGTGGACTTCGCCCTTGCCTGAGCTCGGCGGAGAGTAGCTGAACCCAAAAGCGTGCCCTTGCCCGCGGCGTGACTTATCGTCGCGGGCATGATCAAGCTCTACCCGGATCGCAGGTTCCCGGCCATGGTGCGCGTGGTCTTCGATGCGCTCACGATCGTGTGGACGATCGCCTGGGCCGCGCTCGGTTGGCTGATCTACCAGACGGTGATGGGCCTGCAGGTGATTGCGGACGGGATCACGAACACCGGCACGACCTTCAACGCCTGGATCGATTCCTTCCGGAGTGCCGTCCCCGGAGGCATTCCGTTGTTGACGGAGTTCCTGCTCAATATCGCCGACACGCTGCACAGGTATTCCGGCGACACACTGGTGTCCGCGGGGCACCAGGTGCACGAGGCGATCTTCCAGCTCGCCATCGTTCTCATGCTGCTGGTGGCATTGCCGCCAATCCTGCTCGTGCTTGTGCCATACGGCGCATGGCGGTGGCGCGACATGCGCGAGATCGGGGCGGCGTTGGCTTTTGTCCGCATTGCTTCGATGACGGGTCGCGCCGATCAGGCGCGCGCAGTGCTCGCCTACCGCGCGGTGTCCACGCTCAGCTTTCGCCAGCTGATGTCCGCCAGCGCCGACCCTGTCGGCGACATTGCCGAGCGCCGCTACGACCGTTTGGCGGACGCAATGCTGAAACGCGCGGGCCTCGACCCGACGCGCCTGGCGCCGCCGCCCCTGCCCGAGCT
>DATLPO010000136.1:0-6462 GCA_035535675.1 Candidatus Limnocylindria bacterium
AGCAGGGTCGGTCTCGATCTGGGGCTAGAAAACCTGGGATTCGCTCGACGTTGATCGCGTGCCGGCGGGCTGACCGGAGCCGTGGCGTCCACGGCCGCGCGCACGCATCCAGCGTCCGATCATGACGCGCCGGTTGCCTTCCGACCGGCCGCCGCCGCCAGGGTTGAAGCGCTTAGTGACGCCACCCAGTTTCGCGCCCCACGTGACGAACTTGTGGAATCGCTCTTCCGCTTCCTGGGCGATGCCGATCCGCGGGCCCCTTGTCTCTTCGCGGAACCTTGCGATGCGGCCGGCGGCCGCACCCTCCTTCTCCTCCGGTGAGGAGCCGGATGCGGCGCCCACGTCGGGCAGCGTTCCCAACACCACTATCTGGTCGTCCTCGACAGTGACCTCCACTCCCGTAAACCAGCCGTCGGGAAGTCTTCCGGCAAACCAACCTTTGATCGAACCGAGCTCTTTCTCATCCATGATTACAAGATTACTACGTAACAGATCCCAACGCAAGGGGTCGCCGGCTGACCGCTGAGTACAGGCTGCCCAGATACCGGCTGGGGATCGTTTTGAGAAGCCTCGTGCGCTCGAAGCCAGCCTCGGCGGCCAGCCTCTCCCACGTTGCGTAGGAAAAGGGATGTGGGACCCACGGGTTGCCTCGGTCCGCACCGTACTCGACGATGACAAGGCTGCCCCCTGGACGCAGCATCTCTCGAACGGATTCCAGGGTGGGCCCTTTGTCGCGTACGAAGTGCAGCGAGTTGGCCATTACGACGCCGTCGAGGCCGGCCAGCTTGAGCCGGCGTGTGAAATCGGCCACCACGATCTCGAGGTCGGTGGCGGCAAACCTCTTCCCCATCTCGCCGCGGAGTCGCCGCAGCGCTCCGGCGTCGCGGTCGACCGCCGTGATGTGCGCGGCTGGGCCCAGCAGCTCCGCCAGAGCGAGGGTGAACGCGCCGTCGCCGGCCCCCAGATCCGCCCAGGTCCCGGCATTCTCACCGATGCCGTCACGAAGCAGACCGACGAGCTCAGCGTGCTCCACGACCTTCCGCGATCAGCTCTCGTACCTTCGGTGCCACGTCGGCGGCGAACTGCTCAAGCTTCTCTTCGCCGATAACGAAAGTGTCGAAGCCGTGCTCCAGCGCCAGAGCGGCAAGCTCATCGGCGGAGACGTCGCCGACATTGAGAACTCGGCGGATCATTGACGGCTCGCGACCCGCGGCAAGCGCGGCTTCGTCAATGCGCGCATTGGCGGCCGCAATGTTTTGCGGCTTCAAGTAGCTCAGGGAGGGGACCCAGCCATCCGCCATCCGACCGACGAGCGCGAGCATGCGGGGCTTGTAAGCGCCGACCCAGATGCCGATTGGATGTGCCGGGACTGGACCCGAGTGCGCCCCGGCAAGCTGATAGAAGTTGCCGTCGAATTGAATACCGCGCTGGCCGCTCCACATGAGCTTGATGACCTGGATCGCTTCCTCGAGCGCGCTCACAGCTTCACCAGGCGTCCGAAGAGGTCCTCCCATCGCCTTGACTCCCTCCCAGAACGCGCCGGCGCCGAGGCCAAGCTCGACGCGGCCGCCACTCAGAATGTCCAGCGAGGCGGCCGCCTTGGCGAGCATCGCCGGGGGGCGCAGTGGGAGGTTCGCGACGTCCGGGAAAACGCTGATCTGCTTGGTGCGCATCGCGATGGCGGTGAGCAGCGTCCACGTGTCATAGAAGCGGCGTTGGTAGGGGTGGTCCTGCACGCCAACCAGGTCGAAACCGAGACCATCGGCCAGCGTCGCGAGCTCGAGTGCGCGTTGCGGGCTGGCCGAGTCAGGAATGAGGAAGGAGCCAAATCGCACCGGCAGCCCATAGTCCATTTAATAGAGGTTGTACCAGCTACAGCCGCTATCCCAACCCCCAAGGGAGAGGGGAAAAAGAAAGACCCCGCGGCCAAGCCGCGGGGCCTCTGTCTAGTCGAAAGTTACGCGCGCATCCCCCGGCGACTCGTGACTGCGCGGAAGATGGCGATCAAGATCACAGCGCCTATGAAGGCGACGATGAGCAACACGAGAAGGTTGCCCACGGCGATGTGAAAGAGGACGCCTGCGAGCCAACCGCCCACAAACGCGCCAATGATGCCTACCACAACGTCCCAGAGCAGACCCATGCCGTGACCGGTCATGACCTTGCTCGCGAGGAATCCGGCGATTCCACCCACGATGATGAATTCGACAATGCTTACTAGGTCCACGTTTTAACCTCCCAAGTCGCCCTGCGGCGGCGTAAATCCGGTATTCGCCTCTAAAACGAGCGCCAGGCTGTTTTCACCCACTTCACCGCCAGTTTGAGATCGAATTGGTATGGTTTGGGGGCCATGGGCTCCGACCAATATCACGAGCCGCCGGAGGAGCTCAGCCAGCGGGTCAGGACCTTCGCCCGGCTGGTGGCGTCCCTCCAGGAGGAAGCAGAGGCGATCGGCTGGTACGAGCAGCGCATCTCTCTGGAGAAGGACGCTCAGGCGAAAGCGATCATGGAGAACTCGCAGCAGGAAGAGTTCAAGCATTTCGCGATGGCGCTCGAGTTCCTGTCACGCCGGAAGCCAAAGTGGCAGGCGGTGCTCAAGGAGGTCCTCTTCAAGAAGGGGGACATCGTCGAGCTCGGAGAAGCCGGCGAGAAGGCTGAGGAAGAGGTCGACTAGGAGGGCTTACGTCGCGGGCAGATCTCCGCACGAGATGCTCGGCACATACTCCGCCTCGCCCAAGTCCTCGCCCAGGTGGACGTTGACGTACCAGCCGGACGCCGGCATGGAGTAATACTCGCGGACCGTGCTCGTCGCTACGGCATTTCCTGATGCATCCGCCACGACCTGCAGGAGCGCATACGCAACCCCACCGGGCTTGGCACAGGTTCCGATGTGCACGTGTGAGACGTGCGAGGAGTTCGGCACCATGCCCTTGAGCTGAATCGAGACGGTGAAGCTGGCGGCGCCCTTGTAGACCTGACCGACACCGGTCACCCCGCTGCCGTTCATGGCGCCCATCGTGAAAGTGGCGGACGGGGTCGGTGACGGTTCGGCGGCCGCGCTGCCGCCGCACGCCATAGTCGAGAGGAGAAACAGAATCGCGGCCAGCCGGTTCACAACCGGAACGCTGAACAGTGGCTATTGCATTCGGCTTGCGGTTGCTGCAACGATTTTCCTGACCTCTTGGAGCTCGTCGTCGTTCACCGTATGGCCCATCTGCGGGTAGAGCCTGAGTGTCACCAGGCCCCCCATGCGCTTCAAGACGTCTGCCGCTTCGAGAACACGATCTTTGCGGATGTGCGGGTCCACGTCGCTGCAGCCCAGGAACGCGGGTGTTCCCTCGAAGTCGCCTGTGTAGTCGCGTGGAGTGCCATCGGGCCCGATCAGCCCGCCGCTCAGCCCGACCACTCCGCCGTAGCGGCGGGCGTTGCGCGCGGCAAACTCCAGCGTGAGACAGGCCCCCTGCGAGAACCCGAGAAGGATGACCCGGTCGGCGGGGATCGACTTCTCGACCGAAGCCAGAAGTGAAGTCAGGACCTCGAGCGCGGAGCTCAGGTAAGGCTCGTTGTCTTCCATGGGGGCGGTGAATGGGAGCGGATACCAGGCTGAGCCTGCCGCTTGTGGGGCGAGGTACGCGAAGCCTGGTTGCGTGAGCTCCGCGCCGAGGGTCATGATGTCCGCCGCGCTCGCACCCCGCCCGTGGACAAGGATCATCGCGGCGCCGGCTTTGTCCAAAGGCTCGCCTGCTTCGAGAACCTCCTGACCTTGATGCGGACCACCCACGGCTACGTACTATGACGGCGCCATGACCGGGGTATTCAGCTATTCGAATCCGCGCGTCATCCACTGGGGGCCAGGCTCACTGGTGCAGCTGGCGCCCGAGCTCAAGCGGTTGCAGGCGAACCGCGTCGCGCTTGTCACCAACCGATCGCTCCTCGCTGAAGGGAAGCTTGTCGCGCGGGTGCGTGGCGCGCTGGGCGATGCGGAGGCTCCGGCCACCGAGGTGATCAGCCAGCATGCACCGATGACCGAGATCGAGGCCGCGGTCGAGCACGCGACCGAGGTTGGAGTCGACGGTCTCGTCAGCTTTGGCGGCGGCAGCGCGGTCGACGCCGCGAAGATGGTCGCTGTCAAGCTCGCGGATCGGCGCGGGCTCGCCTATCGGGGCCTCCCCCACGTCGCCATTCCGACCACGCTGTCGGTTGCGGAGCTCGCAGGTGGGGCCGGCTACACCGATGCGGCCGGTGACAAGGCTGGGATGCGCGACGTGCGGCTGCTGCTCGATGCCGTGATCTATGACGCGCAGCTCACGCTAGCGACCCCGATGTCCCTGTGGCTTACGACAGGAATTCGAAGTCTCGACCACGCGGTCGAAGGATTTCTCGCCGAAGGGGATCATCCCTTTTCGGACACGATGGCCCTCGAGGGGATAAGGCGCCTGTTCGATTCGCTGCCGCGCGTCCTGGCCGCGCCCGCCGATGTAGATGTGCGCACACAAAACCAGGTTGCGGCATGGTTCACATTCACGCTGCCCGGTCCGTCGGCCGGCGGCTTGAGCCATGTGATGGGTAAGCAAATCGGCGCCAGGCATGGCATACCCCACGGCGTCACGTCGTGCCTCCTGCTGCCGCATGTGTTGCGCTACCTCGCCGACAAGATGCCTGAGCGCATGGCGCTGCTGGGTCAAGCGACTGGATCGGGCAATGCAATCGGCGATGTTCAGCATCTGATCGAGACGCTGGGCCTGCCGCAACACATCGCGGCCTACGGCGTGGGCGAACCAGAGCTGCGACGCGCCGCGAGCGAGCTCGGCGGCAAGTATCCCAGCGCTGACCTGCTGCGGATTTACATGGAGGCTTTATGACCGCGCGGATGCCGCGCGGTCATCCGCGCTGAAAAAGGACGCGTTCGCGCCCCACCCCCATCCCCTCCCCCGCGGAGCGGGAAGGGGAGTTCAGTCATGACACCCAGACCAGGATTAATGCGATCGCTGCGGGCAGCGACTGCACCATGATGATTCTTCGGTTTACGGTTGCTCCTCCATACACGCCCGCGACGATCACGCAGGCCAGGAAGAAGGTCAGGATCGCGCGACCCGAAACGATTCCATAAGCGAAGAGTCCCCACAGGAGACCGGCGGCGAGGAAGCCGTTGTACAGCCCCTGGTTGGCTGCCAGCTTCGCCGACGAATCGGCGACCTCCTGGGTCATGCCGAAGGTCCGCAGTCCGCGAGGCGTCCGCCACAGGAACATCTCGAGAACCAGGATGTAGATGTGCAGCGCCGCGACGATGGCGACCATGACGAACGCGATGATCTGAAGAGGGTTTACGACGTTCATTTTTTGCTCAGTGCCTCTTCTGGCGGGCGCGCCGCACCGACATACCCGGCTTTATCGACATCACCTCGCGCGCGGCTGCAGCCAGTGCTGGATGCGCACCTTCTACGGACTTAACTCTGAGCCACCGCAATCCGAATCGCGAGGCGCTGTCCATTCTGAAGACTGGCTGGAACCCCGCCTGCTCAATCGAGTTCGCGCCAACGCTGGTCATTGAGGCGATCCACAGCCTGCCCATTGCCTCCTCGCGACCTTTGGCCACCACCGACGTGACGATCGAGCGAAATACTCCCTTCCGGCGGTGCGGGTCCAGGGTCACGCAGTTCCAGATGTAAGCCTCGCCGGAAGCCGGCGTGATCTGCAGTTGCACCTCGCCAATCCACTCGGGCGTCCTTGACCACCAGCCGTAGCCCACCAGCTCGTGGCCGAGCCACGCTCCGAAGCACCGGCACCCCCTGGCGAAGCGCGGCGCGACAAGGTGTGCTTCCTGCCCCATCGCGATCGCGGCCCAAGCCGCATCGATCTCTCTGACCTCAAATGGAACGTGGGGCGGCGGCCTCGAAACGCCGAGGTCCGCCGCCCAGAGCGTGAGCTGAATCAGAACGAGAAGAAGAGGTGGCGGACTTTGTGGATGACTTCAGGGTCGCCGGTCGCCGAGCCACCCGGGAAGCGGCCGAAGAAGGTCAGGACCGCGTCTGCCGCAGAGTCGAAGGTGAACAGCGCGTCAGCACCCTCGAACTTGCCGGTCTCCGGCGCTGACGACCACTTTCCGTCCTTGATCGTGGCCCGCCATTTGCCGCCCCAAGGGCCCTTGACCTCGATCCCGTAGTTCGCGTCGACCCCCGCCGCAACCTTCTGGTCGACCGTGTACATCCAGAAGATGAAAGCAAACGGCAGGATGAGGCCAGCTGTCGCCTCGTCGATGCTGGCGAGCTTGTCGCCGAGGCCGTACTCGATGTCGTACGGATGGACGCCGTAGTCCATGATCTGGAATGTCCCGTAGAAACCGGCAGGAACGGGTCCTGCGAACGGGTGGTAGACCATGAACCCTGTCCACTCCTCCGGCGTGAGGGCCTCGAGCATTCCGTCGAGCTTCTCTGCGTCCTTCTTGAATCGGGCAAGCGCCTC
>DATLPO010000137.1:0-6837 GCA_035535675.1 Candidatus Limnocylindria bacterium
AGCCACTGGTAGTTGAGTGCGCGGTCCAGGGTGTACTCGCGTGGGAGGTGGCGCAAAACGCCCCATCCACCGTCGCGAATGTCACCGATCAGGTAGACGAATCCCAGCCCGCCACTGAGCAGGAAGACGAAGACTGCGATCGCTCCTGCCGCCCGCCCTCCGGCGAATCGCCGCGCCGTGAGATAGAGCACCGCGGGAAATGCGAGCCCGAGCAGCGCGCTGCTCAACACCAGGGAGGACGTCAGCTTGCTGCCAAGCGGCACGAGGTTGGCCGCGAGGAAATCGATCATGAACGGATAGCCGAGGTGGTTGCCCGGATCGATCGGGAATTCCGGGGGGAAGTTGTGGGCGTAGGCGAATGAGCCCGCGAACGAGAGGTGCGCCGCCCAGTCGCCCCAGATGTTGACGTAGCCCGCATAGAGTCCGTCCGGCTTGTACACATAGGCCTGGCCGAGGAAGTGCAACGTCCATGCTCCGCACACGAGCACGACCGCCCCCAACGGCCAGGGGTGGCCCGGCGAGCGCGGGGATGCCCCCCATCGCGCTACCGCGTCAGAGAGGTCGGAAGCGACGAGATCGCGCTTGACGATCGCGGCAGCGATGCCGATCGCCAGCGCGATCGCCAGACCCAGGAGGACGGACGCCACTGTCACGTCGCGTATCGCCATCGAAAGGACAAAGCTCAAAGCGGCAACTGCCATGGCGCCCAGCACGGTCCCGAAGGCCAGCCGCTCCTCGAGGTTGAGGGCGACCCCGCTCAGGTACGTGATTCCGAAGCCGGCCACGACTGACCCGACAAGCAGGACCGCCGGGCCGCCGACCAGAGCGAACAGCAGGACGGCAACCACAACGACCACGGCCCCGGCTCCGACCAGCGGCGCCATCGGCCGCTCCGCCGGCAATGCGATCGGGCGTACTACGCCCTCTGCTCCCATCAGATCCAGCACCAAAGATCAGGCTTCCCAGGTGGCATGTCGGTCTGGCAGCTGACGATCCAGAGCTTTGGGCCCCAGATCGGCGTCGTGCCCTGCGAGTAGGTGAGGGCGGAGCTGGAGATTGGAAGCGCCGTCCAGACCGGATAGAAGTAGAAGAAGAAGGCAACTGCCACCGCGAGGTGCCCAACCAGGATCTTCCGGCCCGCGTTACGGACCCGCTCAGCGAGCTGGGCCAGCACGAAAGCAAGCGCAAGGATCATGAAAATCAGCCCACCGAACATGTGATACATGAAGATCACGCGGGTGATCTCCGACCAGGGCAGGTACTGCGTGATGAATCCCAGCAGGATCACAGTCGCTGGAAAGCTCCTGTGCCGGATGATGAAGTACGGCAGCGAAAGGACGCAGGGCAGGCTCGTCCACCAGATCCACGGGTTCCCCAGGTTTGACATCCACGCGACCAGCGGCTGCCCTGTGAACTTGTCAACGCCAAGACCTGCATATTCCGCGTAGTAAAGGACGGGCCGGGACAGAAACGGCCACGACCACCATGGCGAGCCATAGGGGTGAGTGGCCGTCAGATGAGCGTGGTACTCAAATGAGGCCTTCGTGTAATCGACCAGGTCGGTCAGCGAGTGAAACTGGCCGCGCGCGAAGAACGGATACCAGGAGGCGATATAGATGACCAGAGGGATCGCCGCCAGCGCGACGACGGCAAGCACCAGGTAGAACGGCCAGTACACGCCGCCCGCGATCGCGGGCCCCTCCCCCCTGCCCCATTCCCACATGGGGTTGGCCGGCGAACCGACGTAGAGGCTGACCACTCGCCTCACGGCCCTCATGACGAGCAGGAAAACGATGCTTGCCAACGCGGCCAGTACTATCCATTTGGAAGCGATGCCGACGCCGAGAACGATTCCCAGCAGGAGCAGGGAGGTCACCGAGGCGGTCTTTGTCCGGCTCTGGATGTGAACGAGATATAAGTAATAAGCGAGCAGGATGAAGAAGATCGGAAAGATGTCGATCATGCCGATGCGCGACTGCACGAAGAACATGCCGTCGAAACAGACGAGCACCGCTGCGGCAATCGCGAACAGCCTGTTGGGCCACAAGCGCCTGGCGAACAGGTACATCATCGGCACACAGAGGGTTCCGAAAATGCAGGCGGCGATCCGCCAGCCGAACGTGTTGAAGCCCAGGTCGAGGTAGTCCCCTTTGGCCCCTTCGAAATGGGCGCGGTACCAGCCATAGCTCCATTCGCCCGCTGCGATGAACATCTTGGCGAGGGGAGGTTCAGGGTCGAAGTAGTTGAACTTGCACTGATGCGTTGTGGGCTTGCACTGCTCGATGCCCTTGAGGTCGTCATAGCCGAAAACCGGGAAGTACACCTCATCGAAGACTTCGCCGTCCTGTGGCGATAGCGCGCCGTTCTGGTCCTTATAGCCACGGTTGAACGGGTAAGCGAGGCCGCAGAGCGTGCCTGGGTCGCCCTGGGCGTTGATCGGGGTGCTCTGAACGCAATTGGTGACCAGCGGCCCTTGAAACGGATGCGAGAAGAAGTCGGGCATGAGCGGGCTGAAAAAGCGCAGCACGAAGGCGACAACCGTCAGCGCCAGCAAGGCGATGAGGTCCCAGTCGTCGAAGTACCGGCGAACTACCGCGTCGGTGCGCGGCTCAATCACCGCCGCCTTTTGCGACGCCTGCCGCCACCCTGGTTCTGGCCCAGGCGTTCCGGCAGCCGCGAGCTGATCTCCCATGACACGGCGTCGGCGTCCTTCAGAGGGAGGACGATCATGTCCTCGTACACGACTCGTGCGCCGAGCGTCTTTTTCAGGGCGGCCATCGAGGACTCGTCGTTGCGAAGTCTCACGTACAGCGCGGGGCGCTCGAGCAGAGGTCGCATCATCGGCGCCACCAGCCGCTTTCGCTTATCGAGAAAAGCGAGCTTGAGCGGCTGGACTCTGACGCTACGTATGTCGCCGTAATCGATCAGCACGCTCGATCGCAGGGCCGACACCTTGAGCCCTACGTCGAGCGGCTCGATGTAGCTCCGATATTTGTAAAGCAGGAACGCTCCACCAAGGAGGAGGCCGCTGGGGATGTAGGCGGCCCAGATCAGGTTCGATGTCTGCATCAGCTGGCCCTTGTAGATCAGCAGGGCGGTCATACCGAAGCCGACTGCGATAAGGAAGCCGGCGAAGAATCGTTGCTGGCGCCACAGCTGGTCCGCGTACAGGATCGGCTGCCTTCCGCTCGCCGGCTGATCCCCGTTTGAGCTCAAAACGCTACTGATTATCGCGGGTGCGGCGGAGCGACCCGGGCGAGAGATCAGGTCACCAGGTGGTCCGAGCCGAAGGCAGGGGTGGCCCGGCTAGGAGCGCACTGCAAGTGCGCGACGACGACGGGACGGGCCCCCTAACGCACGGATCGGGCCGCATGGGGGCCTTAGCTCCGGCTGGGCCGCTCCGACGCACCCGTGACCCAGTTGCGACTCCGTTCGACCGCCCTCCGCCATTCAGCCTGGAGGCTGTCGGCCTGGTCGCGCGACATGCTCGGCTCGAACTCGCGGTCGATCTTCCAGAGGTCGGCGAGGTCGGCATCCTTCCAGACCCCTGCACCAAGCCCGGCGAGAAATGCGGCCCCCAGAGCGGTGGTCTCGGTCTGCCGCGGGCGCCGCACGAGGATGCCCAGGAGGTCTGCCTGGAACTGGCAGAGAACGTCCATGACGGCGGCGCCGCCGTCGACTCTCAGCTCGCGCAGCGGCTCGCCGGTGTCGCGCTCCATCGCCTCAACCACGTCGCGTGTCTGATAGGCCATCGCCTCGACTGCAGCGCGCACCAGCTGCGGCCGTCCGCTGCCGCGCGTGAGCCCGACGATCGTCCCGCGTGCGTATGCGTCCCAGTGGGGCGCACCCAGCCCGACAAAAGCGGGGACAAGGAAGACGCCGTCGCTGTTCGGCACCGAGGCCGCGAGTGGCCCTGCCTCCGCAACGGATTGAATGATGCCCAGGCCGTCTCGCAACCATTGGAGCGCAGCCCCGGTGATGAAGATGGCGCCCTCGAGCGCGTAGCTCAACGCGCCGCTTCGCCGCCACGCGATGGTGGTGAGCATCCCCGACTTCGACGCCACGCGCTCGCCGCCCGTCTGCATGAGGACGAATGAACCGGTGCCGTAAGTGTTCTTGGCCATCCCGGCAGTGGTGCAGGCCTGGCCGAACAATGCTGCTTGCTGGTCGCCCGCGATACCGCTGATCGGCGCATCGATCCCGCCGAAAGCCGCAGGATCGCTGCGCGAGATCTCGCCACTGGAATCACGAACCTCGGGAAGATTCACGAGCGATACTCCAAACAGGGCCGCCATCTCCTCGCTCCACACTCCGCGGCCAATGTCGAACAGCAGCGTGCGCGACGCATTGGAGGCGTCCGTCATGTGGTCGCGTCCGCCGGAGAGGCGCGCCACCAACCAGCTGTCGACGGTGCCGACCGCAGCGCCGGCCGCGCCGTCGACATGCTTCATGACCCACGCGAGCTTGGTGGCGGTGAAGTAAGGGTCGAGGACCAGACCTGTGACCTCGGTGACTCGAGCCTCATGGCCGGCCTCGCGGAGCCGCGTGCATTCGGACGCCGTTCGCCTGTCCTGCCACACGATTGCGTGGCTGAGCGGCTTCAGCGTTTTCTTATCCCAAACGACGAGCGTCTCACGCTGGTTGGTGATGCCGATCGCGCGTACATCGCTCGGCCGCGCTCCGGCCGCATCGAGCGCACCCTGAGCGGTGCTCCGCACCGCGGTCCAGATCTCCTCGGCGTCGTGCTCGACCCAGCCCGGCTGCGGATAGTGCTGCTCGATCTCCGCATAGCCCTTGCCACGAACCTGACCGTCCATCCCGACCGCCACCGCGGTGGCGCCGGTGGTTCCCTCATCGAGGCTGAGAACTACGCCGCTCTCAGCCACCAATCACTGCGCCTTTCAGGGCGGTCGCGCAGGGGCAGTCGCGCTCGGCCGGGATGAGCGGGATCATGCGAAGGATGAGGTCGCGCAGCCGCGTGTTGTTGGCGGCGAAAACTCGCGCTACGTCCTCGGCGGTGACCGGCTTGACTTCGGGATGGCCTTCCAGCCCGGAGTCGTAATCGGTGATGAGCGAGACGCTGACGTAGCACATCTCCAGCTCGCGAGCGAGCGCCACCTCCGGGTACTGCGTCATGTTGACGACATCCCAGCCGCTCGACGAGAAAGACCTGCTCTCGGCGCGCGTCGCGAACCTTGGGCCCTGGACGACGACTATGGTGCCCCGCTCGTGGACGGTGACGCCGGCCGCGCTGCCTGCTTTCACAGCCAGTTCCCGAAGCACAGGGCAGTACGGGTGCGCTGTGCTGACATGCACGACCTGCGGGCCCCTGTCGAAGAATGTGTCGGCTCGGCCGTGGGTCCTGTCGACGAACTGATCGCTGACGACGAAGTCACCGGGCTTGATCTGAGGTTGGAGGCTTCCTGAGGCATTCGGTCCGACCACGCGCGTCACCCCGAGCGAATGGAGGGCCCAGAGGTTGGCGCGGTAGTTGATCGCGGCGGGCGGCAGCGAATGCTTGCGGCCATGGCGCGGGATGAAGGCGACGCTCCGTTCGCCGACCTTGCCGATCGCGATGTCGTCGCTCGGCACGCCGTAGGGGGTCTCGACGCGGATGAGCTCGACCTGGTCGAGAAAGCTGTAGAAGCCCGAACCGCCGAAGACGCCGATCTCGGCCAGATCGCGCACCAACGCGCTAGTCGCCCGGCTTCCAGGTTCGGTTAAGGCTGCCTGTCGTGTAGCCCTCGAGGTCGACTGACACGAACTTGTAACCCGCCTCGCGCACCACGCGCACCAGGCGATCGCGTTCGGCCACCACACGCGGGATCTCGTGAGGTTCGACCTCGATCCGGGCCACGTCTCCGTGATGGCGCACGCGGACCTGGGTGAAACCCGCGGCTTTCAACGCCGCCTCCGCAGCTTCGATCTGCCGCAGCGCGGCCACCGTCACTGCGGTGCCATGTGGGATGCGCGACGACAGGCACGCGAACGACGGCTTGTTCCAGTTGGGGAGGCCGAGCGTTCGAGCAGCGGCGCGGATTTCCGATTTGCCCATGCCCGCTTCGAGGAGAGGAAAGCGCACACCACGGCGTACCGCCGAACCATGGCCCGGCCGGTGGTCCTCGGCGTCGTCGGCGGTCGCGCCGTACGCGAGGTGCTCGAGGCTGAGCTCGCGCTGAACCGGCTCGAGCGTGTCGAAGAGCTCCTCCTTGCAGTGGAAGCAGCGATCGGGGTTGTTGCGCTGGTAGGCCTCGAGCTCGACCTCGTTGGTCGACACCTCCACGAGCCGGACGCCCAGGGAGCGGGCCAGGGTGCGCGCCTCCTCCTGCTCAGACTCGGGGTACGCGGGCGAGCTCGCAAGGACAGCGACAGCACGATCGCCCAGCTCATCGAGGGCGAGCTTCAGCAGTAGCGAGGAATCGACTCCACCCGAGTACGCAACAAGGACCGAGCCGAGGTCGCGCACGATGCCACGCGCGTTGTCGAGTCGAGTCGGGTCGTTCCTGTCGAGCTGGATCATCTCCAGCTGTGGACTGTACCCGCCTGGACGGGTGCGGTCCACCGGGTTAGCTGGCCTGGGCTTGCGAGGGCTCCATGGCCGGCGTGCCGCACCAGGCTTCGTAGTCGATCAGCCCGGTGACCGTCGGGTGCTCGCCGCACAGCGGGCATGCTTTGTTGTGGGGAAGCTTCAGCTCGCGGAACGTCATGTCCTCGCCTTCGAAGAGCAAGTAGCGGCCGATCATCGGCCGGCCGATGTTCAACAGATACTTGATCGTCTCGAAGGCCATCATGCTGCCGATGATCCCTGGCAGCACGCCGAACACGCCGGCCTCGGCG
>DATLPO010000138.1:0-22484 GCA_035535675.1 Candidatus Limnocylindria bacterium
TTGCCAAGGTGGAACCTTCCGGTGGGGCGCATGCCGCTCAAAATCCGCATCCGATCCGTCATGTGACCCCGAACTCTAGCGGTACGATGCTGCAGGTTGCCAGATCACGACGCACCAAAACACGCTCCTCTCACCCCACCCACCGGCCTCGGCTCACGGGCGCTGCGCAATACAGTTCTGATCCTCGGAGCGCGCGTCGCGTCGAGGCTGATCGCACTGGTGACGGTTTTTGCCACCGCATCGAGCCTGCGCGATGCACGCTTCGGCGTCTTCAACACTGTGGTGACGGTGACCGCGCTGGTCGCGCCGGTATTCCTCGACCTCGGTTTCAACATCCTTTATCAACGCGAAGGGGCGCGCCAGCCCTCCGAGATCGAGCGCTACCTGCAGAACCTGATGAGCGCGCGCCTGATCCTGGCTCTGATCGCGCTTCCGGTCCTGGCGGCCGCGCTTTATGCCCTGCGGCTTACCGACCTGCTCATCCCGGGCTACGTGCTGATGGTGCTGACCTCGTACGCGAACCTCCTCCGTTACACGCTGTACGCGCTGCAGCGCCTTGGCTTCGAAGCCATTGCGATAGTCCTCGAGAGCCTGCTTCTTTTGGGGTTGACCCTGTTCGGCGTTTTCAACCACCAGGGCGTTGCGTACTTCCTCTGGGCTTACGTAGCGATGTACGCCTTTGACTGCATCTTCTTCTCGGTGCTCCTGCGTTCTCTGAAGATCGCGCGCTTTCGGTGGCGTTTCGAACCGGTGCTCCTCAGGCAGTGGTTCTGGATGGGTCTCCCGTTCGCGGTGACCTTCGTGCTCACGACGCTCTATTGGAAGCTTGACGTTCCGCTGCTCAAGCTCTTCCGGAGCAGCGCTGAGGTTGGTTGGTACTCGCTCGCATACAAGCCGTTCGAGGCGCTGCTGTTCGTTCCGATCACGATGCTCGGAGTGGTGCTGCCGGTGCTCGCCGTCTACCAACGAACCTCGCCGGACCGCCTCCGTGCAGCGGTGGCGATGTTCTTCAAGGCGCTCCTCATGCTTGGCTGGCCGGCTTCGGTCGGATTGGTGGTCCTCGCGTACCCCCTCGCCGGCCTGTGGTCGGGCTTCTACCCGCAGTCGGTCCCGGCGCTTCAGATCCTGGCGCTCGCGTTCGTGTTCGCCTTCGTGAACAATGCCTTCATCGGCGCACTGACAGTCCTCGACAGGCAGGCCACCTACGCAAAAGCGGCAGGTGTCAGCCTCGCCGTCAATCTGGTCCTCAACCTGATCCTCATCCCGCCGTTTGGCTACATCGCCGCCAGCTGGACGACTGTCGCCACCGAGATGGTGCTCGTCGCAGTGGGTTGGTGGCTGACTGTCCGCCACCTCGGCAACCTGCACCTGCCGGCGGCCTCCTGGCGACCGATTCTTGCCGGCGTCGTGATGGGCGCCGCCCTGTATCCATTCAGAAACGTCGAAGGTGATGCCGTCCTGCTCGTCGTCTTACTTGGGATGGCCGTGTATGCCGCCGCAGTGGTGCTCCTCAGGGCGATGACACGCGAGGAGATTCAGTTCCTCCAGTCGGCATTGCTCAGGCGGCCGATGTGAAGCCGGTTTACCTCAAGCCGCGTGGCGCCGCGAAGGCGGTTCCCTGGGAGGAGATTGCAGTCGACGCGCCGGAGCTGGGGCCGCAAACGCCTCTGCAGGAGGCGCAGTTTGTCGCCATCGACGTGGAGACGACCGGCAACGCCCCGTTCCTGGTCCTGGAGCTGGGCGCTGAGCGATTCAAGCTGTCAGGACCGCTGTCCTTTTTCGACACCCTTGTCGACTGCCGCGCCCCCATCAACCCGTACGCCAAGAAACGGCATCACATCGACAGGTCGATGTTGATAGGTGCGCCCGAATTTCGCGACGCGCGACGGGCGTTCCTACGTTTCGCTCAGGGCGCTGTTCTCGTCGAGCACAGCCATGACGCGTTTGACACGTGGCTCGTTGGTCGGGGCCTCGAAAGCCCGCTCCAGCATCCGATCATCGACACCACAGCCCTGGCGAGGCTGGTGCTCGACCTTCCGAAAGGCCAGACTCCAGGCCTTGCTCGGCTGGTGGAGGAGCTTGGGCTCGACGTGACGCCGGCCCATGCCGCGCTCGACGACGCGCGTGCTACCGCGATGGTTTTTCGTACGCTCATCGCCAGAGGGATGGAAGCCTACGGTTGGTCAACGGTGGGCGAGATCCTCGCCTTGCTTCCGCGTCCGGTGGTCGACAGGACTGGCGCTAGTCGAAAAGGGCCAGCTGCAGGTCGGGCTCCGGGTGTTCGAGGCCCGACAGTCCCACCCCGATCAAACGAACCGCCCGTGACTCGACGTGCGACTTCTCCAGCGCCGACTTCGCGGCGCGGAAGATCGTCTCGACATCGTCGGTCGGGCTCGTCCGGCTCACCTGGCGGCTCACCAGCTTGAAATCCGGAAGCTTCAGCTTCACGTAGATCGTACGGGCGCGCACGCCTTCGGCCTGGAGGCGCTCGACCACCCGATCGGTCAGCTCTCGAAGCGCTTTCTCCAGCTCTGCCCTGTCGCTGACGTCGCGTTCGAACGTGATCTCTGCGGAAATCGTCTTTGCAGGCTTGCTGCCATCGACGGGTGCACGATCGCGGCCCTGGGCCAGCCTCTGCAGCACGGCTCCGCCGACACCCAGTGCCTGGACCAGACGCTGGGTCTCGTAAGCGGCGAGCTCACCGACTGTGCGTACGCCCATTGCATGCAGCCGCTCCTCAGTCTTGGGGCCAAGGCCGGGGATGGCGCCGATGGGTAGCGGGGCAAGAAAGTCGGCCTCCGTAGTGGGTGGGACGAGCACCAGCCCATCTGGCTTCCTCGTACCACTCGCCACCTTGGCGACCAGCTTCGAGGTTGCTGCGCCGACCGACGCGGTGAGGCCGACCTCCGTATGGACCTGGAACTTGATCCGCCGTGCCACCTCGTCCGGCGTCGAGGTGCCGTGTCGGGTCCGCGCGGTCACATCGAGGTAGGCCTCGTCCAGGGCGACGCCCTCGACCAGCTCAGGCGATGTGAAACGGCGAAAGATCTGATGCACAAGCCGGCTTGCCTCGCGATATCGGGCCCCGTCGGGATTGACCACCATCAGCTGGGGGCAGAGCTGTAGAGCCTGGTGCAGCGGCATTGCCGAGCGCACACCGAAACTGCGCGCTTCGTAAGAGGCCCCCATCACGACCGCCCGGCGCGAGCGTCCGGCCACTGCGACAGGTATCCCCCGGAGCTTGGGGTCGTCACGTTGGTGGACCGACGTATAGAACGCGTCAAGGTCCACGTGGAGGATGGTTCTAGGCCAGTTCTCGGGTCGAGGCATCTCGGTGTCGCGGCCAGTCTGCCACAACAAGTTGTGGCTTACTTACGTTCTGTGCGCATCTCCTCGTCTCTTACGGCGCACCCAGAGCGGCGACGACGTTGGAAAACACGTTGGCCAGCTGGTTGCCCATCGTGAGCAAGATGACGATCACGACGATTGAGACCAGGACGATGATCCCCGCGAATGCCGCGACCAGCCCGAGGGTCAGCCCGACCGCCTGCCCGGCGCCGCTGGGAGCCGCCGAAGTTGCAGGCACCCACCCCTGGCCCGTCCACCGCCACAGCCTGTCGTGTGAGAACGCAGGCCGCCACTCGGCGCCATCCCACCACCAGAATCCGTCGGCGGAGAAGCGAGTCAGAGGTGCCGGCGGCGGAGGTCCAGGCTGCGAACCGGTCATCGCGCCCAAGCATAGGTTTCCCAGACCCCACCAACACGCGCCAGTAGAATCCCGACAGCAGTGAAAGGTGTAATCCTCGCGGGCGGAACTGGCAGCCGGCTCCATCCGCTGACGCTGATCACCAACAAGCATCTGCTGCCGATCTACGACAGGCCGATGATCAGCTACGCGATCGAGGCGATGGTCAGGGCCGGTGTCTCAGAGATGATGCTCGTGACGGGGGGCACGCACGCCGGCGAGTTCCTTCGCCTGCTCGGCAACGGCCAGGAGTTCGGCATCGATCGCCTCTTCTATGCCTACCAGGAGAAGCCCGGCGGGATCGCGGAGGCGCTGAGCCTGGCCGAGAGATTCGTTGGCGGCGACAGGACGATGGTCATGCTCGGCGACAACGTCTTCGAGCGGTGCCTCAAGCCCTGCGTCGAAGCATTTGCGAAACAGGAAAAGGGAGCGCGGGTGGTGCTCATGCACGAACCCGACCGCGAGCATCTGCGCCACCTCGGAGTGGCCCGCCTCAACGGCGCACGCCGCATCGAACGCATCGTCGAAAAGCCCGAGGATCCGCCGAGCGAGTTCGCTGTAACCGGGGTCTATTTCTATGACGAGACCGTCTGGAGGGTGCTTTCCGACCTGAAGCCGTCTGGTCGTGGCGAGCTCGAGATCACCGACGTCAACAACTGGTATCTCGACCATGGTCTGATCGAGTACGACATCGTCGAGGGCTTCTGGGGCGATGCAGGCGAGTCGATGCAGGCTTACTACCAGGTGCAGGACTTCGTGCGTGAGCACGGCGTCAATCGGGAGGGATGAGCTTGGGCGCGATGAGCATTGAGGGAGTGGAGCTGAAACAGCTGGTCACCCACGCGGACGAGCGTGGTTTCTTTCGCGAGGTGATTCGCGAAACCGACGGTTTCTTCGACCACTTCGGCCAGTGGAGCCACTCATTGATGTATGCGGGCACCACCAAGGCATGGCACATTCACCATAAGCAGACCGACTGGTGGTACGTCATCGGAGCCATCAAGGTGGCGCTGTATGACACACGCGATGGGTCGCCCACCAAAGGACAGTTGATGGAGCTGCTGATGGGAGATCTGCATGTGACCTGCCTCAAAATCCCGCCGGGCGTGGCCCACGGCTGCCGCGCCCTGGAGTTGAGTCACCTCCTCTATGTCACCTCGAGCGTCTACGCGCCCGAGGATGAAGGGCGCATCCCGCACGATGATGCCTCGATCGGGTACGACTGGACGGCGGGCCCAAGCATCAAATGAGCGTCCGCTCGTTCAGGCGCCTCCTCATTGCGGGGGCCGCCGGTTTCATCGGCTCGAACTTCGTACGCCTGCTGCGTTCGACGAAACCTGATGTGGAGATCACTGTCCTGGACAAGCTCACCTATGCCGGCAACGTGGCCAACCTGGCGGAGTTCGAAGGAAAGCCGGGCTACAGCTTCGTGCATGGGGACATATGCGACACCGATCTTGTGCGATCGCTGGCGCGAGAGGTTGACGCCATCGTCAACTTTGCCGCCGAGACCCACGTCGACCGTTCGCTGATGGATCCGTTCACGTTCATCGAAACCGACGTGAGGGGGACTGCCGTCCTTTGCGAGGCTGCCCGCGAATTTCGCCACGAAGTGTTTCTGCTTATCAGCACCGACGAGGTGTATGGCGAGGTCATGGAGGGACGATCCAGGGAGGACGACACGTTCCGTCCCCGCAGCCCTTACTCCGCGTCGAAAGCTGGAAGCGAACACATCGCGCACGCATACGCGGCGAGCTTTGGCTTACCCCTCCTGGTGACGCGGGGCTCCAACACCTACGGGCCCTACCAGTACCCGGAGAAGCTGATCCCCGTTCTGATCACCAACGCCATCGACGACCTGCCGCTGCCTCTCTACGGCCAGGGCGCCGCGGTGCGGGACTACCTCCACGTCGAGGACCACTGCCGTGCCATCGATCTTGTCCTCCACGATGCCCCCCTGACCGAAGGTGTCTACAACGTCGGGACGGGACGCGAGACGAGCGGTAAACAGGTTGCTGACGCTGTTCTTGACATCATGGCCAAGCCGCAAACTCTCATCCAGTACGTGGCCGACCGCCCAGGACACGACTACCGCTACGCGCTCGACGTGACCCGCATCACCGCGCTGGGCTGGGAGCCAACAGTAGATTTCCGGGACGGGCTGATGAGCACCGCGCGCTGGTACCAGGATCACCCTGAGTGGTGGCGGCCTCTGAAGTCGGGCGAGTATTGGGAGTTCTACAAGAAGAACTACAAGGCTAGACCGTGAGGAGTGCTCTCTCACCCCACCCCCACCCGGCCACGCCGCAAAGCGTGACCGGCCTTCCCGCAAGCGGGGAGGAGAACGGTCCGGCTACTCGCCGGACCTTGATGTCGAAAACGATTCGGCGGCTCCGACCAGGTGATGAGAGCGCCCGTTCTGAGCGCCGAATCAAGGGAGAAGCGAGATGAAGTACATGATCATGACCTTCGGGTCCGCGGAAGCAGGACTGGCAGCGATGGGCCGGGACTGGATGCTTGAGATGATCAAGTTCATGCAGAACCTGGACAAGGACCTCCGGGAGTCGGGCGAGCTCGTCGACGACCACGGACTGGCCGATGGAAGCCAGGCCAAGACGGTCCGCATCAAGAATGGCATCCCGGTTGCCACCGACGGTCCATTCGCGGAAGCGAAGGAATCGCTGGTGGGCTACTGGATAGTCGACGTCGAGAACGAGGCGCGCGCGATCGAGATCGCCTCACGCATCGTCGACTTCATCAAGCAGCCGATCGAGGTTCGCCAGGTCATGGACGCGCCGCCGGACTTTTGAGAAAGGCGCCCCGCATTGAGGACCTGCTGCGCGAGCTCGCGCCGCAGGTTCTCGGCATGCTGGTGCGCCGTCACGGTCAGTTCGACGCGTGTGAAGACGCGGTGCAGGAAGCCCTGCTCGCCGCATCCCAACGATGGGTTGAGAAGGGCGTGCCCGACAACCCGCGATCGTGGCTCATGACCGTCGCCTCTCGGCGGCTGGTCGACGAATGGCGCAGCGAAAGTGCACGGCGCCGCCGAGAGGAAGCCACAGCTGTCATGGAGCTTCCCGGTCGGGAGCTGGTGGCCGAGCAGGATGACACCCTCACGCTCCTATTCCTCTGCTGCCATCCGGCGCTGTCGGTCCCCTCACAGCTCGCCCTGACCCTGCGCGCAGTCGGTGGCCTGACCACGGCGGAGATCGCGAGAGCTTTTCTGGTTCCTGAAGCCACCATGGCGCAGCGAATCAGCAGGGCCAAAGAGCGCATCAAGAGCGCAGGAATGCGCTTTGATCTTCCGCCCGAACCGGAGAGGGCCGACCGGCTCCGCGTCGTGCTGCAAGTGCTGTATCTGATCTTCAACGAGGGATACACGACGAGCTCAGGCCATGCGCCCCAACGGGCCGACCTCACGAGCGAGGCCATCAGGCTGGCGCGCATGCTCCATCAGCTGATGCCGTTGGAGGGCGAGGCCGCCGGCTTGCTCGCCCTCATGTTGCTGACCGATGCGCGGCGGGTTGCCAGGACCGACGCGAATGGGTGGCTCGTCCCGCTCGACGAGCAGAAGCGCGACCTCTGGAATACCCACCAGATTTCCGAAGGGGTGGAGCTCCTGAGGCGCACCCTTGGCAAAGTACCGGTCGGTCCGTACCAGCTCCAGGCGGCGATCGCAGCGGTGCACGACGAGTCGCCCAGCGCCGAGGCGACCGATTGGCCACAGATCCTTGCCCTTTACGAGGTGCTCGAGCAGGTTTCGCCGGGACCTGTTGTAACGCTCAATCGCGCGGTCGCGCTCGCCAGGGTAAACGGGCCGCGAGCCGGCCTCGCATTGCTTGGAACCCTCGATACCGACGAGCGGATGGCTTACACCCACCGGCTGGAGGCGGTGCGAGGGCACCTGCTGGAGCAGGCTGGGGACCTCGTCGCCGCACGCGAGTCGTACCAGCGCGCGGCGAGAATGACAGCGAGCCTACACGAGCAGCGCTACCTGGCCCTGCGAGCGGCGCGCCTCAAACCCTAAGCGCCGGCCACTGCTCTCCAAGCTTCGCCGTCCCACCAGTACTTGCCGTCGTCTGAGCGCTGCGCTGTGGGCGGGGCCTCGTGCTCAGCGTCCCTCCATGTTGTTCCATCCCACCAGGAGCGGCGATCTTCTGACATCTGCACGTGTCCGACGGGCGCTGCCTCCACCGCCGCATATCCACCCTGGGGCGCAACTGCCAGGAGAGGCGGGCGCCTTCGAGACCGCACCATAAGGAGGGCCGCGACGACCAGGCCGATGATCAGAACACCGCCGACGAAGGCGCCGATCAGCTTGGCCACATCAAGAGCCTTGTTCGAGGACGTTGACTCGGGCCATTGGGCAGGAGGGACTGTGTAAGGAGGGGCCGAGTCGAACTGGAGCCTGGCCTGGGTTGCAGCAGTCGTTGCGAGGTCGTCCTTGGTGGACACCGTGCTGATGAGGAATGTGTCGTTGCCCTTCACAAACACGTAAGCGTCGGCGTAGATGCTGTTCGCGGTGTCGACAAGCCTCGCTCCGTAGTACGTCTCGATGCCGGTGATAGTGATCGGCTTCTGGTAGGCAGCCTCCGCCTTGTCGGCGAGCTCTGACTGCTTCAGCCAGGCCTTCGCGCCACTGGCTCCGTTGAAGGCCATGATCGCTTCGACGTACACGAGGTGTTTTGCAGCGGACACCCACGTGCGGCCATAGCCGGCGAGGAAGCCGTCAGCCTGCAGCGCCTTCTTGGCAGCCGCGACGTCGGCGGAAGAAGTTATCGCGGCGTAACCCTCGGCGTCGAAAGGACCCTCGAAAATTCCCGAGGCCGTCTTGGGTTGCTCGACGAATCCAGAGCCGGGGGGTGAGAGCAGGATCCGGTCAAGCGAAGGAGATGGGCTCGGCGCAGCCAAGGCCACGGCAGGCTGCATCAAAATGACCGCGCTTACGCCGATGGCAAAGAGCAGGCGGCCCAACGAATCAATCCTACCGATTCGTGTCGAAACGTCCAGCGATTCCGCGGCCGTACCAGCGCAGGTATCTCGGCAGCCAACGCCACAGCTGGAAGCGGCTCTGTCCGGCAGTGCGGTCGCGCCACGTGGTTGGCACCTCGGCGACGCGCATGCCGAGCAGATGAGCTTTGACGGTGAGCTCGATGCCGAGCTCGAAGCCCCCGTCGGATTCGATTGTCACCTGGTCCAGCAGTCGTTTCGAGTACATGCGGAAGTTGCTGGTGGCGTCATGGATCGGGATGCCTGCCACCCAGTGCAGGGAAAGGCCCGCGGCGCGCGACATCGTTCGCTTCAGGAACGGTCCGCCGAGCTGGCGGCCGCCTCGCATGTAGCGTGAGCCGGCAACAACGTCGGCGCCGCCAGTGGCAAGCGCATACATGGGGTCAATATCGCGTGCGTCGTCAGAGCCGTCGCCCATCGTCACCAGGACATACGGCGCCTGAGCGGCCGCGAGCCCCGACTTGATCGCGTTGAGAACTCCGCGTCCGATCGTATTGCGGTGCAGCCGCAACTCCGGGATTTCGGCCTGAAGGCGCTTGACCACCGGCACTGTCGTGTCTTCGTCGAAGTCGTGCACGACGAGCACCTCCAGGGGACGTGTTCGCGACAGCTCGACGATCCCGCGAAGAGTCGGCACCACGTTCTCGCCCTCGTTGTAAACGGGGACCACAACGCTCAGGGCCGGCAGGCCGGCGCCCGTGTTCAGATCCTTCCCGCTTCGATCTCGTCCCGCACCCAGGGGATCACCTCATCAAGCATCTGGTCGAGCGTCGTCGTGGCCTCGAATCCGAGGACCTCGCGCGCCTTTTTGACGTCAGGAATCCGCATCTTCACATCGTGCTCATAAGGTGGGTCCGAGACCAGGTTCAACGGCCGGTCTCGCCCATGCGCCTTCCTCCAGATCAGCTCGGCGAGCTCGCGCACGGTGGTGGAACGCGCTGTCGACAGGTTGAAGGAATCGTTCAGCGCTTTCTCGGCCTCGATGGCGAGGCGGATGCCATGCGCAAGGTCGCCGCCGTACGTGTAATGGCGGACCTGTTCACCGTCGCCGAGTATGTGGAGCGGGTCCTGGCCTTTGAGCACTTTCTGGCACAGGTCAGGTACGACGTGACTCATTGCCAGCTTGACGTTGCCGCTCATGATCTGATGGTCGCGGAGGGCGCGCCTCTCGCCGATACCCACGCAATTGAACGGCCGCACGATGGTGTACGGCAGCTTGTACTGCTCGTGCGCGCCACGAGCGAAGAACTCAGTCGCCAGTTTCTGAAACCCGTACGTCGATCGAGGCGGGGGGCTTGTCAGCTCGGCACCTTCAGGGGTCGGAAAGATGTCGGCAGACTCGAAGACCATGCTGCTCGAGATCACGGTTATCTTTTGCAGCCGGCCCAGGCGGTTGGCGCTGATGGCGGCGTCGAAGGTCGCGGCGCTGATCCGCTCGTTCTCGGCGAGCAGGTCGTACGCGAACTCGTGGAAGTAGGAGATGCCGCCGATCATCGCCGCGCCCGCGACGAGGTGGTCGCAGGTCATCGCGAGATCGGTGAGCAGCTCGATGTTCTTGGCGTCGCCCTCGACGAGCTGATAGCGAGGATCACTGTCGTACGAGCGCTTGACGGGACCGTACTTGCTGTAGTTGTCGACTCCGACCACTTCGTAGCCGGCCTCGAGCAGCTCGGCCACGAGGTAGCCGCAGATGAATCCAGAGGCGCCGGTGACGAGGACCTTCAAGGTTTGCTGGAAGCCCTGAAAATCCCGGGCCGTCCCATGTGGCTAGCGTGGCGGGGTTGGCCGGGGTCTCCCCGGCCATGACTTTGTCTGTTTGCCACTGAGCGTCGCAGGGAGAGACTAATCCTCAATAAATCCCATCGATATACCGGAAAGAGAGCAGCCGCGCGCGAAGCGCCCGGCGATGCATTCAGTAAGGCCAACCTCAACGCCGCTTGCGCGCAGAGGGAACCATCCGGGTTCCCTCTCATAACCGTATTGGGCCGGTTATCCCCCAGACGTCGACGACGTCGCGGCCTTTCAGCTCGAGCTTTCGGTATGCGTTGTGCGGAGCGGCGACGATCAGGATGTCCGAGTCCGCCACCACCTTCTCAAGTGGGACGAACGACGGGTCCTGGACGTAAGGATCGGTGCAGAGGACCTGCGCTCCTTTGAAGGCGGCCAGCTTTCGAATCTTGTAGCTGAGCGACGCGCGCGGGTCATCGGACTCGCCCTTGAACGCCATGCCGAGGATCCCGACGGTGCGCCCGGCAAGCGGCTCGCGCGAATTGAGCGTGTCCACGATGTAGTTGGGTAATCCCTCATTGATCTGCATCGCGGCCTGACCCATCGGAAAGTGATCGGGGGTGAAAGCCGATAGCTGCATCGTGTCCTTCAACAGGCATGGCCCAGCCGCGAGGCCGGGACCTGGAAGGTCAGCCGCGCGTGGGTAGTCCCGCCTGATCGCATCGAGCACGTTGTTGTAATCGACGCCCGACCGGTGCGCGATCTGAAAGAACTGGTTCGCGATGGCGAACTTCATGTACCGCCAGGTGTTGGTGAGCAGCTTGGCGAGCTCTGCCTCCAGCGGTGTGGTGCGAACGATGCTCACCCCGAGCGGTTTGAAGAGACGGCTGGCCTTGTCGAATCCGCGGTCCGAGCTGGCGCCGATCAACTGTGGAAGGCTGCGCATCTCCTCAAGGGCGTGCCCCTCCGCGATCCGCTCGGGGCAGAACACCACCTCGACATCGAGCCCGGCGGCCCTCAGCCGCCTCTCCACCGTCTCGGTCGTGCCGGGGAAGACGGTGGATCGCAAAACGACAAGGCTGCCGTCCTTCAGGTGTGGCACCAGGT
Source organism: Candidatus Limnocylindria bacterium (assembly GCA_035535675.1). Lineage (GTDB taxonomy): Bacteria > Chloroflexota > Dormibacteria > Dormibacterales > Dormibacteraceae > Palsa-872. The sequence goes on from DATLPO010000138.1 coordinate 11,591, forward strand.
CGTCAAGCACCTTGTCGAACACCCGCACCGAAGGGTTCATGAACTCGTCGATGGGCGTGCCGATGACGAGGATCACAGTGTCGGTCCGGGCGAGCAGACCGGGGTCTGCCGAGAGCTCGAGCCGGCCGCTGGGAAGCAGCTCGCGCAGGAGGGCCTCAGCACCGTTCTCAAGGAAAGGGACGCTCCCCGATCTCACCTGCTCGATCTTGGCCGCGTCGATGTCGTCGATACCAACGCGATAGCCGCTGTCAGCAAGCGAGAGTGCCAGCGGGAGGCCGACATGGCCGCATCCGCCGACGACGACGACGTCAAGGGGGTCCATGGCCGCCAAATTATGATGGCTCCCACTGGTGGCGCCATCCCTGCTTTGACCAAACACGAGGTCGGCACGAGCATCGCGGGGCCGTCGGTGCTGCTCGACATGCGGCCGCTGCAGGGGCCGAGCGCCTCCAGGGGGATCGGCACCTACGCCGCGGGGCTGCTTCAGGGACTGATATCAGCCGGCTTCGACTCCAACCTCACATTGCTGCTGGACGCCGACTACTCCGAGCCCCCGCTGCCCGCCGGCGCGTACAAGCTGGCCGGATCGAGGCGACGCTACCACGGCCAGCTCTCAGCGTACGAAGAGGCTGTCGCGCTTGGCTCGGATCTACAGCGCATACGTCCTGATGTCTACCACGCGATCGACCTGCGCCTGCCCGGGCGCTCGCCTTGCCCCCTTGTCGTCACGCTTCACGACCTCATCCCATGGGCCTGGGGAGGCTCTCGGATGCGTGGCGAGCGATTGCGATTCTGGCTCGGGAAGCGTCTCCTCAAGCGTGCTGACTCCGTGCTGGCGGTCTCGGAGGCCACTGCGGCAGACGCAGTGCGGTACGGGCGGGTCAATCCGAACCGGATTCGCGTCGTCCATGAAGCTGCCGATTCGGTCTTTGAGCCAAGGCCAGACGCGGCTGCCAGAGTCAGGGAGCGATGGCACGTGGAGCCGGGCTACATGCTGTTCGTTGGCGCCCTCGACGCTCGCAAGGACCCGAGCGGCCTGCTCCGCGCCTGGGCCGTGGCGAAGGAGCTCCACCCCAACCTGGCCCTGGTGATTGCAGGCGCTCCTGGCAGGCAGGCCCCACCCGCGATGCCCGGAGCCACAATGCTCGGCCGGGTCGGCAACCTGGAGCTCGCCGACCTCTACACCTCCGCCGGCTGCCTGGCCTTCCCCAGCCGGTACGAGGGCTTCGGCCTTCCCTGCCTGGAAGCGATGGCTTGCGGCTGCCCTGTCGTCGCCTACCAAAACTCGAGCCTGGCTGAAGTGCTCGCCGGAGCGGGCGAGCTGGTGCCTGACGGCGACGCCGATGCCCTCGGCGGCGCGGTGGCGGAGCTGATTGCCCACCCGGAGCGCGCTCGGCGGGCCGGCCTGAAGCGCGCAAAAGAGTTCAGCTGGCGCAAGGCAGCCCGCGAGACGATCGCCGCGTATCAATCAGTTCGTGGTTGATGACGAAATCCGGCGGGTGGCGCCTGGGTTCAGTGCTGAGATAATCGGCCGGCTTTGTCAAGGGTCGCGGTAATCGGTGCGGGATATGTCGGCCTGACCACTGCGGCATGCCTCTCGGACCTCGGCAACGACGTGACGGTCGTTGACACGAACCACGAAAAGATCGCGCTCCTGCAGCGCCACCAGGTGCCTTTTTTCGAGCCGGGGCTGAGCGAGCTTGTCAAGAAGAACACAGAGGCTGGGAGGCTGAGGTTCACCACGGCGTACGCCGATGCGGTGCCGGGGGCCGAGTACGCGATCATCGCCGTCAGCACGCCGGAAGGCGAGGGAGGCGAAGCCGACCTCTCGTATGTCGAAGCAGCTGCCACTTCCATCGCAGACTGCATGGATGGCCCCCTGGTGGTGGTCAACAAGTCGACGGTGCCTCCGCTGACCGGCGACATGGTCTCTCGAGTCCTGCACAAGCGCAACGGACGTCATCGCGTCGAGGTTGTGTCCAACCCCGAGTTCCTGCGTGAGGGCTCCGCCATCCAGGATTTCATGCACCCCGACCGCGTCGTGATTGGCAGCCACGATCCGGAAGCTGCCGCAAAGGTGGCCAAGCTCTACGCTCCCCTTGAGGCGCGCGTCCTGATCACGCCGAACATCTACACGGCGGAGATGGTCAAGTACGCATCGAACGCGTTTCTGGCCGCTCGCATCTCTTTCATCAACGAGATAGCGAGGATCTGCGAGCGTGTCGACGCAGACGCAACGCTCGTCGCCGAGGGCATGGGCCTCGATAAGCGGATCGGGCCAAGCTTCCTCGACGCCGGCATCGGGTATGGCGGTTCATGTTTCCCAAAAGATGTGAAGGCGCTTGCGGCACTGGCTGAGCGTTTCGACTACCACCCGGAGCTCCTGCATGCGGTGATGGCAATCAACCGCGACCAGAGAATGCTCGCCATCGACAAGCTCCGAGAGTGCCTGGAGACGCTCGACGGCCGGATCGTCGGACTGCTCGGGTTGGCATTCAAGCCCAACACCGACGACCTCCGCGATGCGCCAAGCCTGGACATCGCAAGGGTGCTGATGGCGGCCGGTGCAGAGGTTCGCGCGTACGACCCGGCAGCGATGGAGCGAGCGCGTGCATTGCTTCCGGAGATCGAATACTCCGCCGACGCATACGCGCTGGCGAGTGGCGCAGACGGCCTGGTGCTGGTGACGGAGTGGAACGAGTTTCGCCACCTCGACCTCGCGCGTTTGAAGGCGTCCATGCGCAGGCCGGTCATGATCGACGGGCGAAACATCTACGACCCCGCGATGATGCGCGGCCTTGGCTTCACCTACAAGGGAATTGGCCGCGACTAGGGCGGCGCAGGGCCCCGAACCTTCGCCGGGTGGTGCCCGGCCGAGGGCTGTAGTGTCCGGTGGAGCCGGATTCATCGGCTCTCACCTGTGCGCGGCGTTGCTCGAAGGCGGCATGAGCGTGCTTGCGCTGGACAACCTGCTGACTGGGTCGCCGGACAACGTGCGCGGGCTGCTGGATCACCCGGACTTCGAATTCCGCAAGGCGAACGTGAACGAAGAGGTGCTGGTCGATGGGGCCGTCCGCTTCGTGCTTCATTTTGCGTCGCCCGCCTCACCCCCTCAATACGACGCCAACCCCATCCACACACTGAAGGTTGGGACCGTCGGGACGATGAACATGCTTGGCCTGGCACGCGCCAAAGGCGCGACTTTTCTGCTCGCCTCGACGTCAGAGGTTTATGGCGACCCGCTTGTGCACCCACAGCCAGAGACCTACTGGGGGAACGTCAACCCGATCGGTCCACGCGGTTGCTACGACGAGGCCAAGCGCTGCGCAGAGGCGTTTGCGATGGCCTATCACAAGGCGCACGGGGTGGATACGCGCATCGTTCGCATCTTCAACACGCACGGCCCGCGAATGCAGGTCCTGGACGGCCGCGCAGTGCCCAACTTCATGGCGCAGGCGATCAGGGGTGAGCCCCTGACCGTGTACGGGGATGGCTCGCAGACGCGCAGCCTCTGCTACGTGTCGGACCTGGTGCGCGGCGTGATAGCGGCGCTCGAGAAAGGCGATGAGCTGCCCGTCAATCTTGGCAACCCTCACGAGGTAACAGTTCTGCAGCTGGCGGAGACGATCGTGCGGCTGGCACGCTCGAATAGCGAGATAGTCCACCGTGAGCTGCCCGTCGACGATCCGAAGCAGCGCCGGCCTGACATCACTCGTGCGCGCACGCTGCTTGGCTGGGAACCTGAGATATCGCTCGAAGACGGCCTGCGCCGGACCCTGGAATACTTCCGGTCGGTTGTATGACCACGCCTGAGGAGCTGAAGGGATATATCCGCGACATCCCTGGCTACCCGAAGCCCGGCATCATCTTTCGCGACATCACGCCGCTGCTAGCTCGCAAGGACCTTTTCCATGAGGTCATCGACATGATGTCGAAGGTCTGGACCGATCGCCGCCCAGACCTTGTCGCGGCAATCGAAGCGCGCGGGTTTATACCCGGCGCGGCTATCGCGGTCAAGCTCGGCGCCGGGTTCGTTCCCATTCGGAAGGTCGGCAAGCTGCCGTGGAACACCATCGCCGAGGCCTACCAGCTGGAGTACGGCACCGACCAGCTCCAGGTTCATTCGGACGCTGTCCAGCCCGGCCAGAGGGTGCTGATCGTGGATGATGTGCTGGCGACAGGCGGCACAGCCGCCGCCGCGGTCCGTCTTGTGCGCAAGCTAGGCGGCGAGGTCATCGGAGTGCAGGTGCTGATCGAGCTCGAGGACCTGGGCGGACGCAAGCGCCTATCTGACGTCGAAGTGGTGAGTGAGCTTGTCTATTAAGGTGGTGCGAGCGTGAAAGTAAGTTCGAAGGGTAATGACGTCAAGGATTTGAACCTGGCCTCGCAAGGCCAGGACCTAATCGATTGGGCCGCGCGTGAGATGCCGGTTTTGACCCTGATCCAGGCCCGGTTCTCGAAAGAGCATCCGCTGAAGGGTCTCAAGCTCGCTGCCTGCCTGCACGTGACTAGCGAGACCGCCAACCTCATGCTGACGCTCAAAGCGGGCGGCGCCGACGTCGTGCTGTGCGCCTCGAATCCCCTTTCCACCAACGATGCGGTGGCGGCCGCTCTCGCCTCGCAGCACGGCATCCAGACCTACGCGATCCGCGGTGAGGACAACGACACCTACTACCAGCACATCGAAGCAGCCCTGGATCACCGGCCGGTGATGACGATGGACGACGGGGCCGACCTGGTGTCGGTGCTGCACAAGTCCCGGCAGGACCAGCTGGCCGATGTCATCGGCGGAACCGAGGAGACGACAACCGGTGTGGTCAGGCTTCGTGCCATGGCTGAGCGCGGCGTGCTGCGATACCCGATCGTCGCGGTCAACGAAGCCGACACGAAGCACATGTTCGACAACCGCTACGGGACGGGTCAGTCGACGATCGACGGCATCATCCGGTCGACCAATGTCCTGCTGGCGGGCAAGACCTTTGTCATCGCGGGGTACGGGTGGGTCGGTCGGGGGTTGGCTTCGAGGGCGAAGGGCCACGGCGCCGACGTTGTGGTCACGGAAGTCGATTCAGTCAAGGCGCTCGAGGCGGCGATGGACGGCTTCAGGGTGATGCCGATGGGGGAGGCGGCGCGTGAGGGCGACATCTTCGTCACCGTCACAGGTGACGTCAATGTGATCGACGGTCATCACTTCGAGGTGATGAAGGACGGTGCGATTCTCGCCAACTCCGGCCACTTCAACTCGGAGATCAACCTGAAGGCGCTCGATGGGATGGCCACCGGGGTGCGGCAGGTCCGTCCGTCGGTGCAGGAGTACAAGCTCGGGGACGGCCGCCGCCTGCACGTCCTGGGTGAGGGGCGGCTAATCAACCTCGCCGCCGCTGAGGGACACCCCGCCGCAGTGATGGACATGAGCTTTGCCAACCAGGCACTCTGCGCCGAGTACATGGCCAAGAACGCGAGCAGCCTCGAGAACAGGGTTTACGACGTGCCGGCGGACATCGACGCGGAGGTCGCGCGCCTCAAGCTCAAGGCGATGGGGATCGAGATCGACACCCTGACCGCGGAGCAGCAGCGCTACCTCACGTCCTGGGAAGAAGGCACCTAACCGACGTTCGGACCTGCTCGGCGCACGTGGGTGCTGGGCGGAGGCGGCGCTCGAGGCGCCGCGCAGGTCGGGGTGCTGCACGGGCTGCTCGAAGCCGGGCTGGAGCCGCCTGTCGCGGTGGTCGGGGCAAGCGTGGGCGCGCTCAACGGCAGCGCGATCGCAGCCTATCCCTCGCTGGCCGGGATCATGATGCTGCGCGAGGTCTGGATGTCCCGGCAGGCCCTCACAGTCTTCCACGCTCACCCGTTGGGGGTGATCCTCTCCGGCCTGCGCCGAGACCAGCTCAGCGCCTTTCCGCAGGAGAACGTGCGCCGTCTCATCGACCGCGCCCAGGCTCTCACCGGAATGACCACCTTCGAGCAGCTGCGGGTGCCACTGGCGGTTGTCGCAACCGACCTCAACGCAGGCAAGCCTGTGGTGTTCCGCTCCGGCCCGCTGACACCGGCGCTCCTCGCATCAACGGCCATTCCGGGGCTTTTTCCGTCGGTTCGCATCGACGGACGAGAGCACCTTGACGGAGGCGTGGTCGACAACACCCCGATGGACATCGCCATCGAGGATGGGGCGAAGGAGATCCTCGCCATCAGCCTGATGGGAGGGGGCGAATATGAGGCGAAGCCGCACAGCCTTCCGGAGCTGATCGCCCGCACGCTGCAGCTGTCGCTGCACCACCAGATGCTCAGCGACTACGAGCGCTTGCGCGACCGTGCTCGAATCATCGTCCTGTGCCCGGTCACCGCCCCAACGGCGACCTGGGAGATGAAGCGCGAGCACATCGAAGCGGTGATCGAGTCGTCACGCGTGGCCACCGCCGCCCTTCTCTCGCAACGGGGCTCCAAGCTGATGCGCCATTCAGGGATTCATTACCTGGACCTACGCCGAGCCTAGGGGGGCCGCCCCACACACGACCATTCGGGCACGAACGGCTCGATCAATGGCCGGGGATACGACCTAATGCGCCCGAATGGCGCGTCGGGCTCAGTTTGAGGGGGGAGGGTTTTACACTTCTGCACGTCCCACAGGTATGAACCTGGCGCTTGGGGGCGGGCCCGCCCGGTGGCTCGTCCTTGCCGGCGCGGGAGATTCAAAGGAGGACTCATCGATGTCTCGCGAGCCGGCTTTCACAGTCTTCACGTCCGAGTCGGTCACCGAAGGCCACCCTGACAAGCTCGCCGACCAGATCTCAGACGCCATCCTCGACGCGATCCTGGCCAAGGACCCGCTCGCCCGCGTCGCTTGCGAAGCGGTGGTGACGACCGGCCTGGTCATCGTCGTGGGCGAGATCACGACCGACTGCTACGTTGACATCCCCAGGATCATCCGCCAGACCATTCGGGAGACCGGCTACACGCGGGCGAAGTACGGCTTTGACGCAGAAACCTGCGGCGTCATCACAAGCATCGACGAGCAATCGCCGGACATCGCCCAGGGCGTTGACGTGGGAGGGGCGGGCGACTCGGGCATGATGTTCGGCTTCGCGTGCGACGAGACACCCGAGCTGATGCCGCTCCCCATCACCCTGGCCCACCGGCTGGCAAGGCGGCTCGCGGAGGTGCGCCGCTCCAAGACTCTCAACTACCTTCGTCCCGACGGCAAGGTCCAGGTGACGGTTCGGTATGGACTCGACGGGAAGCCGCTAGGCGTGGACAACGTCGTCCTTTCGACTCAGCACCACGAGGAGATCGAAACCGACCAGCTTCGGTCAGATATCACCGAACACGTCATCGACGCGGTAATTCCCGCGGAGCTGCGAGAGGGTGGCATCCGCTCGTACATCAACCCGACGGGAAGGTTCGTTGTCGGTGGGCCAGTCGCGGACGCCGGGCTCACCGGTCGCAAGATCATGGTTGACACGTACGGCGGGTACGCGAGGCACGGCGGTGGTTGTTTTTCAGGCAAGGACCCGACAAAGGTGGACCGCGCCGGTGCATATGGCGCTCGCCACGTTGCCAAGACCATCGTCGCGGCGGGCCTCGCGAAGCGCTGCGAGGTACAGGTCTCCTATGCGATCGGCGTCGTCAAGCCGGTGGCCATCCGCGTGGACACGTTCGGTACAGGGACAGTGCCCGACTCTGCGCTGGCGATTGCTGTGGGCAAGCTCTTCGACCTGAGTCCTCTCGGAATCATCAAGGAGCTCAACCTGAGGCGGCCCCTCTTCCGCCAGGCCGCCGTCTACGGCCATTTCGGCCGTACGGACATCGATGCGCCGTGGGAGTCGACAGCGCGCGCCAAGGAATTCGCGGAAGAGGTCGGTTGAAAGCGGGATCCCAGAAGGTGCTTGCGGTGATTCCCGCCGGGGGGGCGGGTACCCGGCTGTGGCCGCGCTCGCGCCGCTCGACTCCGAAGCACGTGCTGCCGCTGGGAAAGAGTGGCAGGCCGCTGTTGCGCGAGACGTACGACCGCGCCCGCCGGCTGGTGAGCGAGGTCTTCGTGCTGACGGAGGTCGGGCAACGCGAGATCATCAGGAAGGTGTTGCCGGAGATCGATTCCGACCACCTCATCCTGGAGCCTGCCGCGCGAGGCACTACAAACGCATTCGGCCTCGCTGCTCTCACACTCGCCAATCACTACGACGATGCGGTGATGCTGGTCATGCCCGCGGACCATGTGGTTCCCCGCCATCCTGGCGTGACGAGAGCGGTACGGGCGGCTGTGCGTGCGGCCGCCACGACAGATTCCATGGCCACGGTCGGCCTGAAGCCGCGATTTCCATCGACAGGATTGGGATATATCCACGCGCCAGGCCGCGCAATGGCAGGGACCATTCCGGTCAAGCGTTTCACCGAGAAACCCGACCTCGCCACTGCCAAGCGATTCATGAAAGCCGGCGGCTACTACTGGAACCTGGCGTGGTTCTCGTGGCGGCTCGACGTGTTCATCCGCGAGCTCGGCCTACATGCGCCGCGCCACTTGGCAGGCCTGCGCAAGGTGGTGGCGGCGCGCGCCTCCGGCGACGAGAAGGCTGCCGCGGGCCTTTACAACAGGCTACCCGTGCAGGTGGTCGACAGAAGCGTTATGGAGAAGACCGACCGGCTAGTCCTGGTTCCTGCCGACTTCGAATGGGCAGACATCGGGAACTGGGCGGAGCTCGGCGACCGCGTGCAGGCCGATGCGCATGGCAACTCTGTCGAGGGCGAAACCATCCTCGTCGACACGAACGGAAGCCTCATCCTCGGGGCCAGGCGGCTGGTGGCCGCGATCGGCCTCGAAGACATGATCATCGTCGACACCGAGGACGCCCTCCTTGTCTGCCCGCGATCGCGAGCACAGGACGTTCGGAAGGTCGTCGAGGCGCTCAGGCGGGCGCGCAAAACGAGATACCTTTAACTCAAGTTGGGCACACCGCAAATCAAGTTTGGCACCGATGGCTGGCGCGGCATCGTCGCCGACGACTTCACGTTCGCCAATGTGCGCCGGGTCGCCCAGGGGACTGCCGAGTACCTGCTTTCGCGGACCTCCGATCCGCTGGCGGTGGTGGGTTATGACTGCCGGTTCGCTTCCGAGGAATTCGCACGTGCGGTTTCCGACGTGTTCGCCGCCAACGGCGTGCGCAGCCTCATCTTCGACCGTCCGTCGCCGACCCAGGTCGCATCCTGGACGGTGATCGACCGCAAAGCCGCCGGTGCTGCAGTGGTCACCGCCAGCCACAACCCCTACCTGTTCAACGGGATCAAGTACAAACCTGAAACAGGCAGCTCGGCGCCGAGCGACGTCATCGCCGAGCTCGAACGGCTGATCAACTCGATTCCGGAAGTTGCAGCACCCGAGCGGGGCAAGGCCGCCGATCTGATCACCGTCTACGACCCGCGGCCCGCGTACTACGAGCAGGTCGGGCGCATGGTCGATCTCGCGGCGATCAAGGGGGCAAGCCTCCGCATCGTCCACGAGTGCATGTATGGGTCGGGTTACCGATATGTCGCCGACCTGCTGGGCGGAGGCACCACCAGCGTCACCGAGCTGCACAACGAGCGCAACCCGTTCTTCGGCGGCATCAACCCCGAACCGATACCGCCCAACATCGACTCCGCGGTCGCCGTCATGCGGGCGGGAGGCGGCAACGACCTCTGTATCTGCACCGATGGCGACGCGGACAGAGTCGGCATTATCGACGAGACCGGACGGTTCATCGACCAGCTGCAGGTCTTTGCGCTTCTGATGGTCTACCTGTTCGAGGTACGGGGTATGGGTGGGCCTGTCGTGAAGACGGTGAACATGACCTCGATGGCCGAGAAGCTGGGAGCTGAGTTCGGAGCCGAGGTGTTCGAAGTCCCTGTCGGCTTCAAGAACATCGCGCCAAAGATGATGGAGAGCGACGCCGTGCTCGGGGGCGAGGAATCTGGCGGCTACGCGATTCGCGGTCACATCCCGGAGCGAGATGGGATCCTGGTCGGTCTATTGTTCGCGGACATGATCGTGCGAATGGGCAAGCCTCTCTCTCAGATCCTTGCCGATCTCGAGAAAAGAGTCGGGCCGCACGCCTACAGCCGGCACGACATCCATCTCGGTCGTGACACCTACGAGGCGGAGCGCAAGCGGATCCTTGAGCTGCTTGCCGGGAATCAACCATCCGAGGTGGCTGGGGTCAAGGTCGACCGCGTCCGAACTGACGACGGCTTCAAGTTCTATCTCGCCGACGGCAGCTGGGTTCTGCTTCGGACGAGCGGGACTGAGCCGCTTGTGCGCGTCTACTCCGAGGCGGGCAGCAATGCCGATGTCGAAGCACGGCTGGCCGCGATCGAAGACGTCGTAGGGTTGAGAGCCCATGCCTGATTTGCCAGAGGTCAAGCACGCGGACGACTCCAAGGTCGACAAGCCCTGGGGGTACGAGATTCGATGGGCGATGACGGACCGCTATCTCGGCAAGGTGCTTCATGTCAACAAGGGCGAGGCGTTGTCCCTGCAGTACCACGAACGTAAGGATGAGTGCCAGTACGTCGTCGCCGGCTGCATGGACATCGAAATCGGCGGGCCCGACGGTGTTCTGACGACCCACCGTATGAGCGTTGGCGACACCCTGCACCTCACGCCGGGCACCCGCCACCGCATCACGGCGGTCGAGGACACCGACATCTTCGAGGTGTCGACGCCGGAGATTGACGACGTGGTCCGGCTCTCCGACCGCTACGGCCGCGCGCCAACGTAGGCCTGGGCCGACGCTTAGACTTCCTCGCGTCGAATGAAAATCCCTCCCTCTCCGGAAAAGGCGAGCCCTGCCGCCGCCGCCCAAAGTTCAGAACGCGACCGCAGCTTCCTTGTATTCGCCGGCATCGTGCTCATGGCGATCGC
>DATLPO010000139.1:0-31377 GCA_035535675.1 Candidatus Limnocylindria bacterium
TTGGCCTTTGCCAACCCCACCCGCCTGCGGATCCTGCAGCGCCTGGGGGAAGTCGGCGAGGAGAGCGTGAACGACCTCGCCGCTCACCTCCACATGAGCCAGCCACGCATCTCGTGGCACCTGCGGATGCTGCGGGTCGGCGGCGTTATACGAACTCGGCGCGATGGCCGGCAGGTCTACTGCTCCCTGGACGTGGAGAACATCGCTCGTGAGCGTCACCAGCTCGATGAATTGCTCGGAATCAAAGACCGCGTGAAAGTACGCACGGAGGTTGGAGCGTGAAGAACGGCAGCAGGAATGGCCAGAAGAACGGCCATAGAAACGGCAAGGTTCGCGTCGCGATAGTAGGGGTCGGCAACTGCGCCTCCTCCTTCATCCAGGGCGTCCAGTACTACCGCAACGCCTCCCGCACGGACTTCGTGCCCGGTCTCATGCACGTCGATCTGGGCGGCTACCACATCAGTGACATCGAGTTTGTGGCGGCTTTCGACATCGACAAGAACAAGGTGGGCCTCGACCTTTCGAAGGCGATGTTCGCCAAACCCAACAACACAGTTAAGTTTTCGGACGTTCCCAATCTCGGCGTCAAAGTCAACCGCGGCATGACCCACGACGGTATCGGCAAGTTTCTCGCCGACATCGTCAAAAAAGCGCCGGGCGAAACCTCCGATGTCGTCGGGATCCTGAAGAAGTCGAAAGCGGACGTGTTGGTGAGCTACCTGCCCGTGGGTTCCGAAGAGGCGACTAAGTGGTACGTGGAGCAAGCACTGCAAGCCGGAGTAGCGGTCGTCAACTGCATTCCGGTCTTCATCGCGAGAGAACCGTATTGGCAGAAACGATTTGAGGACAAGGGCCTGCCGATCATCGGCGACGACATCAAGTCCCAGGTCGGCGCCACCATCATCCACCGTGTCCTCACGCGTCTCTTCCGCGACCGAGGCGTCAAGCTCGAGCGAACCTACCAGCTCAATTTCGGTGGCAACACCGACTTCCTGAACATGCTGGAACGTGACAGGTTGATGTCAAAGAAGATCTCGAAGACGCGGTCGGTCACGTCGCAGCTCGACTACGACATCGGCGCCGACAACGTCCACATCGGCCCATCCGATTACGTGCCCTGGCTCCACGACCGCAAGTGGGCGTTCATCAGGCTTGAGGGTCGAAGCTTCGGCGATGTGCCGCTGAACGTCGAGCTCAAGCTCGAGGTGCACGACTCACCCAACTCTGCGGGAATCGTCATCGACGCCGTTCGTTGCTGCAAGCTCGCTCTCGACAGGGGCATCGGAGGAGCGCTGGAGGGACCCAGCTCCTACTTCATGAAGTCGCCGCCCGTGCAGTACAGCGACAACGAGGCAAAGCGCCTGGTGGAGGAGTTCATCGATGGTGGTAAGGCCGCTGAAAACGGCCGCGTCCGCCGCGTCACACGGGCGAAGCCGGCGGCGACCACCTCTGCTCGCCGCTAGCTACCGCGCGGGTGGGCGCGTCGTGCGGGCGTTCCCGCAGGCTTTCCGGCACGCGGTCGTGGCTCCCGGAGGAACCGCGTGGTACTGGCTCAACGGCCAGCAGCGACGCGCCGCGCTGGACAACTATGCCGCGGCCCTGGACCTGGATCCGGCTGATCCCAGGGTTGCGCGGGTGGCGCGGCGCGCCTTTCAGAACTATGGCCGCATGCTGTTGGACTTCCTTCTCATGGGCAGCCTGACGAAGGAAGAGCTCATCAGGCGCACGACCATCGACGGGTTGGAGCATGTCGACGCAGCCCTGGTCCGGGGAAAGGGTGTGCTTTTGGCGCTTCCCCACATGGGCTCGTGGGACAACACCGGCTCGTACGGAGGCGCCCTGGGTTACCCGATCACCGCTGTTACCGGACGCTTTCCTGGATCCCTGAACGACGCTGTCGTCAAGACGCGCGAGCGCTATGGGCTCCAGGTGCTGTTGGTTGGCCGGCCTGCGGTCCGGGACATCATCCAGGCCCTCAAGGCCAACCGCATGGTGGGGCTGGTGTGCGACCAGGAGGAGGGACCGGGTGTCGAGGTCAGCTTCTTCAGGCGTCGCGCGCTCGTCCCAGCCGGAGCTGCGGCACTGGCATTGAAGACGGGCGCCGCCCTCATGCCCGGATATCAATACATGACCCAGTCAGGCCGGCACCACATCCACCTCGAGGGCGCGCTCTCGTGGGCAGAGGGCGAAACCAAAGAGAATCTGATGCAGCGAATCGTGAATCGCTTCGAAGCTTTCATTCGGGAGCGCCCTGAACAGTGGTATGCATTCCGGCCGATGTTCAAACCCGGGCGAGGGTGAGCCTGTGTCTCCCACGGTGCCTCAGCTGAGTGTTGACGTTCCGCGCCTTCAAATTCGTGCAGTCGATCGTGGAGCGACTGCCTCGAGCCTGGGCCTACGCCCTGGCAGTCTTCGCGGCTCGCTTCGCGTTCTGGTTGTCTCCCCTCGCGCGACCGCGGCTCCAGTACAACCTCCGTATTGCGTGTCCGAACCTGACCGACCGCGAGATGCACCAGGTGACCTGGCTCAACTTCCGCAACCACGCGAAAGCGTATGCCGACCTGATGCAGCTGCCTCGAACGCAGGTGGCGGCGATGCGGCCGCTGCTGAAGGTGCAGGGAATGGAGAACCTCGAGGCGGCTCGGGCTCTCGGCAAGGGCGTGATGGCCGTCTCGTGCCATATGGGCTCATACGAGGTCGTCGCCGCGATCTGGGCGGCGACCCTGTCACCAGTGAGCTTTTTCGCCGAGGAGCTGGAGCCCCGGGCTCTTTTCGAGTGGTACCGGGATACTCGCGCGCGCCTCGGCATCAGCGTGCTCACGCTCTCGGTCTCCGGCATACGCAAGGTCACCCAGGCACTCCACGAGAAGGAGATGGTGATCACCGCCATCGATCGGGACATCATCGGGACTGGTCACGAGATACAGTTCTTCGGACGGCCGGCTCCGATTCCGCTCGGCACAGCGGCCATCGCCTTGAAGCTTGGGACCCCGCTACTGCCGGTATGCGTCTATCGGCTCCCAGACGACACTTTCATGGCGGAGGCGGCACCGCACGTGATCGCGGAGAACACTGGCGACAAAAGGGCGGACGAGATTCGCGTCACCCAGGAGCTGCTGCGGCACATCGAGGGGTTCATCACACGGCACCCCGAGCAATGGCACGTTCCGCACCGCATCTGGCCAGGTTCGCCGTGAGGGGTCACCGGTGAGAGTCGGGCTGGTTTCGCCGTACGACTTTGCGTCGCCGGGAGGCGTAAACGACCATGTTCGCCACCTCGCGCGCCAGCTCCGACGCCTCGGGCACGAAGCCCGCATCTTTGCGCCCTCGAGCCGCGCCGACGTTGATTTCGACACCGCTCGCTTCTATCGGATCGGCAGCCCCATCGCGATCCCTGTCAACGATTCGGTGGCTCGGATCACGCTCAGCTTCCACCTCGCCGACCAGGTCGCGGCGATCGTCGAGAAGGAGCGGTTCGACGTCCTCCACTTCCACGAGCCCCTCATGCCTGCGCTGCCGATGACGATGCTCAAGATGTCGACGACCACGAACGTCGGCACGTTCCACGCTTTCGCGCGTTCCAACCTCGGTTACTACTATGGCCGCCGCTGGCTCGAGCCCTACCTTGCCTATTTGCATAGGGGGATCGCGGTCAGCGAGCCGGCGCGCGCATTCCTCAACCAGTACTTCCCTGACTTTCCCCTGCGCGTGATTCCGAATGGAATCGACGTGAATGCGTTCAAGCCGGGCCACACTCCGATCCGGCACCTGCGGGACGACAGCGTCAACATCCTTTTTGTCGGACGTCTCGAAAAGCGCAAGGGTCTTGGAGACCTCCTTCGCGCATACGAGTTCGTGCGCTCGCGAGTGCCCAAGAGCCGCCTCATTGTTGTCGGAGACGGCCCTCTACGCGGCAGGGTTGAGTCGTACATCTCCAGGCACCGGCTGCCGGATGTCGTGATGGCCGGCTACGTGCCTGACAGCGTGCTTCCGCGCTACTACTGCAGCGCCGACATCTTCTGCGCTCCGGCCACCGGGGCCGAGAGCTTCGGGATAGTGCTCCTCGAAGCTATGGCGTCAGGGCTTCCGGTCGTCGCGACGGAGGTCGAGGGCTACATGTCGGTTCTGGAGCCCGGGCGCGACAGCATGACGGTCCAGCCAAAGGGCTGGGCCGAGCTTGGTGCAGCGCTGATCATCCTCGCGAGAGACTCCGAGCTTCGGCGCCGTATGGGCGGGTACGGCCATGAGAAGGCCCGGCGCTATGGGTGGGACGTGGTGGCGTCACAGATCGTCGAGGTCTACGAAGAAGCCCGAGCCGCGGCATCGGGCCGCATCGAGGAGTTGAATGTTCACGACGCGGTTTGAAGCCTGGGTTAGGCGTCGCGCGGAGGCGTTGATGTCAGCGCTGGGCCGCATCCCCGTGACGCCCAACCAGATAACCGTGGTTGGCGTGGCGCTCACGTTCGTTGCCGCGGTGCTGGCGGCGTTCGGCCAGCTGCGTTGGGCAGGGGTGGTCCTCATCGTCGCGGGGACGTTCGACATTCTTGATGGTGCTCTCGCCCGATCATCGGGCCAGGCTTATCCGTACGGGGCCTTCCTCGACTCGACCCTCGATCGATACTCGGAAGGGGCGATGTACATCGGGCTTGCCGCGTACTTCGCGAGCAATGGAGGCCCGCTGCAGCGCTGGCTTCTGCTGGCGACAGTCGCTGCACTCGCGGGCTCCTTCCTGGTGAGCTACGTTCGTGCGCGGGCTCAGAGCCTCGGTTTCACATGCGAATCTGGCCTGTTCGCTCGTCCCGAGCGGGTGGTGGTGACGGTGGTTGGGCTCATCTTCGGCGGAGTTGTCCTTTATGGAGTCGTATTCCTGCTGGCGATCCTCACCAACCTCACCGCGCTGCAGCGCATCCGTGAGGTATGGCTGCAGGGACGAGCCCAACGAATCGCCATGGAGCGTGAAGCGGCCGCCGCCCTCAAGGGCGGCAATACAGTTACTCCGTGAGCGATCCATTCCAGCCCATCGTCGGGCACGCACAGGCCCTCGATCAGCTGCGCTCCCAGCTCAGCACCGGGCGTCTCGCGCACGCGTACCTGTTTGTCGGCGAGGCCGGTCTCGGCAAGTCGACTGCCGCGCGCGCGCTGGCGGCGGCGCTGCTGTCAGAGGCCCCGCTGCACCGTCACCCCGATTACTGGGAGGACGATCGGATCAAGCCGCTGTCGATCAACGAGATCCGATTGCTGCCTGACAAGCCACCGGAGTTCCACGAGCTCTCATTGCAGGCGTTCTTGAACCTCAAGCCGGCCGTCGGGACACGGCGCGTCGCGCTCGTCGCCAACGTCGGCAGGCTCCGCGACCAGGACCAGGGCGTGCTGCTGAAAACCCTCGAGGAGCCACACCCGCATCGCGTGATCATCCTCACGACCCCGAGCCTGAACCCGTTCGTCGTGCTGCCGACGGTGGTCTCGCGCTGCCAGCGAGTGTTTTTCCATCCGGTCCCGGCTCCCGAGATCGAGCGGCTGCTGATCACCAACGGGTTGGAGCAGGATCGAGCACGGCTCTTGGCGGGACTCGCTCGCGGCCGGCCGGGCTGGGCTCTCCGGGTGGCCGGCGACGACACCGTGATCCAGCTCCACCGCGAGTGGACGCAGCGCCTGGTGGAGGTGTTCGGCGCCCCGGCTGACGTGCCTTTGCAGGTGGCTGCCGAGCTGGATGGAAGCCAGATGGCGTGGCGGCGAAGCGAAGGCGAGCACGAGGATCCTGCGCTCTTCGCGATCGCCAGCTGGCAGATCGAGCTCCGCCGGCGAATGCTCGCGAGCCGCGGCGCGGAACAGGGCCGGTGGGCGCGGCTGGTGGAGCTCTCCTACGACACCCTTGGCTACCTGGAGCAGAACGTCAGCCCGCGCCTCGCTCTCGAATGCTTCTTGCTCGAATGCCGGAAAGCTTCCTGAAGAAAGCCCTTCGGGGCTTCGACCCATACGTCCCCGGCGTGCAGCCTCCCGATGGAGAGGACTGGATCAAGCTCAACACCAACGAGTCTCCCCTACCACCCTCGCCCAAAGTCATCGAGGCGATCAAAGCCGCAGCCGGCGACACGCTGCGCCTGTATCCAAACCCCACCGCGGCGCCCGCCCGGATGGCGATCGCCGCCCATTTCAGCCTGGCGCCATCTCAGGTGGCGTTGGGCAACGGCGCTGACGAGCTGATCGAGATGTGTTTCAGGGCGTTCGTCGGTAAGGGAGACCATGTCGCTTATCCCACCCCGACCTACCCGCTTTTCGAGCCACTGTGCAGGATCCATGAGGCGGTGCCCGCGCCCCATCCGAGCGCGGAAGGCTGGATCTGGGCAAAGGAGCTGGCCGAGGATCACGCGCCTCTCAAGTTCGCCGTCAATCCCAACTCGCCGACGGGCACATGGGCGGCCGAAGCCGCGGTCGAGGATGTCGTCACCAGGTGGCGCGGGGTGGTTGTGCTCGACGAGGCGTACGTGGACTTCGCGCCGGAGTCATGCGTCAGCCTGCTGGAGAAGCATCAGAACCTATTGATCCTTCGAACCATGTCGAAGTCGTACGCGCTGGCCGGGCTGCGGATCGGCTTTGCGCTCGGCGACCCCGCGTTGATCGCAGCGCTGGACATGGTGAGGGACTCTTACAACATGGATCGCCTGGCCACCGCGGCGGCAGTCGCCGCCATCCAGGATGAAGATCACCACCGGAAGATCGTCGAGCACGTCGTGGCGGAGCGCGCCTGGCTTGCGGACCAGTTGCATGAGCTGCACTTCGACGTTGCACCGTCGGCGGCCAACTTCCTTTTCGTGCAGCCTCCGCCCGGCAACGCGGCGGCAGCCGTCGCCGATGCGCTACAGGAACGGCGGATCCTCATCCGGCATTACGATCGTGAGCCGATCGCCGGCTGGTTTCGAATCACCATCGGCACGCGCGACCAGCACGCACGCCTGCTCGGCGCATTGAAGGACATTTTGAGGTGAAACCGGGGATGCCAACCGGAGCTTCGGCGCCCATGCGGCCCATCTGCGTCGTTGCGACTTCCGTTGCTCGCTTACGCATCCACGGATGCGCGCGCTCCGCTACTCGGTCGCGCCTAGCAGCTGAACCACCTGGCCACCGAATCTCTCGGCCGGCCCCCCGGTCTCACCTCAAATGACCCCAACACGTGACCAGGCTTGGGACCTGATGACGTCGATCACACCTTCGTTACAGCTTCGCCGTCATATGCGCAGCGTTGAGATGGCCATGCGGGCGTACGCACGGCGCTTTGGCGAGGACGAGGAGCGATGGGGACTGCTGGGCGTGATCCACGATTGGGACTACGAGTCAGGCCCGACCCTCGACCTGCATCCCATGCGTGGAATCGCGATGCTGCGGGAGAAAGGCTGGCCGGAGGACATCCTCGACGACATCGCCTCTCACGCGCTCTACCTGGATGTCCCGCGCGACACGCCGATTCGCAAGACGCTCCACGCCGTGGACGAGATGTGCGGCTTCATCATCGCGTGCGCGTTGGTCAAGCCCGACAAATCGCTGAGCGCTGTGGAACCGGCCGGAGTGCGGAAGAAGATGAAGGACAAGGCCTTCGCTCGCGCGGTGCATCGCGAGGAGCTCGTCAACGGCGCGGAGCTCCTCGGTATACCCTTCGACGAGCACGTGGAGATCGTCCGCGATGCCCTGAAGCCGATAGCCGAGGAGCTGGGACTGAATCCATGAGCACGAGTGGCAAACCTCGCGTCCTTCTGATGCATCCGATCCTGGATCCAGGTCCGGCAATCCTTGCCGAGGCTGCTGAGGTGATCGCTTACCCGGCGGGCCGTCCCCTGGATGAACCGAGCATCCGGCAGGCCGCTGAAGGTTGCATCGGGATCGTGAGCCAGCTGATGGATCCGATCCGCGAGACCGTGTTATCGACCCCTGGGCTGAAAGTCGTCAGCAACGTGGCTGTTGGGTTCGACAACATCGACGTTGCCGCCGCAACCGCACACAAAGTTATGGTGACCAACACGCCGGGTGTGCTCGACGACGCAACCGCCGATTTTGCTTTCACTCTGCTGATGGCGACCGCCCGGAGAATCGTCGAGGCTGACGCCTTCACGCGCCAGGGACGATTCAAGGGTTGGGCGATCGACATGATGCTCGGCGCCGACGTGTTCGGCGCGACCCTGGGCCTTATCGGCGTCGGCCGCATCGGCCGCGGCGTCGCGCATCGCGCGCGGGGTTTCAACATGCGCGTTCTCTACTACGACCCGCAGCCACTTCCGCCAGACGCCGAACAGCAGCTTGGGGTTGCGCGGGCCGACCTTGGCAGGCTGCTGGCGGAGTCCGACTTCATCTCGGTGCACGTGCCCCTGACTCAGCAGACGCACCACATGCTCAGCACGGCGCAGTTCGGCCAGATGAAGCGATCGGCGATCCTCATCAACACGTCTCGCGGACCGGTCGTCGACGAAGCGGCGCTGGTCGAGGCTTTGGGCGCCAAGAAGATCGCCGGCGTCGGCATGGACGTCTACGAACGAGAGCCCGCGGTGCACCCCGGCCTGATTTCGATGCCTAATGTCGTGCTTGCGCCTCACATCTCGAGCGCCACGGTGCGCACGCGATCGGAGATGTCGGCGATGGCGGCCCGAAACATCGCGACTGCGGTTCGTGGCGGCCGGCCTCCCAACCTCTTGAACCCAGAGGTAAAGCGGTAGCGCCGACCTCGCGGTATCGATTGCTGGCCCTCGACCTCGACGGCACGATTCTCAGCGCCAATTTGCATCTGGACCCTCGGGACGTGGAGGCGGTGGGTCGGATCCTCCGGGCCGGCGTCACAGTTGTCGCGTGCACCGGGCGTCCATTTCCAGGAGCTCTGCCGTGGGCCAGGCGGATAGGGCTTGACAGCCCGATCATCTGCTACCAGGGAGCGCAGGTCCGAACGCCCGTCGGTGAGATGCTCCTCGACCATGGCATCGCACACGACCTGGCGATGGACGTGATCCGCTTCGCGCGCGAGCGTGACCTCCACATCCAGGCTTACGACAACGACATGCTGCTGGTCGAGCGGGACCGGCCCGAGGCTCACGAGTACGCGAACCATGCAGGCATGCCAATCAACGTGGTCGGGGACCTCGATGTGGCGATGGGACCGACCACTCCGAAGCTGGTCATCGTCGCCAAACGAGAACTCCTGGAGGCGCTGCTTCCCGAGGTCCGGAAGCGCTGGCAGGGCAGGCTGAACGCAGCCACTTCGATGCCGACCTACCTGGAGTTCACAACCATCGAGAGCGACAAGGCCAACGCGCTTGCCTTCCTCTGCGAGCGGTTGGGAATCCCGCAGAGCCAGGCCGTCGCGGTCGGAGATGGGCGAAACGATGTGTCGATGATCGCCTGGGCCGGGTTGGGCATAGCTGTCGAGGGAGCGCTGCCGGAGGTTATCGCCGCCGCCGACCGCACAATCCCCGGGCCCGGCCACGGTGGAATCCAGCAGCTCGCCGACGTGTTGATCAATTGATGGGAACTCTTCTTCTGGTGCACGCCCACCCCGACGACGAAGCGATCTCGACCGGGGGCGTGATGATGAAAGCGAAGGCGGACGGCCATCGGGTTGTGCTGGTGACCGGCACCCGGGGTGAGGCCGGAGAGATTTACAACATGGATGAGAAGGCGACGCGCCCGCGTCTCGGCGAAGTCCGCACGAAAGAGCTCGAGACAGCAGCGAAGATCCTCGGGGTCGACCGACTCGAGTTCCTGGGCTACCGGGACTCAGGGATGGTCGGTACACCCGAAAACGACGATCCACGCTCGTTTCACCAGGCTCCGCTCGACGAGGCGGCCGCCAAGCTGGCGGCAATCCTCCGCGAAGAGCGCCCGGATGTCGTCGTCACCTACGACTCGGACGGTACGTACGGGCACCCCGACCACATCAAGGCGCACCACACCACCAATGCCGCGCTGGACGTGCTGGAAAAAGATGGGTGGCGTCCCCGCAAGGTCTATTACATGGCTATCCCGCGTTCACTCATGGAGAAGTTCATGGAGCAGGTGCCCGAGGAGGATCGTCGCAACGACACCATCCAGATCATCGGCACGCCCGATGAGCTGGTCACGACCCGAGTGGATGTCGGTAAGTACGTCGACGCCAAACGGGAGGCCTTCACGGCGCACGTGACCCAGAACGACCCCAACTCGTGGTTCACGACGATGGCCGACCAGATGTACAGGATGGCTTTCGGCACCGAGTATTACCGGCTGGCACGTGGCAAGCCGGGCTCAGACACACCCGAGCCTGACCTGTTCGCGGGTGTGCGCTAGCGGGAGGTCAGGGCGGGCAAACCAGCGTGCCGTCTCTCATTTCCCAGCCGGACAAGCCCCAGTTGAGAGTGATTGTGCCAGTGCAGGGCTGTCCTCCGTCATAAGCGGTGAGCGTGTAGGTGACCCGCCCAAGACCCCATTGGGGAGTCCCCAATCGGTAAGAAGTCAGGTCAGGGCCAAGCAACTCGTGCTGGTTGTAGAGTCCCTCGACAACTAGAGCCGGACGGCCGAAGTAATCGAAAGCGATCGTGAACAGAAGCAAGGCAACCAGCCCGAGGCCGACAGCGCGCCGAGTGCCTGGAGCGGGATGTCGCGTCGCGTGTGGTTCGAGAGCGCGTGCACGATGTATGACTGTCGTTCCTGCGACCATGTCGCCAAACCTCTGGCTGCTGCCGGTCCCAAGCACCAGCACACCGCCGAGCAGGTACGCGCCGGGGAGCACGTCGAGCAGCCTGAGAACGTTTCGAACCAGGATCGATCCGAAGCTGACCGGGCCGCCGTCGAGACGCACCACGCACAGGCCCCTGACCATCTTCCCGAGGCTGGCTCCGAACGTACTCTCGGGAACTATGAAGTAGGCCATCCACAAAAGGACGAGCCATGGCCATGCCACCGCGGTGGTTGTGGTGAAGAACGTGGAGGTGGCGTCGCCCGTGAGCGGCGCTCCTGACGTGACCTGCGTGACGCCGAACACGTTGTTGACGATGAATGAAAGGATCCCGACCACGATGAGGTCGAGAACCATGGCGAGGAAGCGGTCCATGCGAGCCTGGCGCGCCTCGAGCGCGCGCTCGGAGATCGACCTCTCGGGAGCCGCGGCGACCGCCATGGAGCGCTGATCATGCCACCAAATCGGCCCGCGTAGACTCGAATACGTCCATGGAGGTCCTGAAGATCACGCCGCGCGGCTACTGCCACGGCGTGGTTGACGCTTTTCGTATTGCCAAACGGGTGCGGGAGGAGACCGCAGGTCCCGTGCATATGCTCGGCATGCTGGTGCACAACACTCACGCCACCGACGACCTGCAGCGGCAGGGAGTCGAGCTGGTGGATCAGAACGACAGGCTGGCCGGGCTCAGCCAGATCAAGGAAGGCACAGTGATCTTCACTGCCCACGGTGTCTCGCCACAGGTGAAGCAGCGGGCTGTCGAACTTGGCTTAAACCCGATCGACGCCACCTGCTCGGACGTCGTCCGCACGCACGAGCTGGTTTTCGATCTGGCAAGCAAGGGCTATGAGGTCGTCTACATCGGTCGGAAAGGGCATCCCGAGCCGGAGGGCGTGATGGGGGAGGCCCCCGGAAAGGTGCACCTGGTCCAGGACCCCGAGGACATCGACGCGCTGGACCTGAAGGGAGACAGGATCGCTGTCACCTGCCAGACGACGCTCTCCGTGTGGGACACAGAGGACCTGATCGGGCGGGTCCAGGCGCGATACCCCAACGCCGAGGTCCACAACGAGATCTGCCGCGCGACGCAGGAGCGCCAGGAAGCCGCCGTTGAGGCGGCGCCACATGTCGACCTGGTCATCGTGGTGGGCAGTCCCCGCTCATCCAACTCGCTGCGGCTGGTCGAGGTCGTCAAGAAGCTCGGCCACAAGCCGGCCTACCTGGTCGACAACCTCGAAGATCTCGATCCCAGTTGGTTCAAAGGCGCCAAGAAGGTGGGAGTCACAAGCGGCGCTTCCACCCCGAGCCAGCTCACACGCCGGGTGATCGAGTACCTGGAGGCTTTGGAAGTCCCGGCCTGAGCTAAGGCCTGCGCAGGCGCCGAATCGCGCGGGTGAGCGGATTCGCGGTCCCTGGGGAGGCGGCCGTCGGCAGGATCTGAGAGGAGACTGGGGATTCGACTGCAGCTTGGGCAGCCGGCGGAGCATCGCCGTTTCGAGCCTGAGCCGACGCCGGCGATCGCCGCCGCCGCCGCCGCCTGGTGCCGCTCGCTGCTCGCTCGGCAGGGGGCGAGGCCGGCGCAGGCGCTTCCGATGCCACCACCGCCTTGGCGTCAGACGCGCTCTTGGCACCGTCGCTACCCGGCGTCCGCCGGCGCCGCCGCCCTCTGCGGGGAGCCGCCGTGCCGGCAGCAGCAGCAGCCGCGGGCTCAGCGACGCGTGGCTTTGACGCGGGTTCCACGGTGCGTGCGAGCGCTGCGCCCCCGTTGCGCATCACGCTTGCCCCGACCTCGCCTTCGGCGCACAGTGTCCCGTCGGCGGTATGCACATCCACTCGCCAAACCACTATGGCGGTGGGCGATCCCCCGATCGGTGCCCGCTTCTGGGTCAGCGTCCAACGTGCGTAGACGGTGTCCCCGGCATGAATGGCCCGCGGAAACTTCCAGTTGAGCCACTCCCAAGCGGCCACGGATGGCACGGGCATATCCATCGAGCCCAGGCCGACGGCCATGGCGACCAGGAGCGCGGGCGGGGCGACACGGCTGCTGCCACCGGGGGCGTCGATGGTCAGGGGGGAGAAATCGCCCACGACGGCTGCGAAAAGCGCGATCTCTGATTCGGAGATGGTGCGCCGGCGGGTCGTCCACTCGCCGCCCAGGGGGAGGTCGTCGAAAGAGATCGGCTCCAGGTCGGGGCGAGTATAGCCCGAACCGAGGCGCGGTCCGGGGCGTTAACCTATGGCAACTCAAAGGGGAGGCGTCTTTTGCCGGATATAGCGAGCGTCCTGCTCGTAACGTCAGTTCTGCTCGTCATCGCGTTCGTCCTGCTGACAGTGTCTTTGATGCGTCTGCGCCGGACGACCCGCGAGCTTCAGGCCGCCCTCGCCGATGAGAGCGGCGCGCGAGATCGGGCAGGCCTTCTGCTCGCTATCGCCTCAGCCGTCAACTCCTCGCTGGCGCTCGAGGAGGTTCTGAACGTCGCCCTCACACATGCCGGCAGGATCATGGGTGCTGTCGCCGGCGCCATGTACCTGGTGACCCCGGGCGAGAACGAGATGCGCCGCCAGGCCGAGTACAACCTCTCTTATCGAGCCAAGGGGGCCGTGCGCCATCTCGAACAGGAGCCTCTTCGCACGGCGCTGGCCGCCATGCGGCCAATGGTCCTGGGGCTTGCCGACGAAGCGTCGCCAGGGCTCGAGGCCGGAGGCCACCCGCAGCACGTGCTGGTTGTTCCGATGCAGCGCGCAGGCGTGTTGATGGGTGCGATGGAGCTCTACCTGAACACATCGAGAGAGCTCACCGAGGACCAGGCAGACCTCCTCAACGGGGTAGCTTCACAGGGCGCCATAGCGATCCGCCACGCCCAGCTGTTCCAGGCTCAGGAGGAGAACGCGCTCACCGACGAGCTCACACAGCTTCCCAACCGCCGCGCGCTGGCTCAACGCTATCTCCAGGAAATGCACAGGGCGCGCCGCTACCACAAGAGCATCGCTTTTCTGATGATCGACCTGGATCACTTCAAGCAGGTGAACGACACGTACGGGCATCTGCAAGGGGACGCCGTCCTTCATGAGCTGGCGAAGATCCTTACAGCGGGCGCGCGGGAATCGGACGTCTGCGCGCGCTACGGCGGGGAGGAGTTCGGGATCATCCTTCACGAGACCACCGAACAGGGAGCGCGAACCCTTGCTGAGCGAATCCGTGCCAAAGTCGCGGCCGCCACTTTCCCAGGTGGTCTGAAGCTGACAATCAGCATCGGCGTCTCCGCAACCGCAGAGCCCGCCCTGTTCACGACGTTGATGGAGCGCGCGGACCAGGCGCTCTACGCCGCCAAGCAGGGAGGCCGCAACCAGGTCCGAGTGGCCGACATGAAAGCGACTCCTTCCAAGCAACACGCGTAACCCCGCTCTTCTTTGTAAGGGCTAGAGTCGAAACATGCCTCACTATTGCGTGCTCTGCGGGTCCGAGCTCGGCGTCCGGGTCATCGAGGGTCGCGAGGTTGAGGCCTGTTCCAACGACGACTTCGTCCTCTGGCACGATCCGAAGGTCACGACGGCTGTTGTCATCGAGTTTGACGGCGGCGTGGTGCTTGGTCGTCGCGCCATCGAGCCGCGCCTCGGCTTCTGGTGCCTTCCAGGCGGATTCGTCAACGATGACGAGGATCCATGGGACGCCGCAGCTCGCGAATGCATGGAGGAGATCTGTGCAGAGGTGGAGCTGGTCCGCCTGATCGGCGTGTTTCACATCGCCAAGGAAGGCGCTCCCAGCATGATCGGGATCGCCTACCAGGCACGGCTCGCCGAGGGCAGCCGGCCGAGCCCTGGAACGGAGATGCTCGAGGTCGGCGTGTTCGACCTTGCCTCACTGCCCGTGCTGGCGTTCCCAAGCCACTACAAGGTGATTGCCGAGCACGTGGGTGAAGTTCCGGCGATGGGTGTAGGCGATGACTGGGGACCTACGTTCCGGGGGAAGCCGGCGGCAGCTGAACCTCGGATCGCTTTCGCAAAGGCTCCGCGTGAAAAGCAGCCATCACGAGCGCAAGGACCATCGCGACCACCCCGCAAGTCGTGAAGCCGGCAGCGTAGCCATAGGACTGGACGATCGGCCCGAAGATAAGGGGGCCGGCCGCCAGGCCAAGGAACAGCACAGTCCCATAGGCGCCCATCGTGACCCCGCGTGTCGAAGCCGCCGACAGGTCGCCGAAGACGACTCCGATGGCCACGTAAACGGTGGCGATGAAGGGCGTGGCCAGCACGAGAAGGATCACGGGCCCCCAGAACCCAGTCAGGTGGCCGAGCACAATGGCTGCCACCGACCACACCATCACACCGACGAAGACGATCGGCCAACGACGCTTGGCACGGTCAACGAGCCTGCCGCCCGGCAGGCGGGCCAGCCCGTTCGCCACCGCCTGGATCGCGAGCATCAGGCCGATCTGCGCGCTCGGCAAACCGAGGCTCTCCTTGCCGAAGATCGGCAGGAATGCGCCGACTGTCCCCCAGGCGAGCGTCGACGCGACAAGCCCGATGGTCACAGGAGCGAATGACGGCTGACGGACCAGCGCGCGCAGCGGTTCCATGAGCGAGAGCCGCTTTCCCGATTGCGGGGCGCTGCTGGCCACCAGGGCGCCTGGGACGGCGAGCACCAGCATCACGGTGGTCACCGCGATGTCGGTCCGGAGGTCGATCCATTGAAGAAGGACACCGGCGACCGACGGGCCCATGAAAAAACCCACCTGCATCGAAAACGTCAGCCAACCCATTGATCGACCGAGACGGCCGCTCGGGACCAACGCAGTTACAGCACTGAAGAGCGCGGCCTGCTGGGCTCCTATGGCAAGCCCGCCGACGATCTGCCACAGAAACAGGGGCGGCACGCTTGTGGTGGCGGTCATCGCCAGCTGCGAACCCGCCGAGATGAGGATCGAGAGGGCAAGCAGCGTACGGGTACCGAACCTGTCGATCAGAACTCCCGATGGCATTGACAGCAGCGCCGCCGCCAGCGTCGCGACCGAGAAGAGGGCTCCGACCTGGAACCTGTCAGCTCCCAGCTCGTGCGCGTAGAGCGGAACGGTGAGACCCCGCGCCGACAGCGCGGCGAACGAAGCACCGGCGGCGACGTAGATCGCGAGAGTCCGTCGCGATTCCGGGACACCCAGCCGCACGGCTCCTAACATAGCGGCGCATGGTCCGGGAGCGTGTGGGCGACTGGCGATTGGCCTGGCGCTTCGCGCTGGCAGGCCTCCTTGCCGGTCTCTTGGTCGCGGTCCTAAATGTCGTCGGCCTGGTGAGCGGACCGTTCTATGCTGCCCAGGACCAGCTGTTCCCCGCTCCGGCGCCTGATCAGAGCGTGACGTTCATCGCGATCGATACGGAGTCGATAAGGGCCACCGGCACGTACCCCTTCAACAACGCGGACCACGCCCAGGTCATCAACTACCTCGCAAGCCTTCACCCGAAGGTGATCCTCTTCGACATCGTTCTCGATCAGCTCACCGGTACCGACCTTGATCGGTACCCAAAGATCAAGAACACCAACGTCGCCCTCGCCCAGGCGATTCAGAAAGCCGGCAATGTGGTCCTCGTCTGCACGGCAGACCTGCCGCCGCAGGGAATCTTCGCCCCGCCCGTCGCTGCCGCACTTGGAGAGCGTGGGTTGGCGAACCCTGATGACGCGAGCAACGTTCGCGGCGTCGTGCTTCGTCCTGATCCGTCGGCCACGTGTCCCCAGAACGAGGCCGACGAGCCCGCTTTCCTGCAGGCATTGCGAATCTCGCAAGGAATCGACGACGCGCTCGAGGTGAACGGCAGCGTGGCGAAATTTGGTACGCACGAGATTCCGCTCGTCGGCGACCAGATGTTGATCAACTTCACCAGGGGCGGCGGCCCGAGCTGCTCATACCAGGAGGCATACAACTCCAGCTGTCCGCATCCGGAGCTGATAACCGGCCACATCGTCGTCGTCGGCACCAAGTTCATCGACGCCGGTGACGTTTACTCGCAGGCTGTCAGCTTCCACCACGACTCCAGCTTCTGTCCGGACGGCCGTCCGCGATGCATGCTCGACAACCAGAACTATGGCTATCGAATCATGGGCGACGCAATGACCACGGTCCTCCACGACAGGTACATACGGGTGCAGCCCGGCAGCTCGATTCTCTTCGCGATAGTCCTCCTCTCTCTGATCGTCGCCGTCGTCGTGTACGTCCTTTCGTTCCGAGTCGCGGTGATCTTCACAGGCGGGCTCCTCGTCGCCTATTACGTCGGCATCCTCCTGTTGGGCAAGGCCGGATACCTCGCTGATCCGTTGTACGCGCCCATCGCCATCGTCCTCTCAGCCACCTTTTCAATGGCGGCGCGTTATGTGCTGGAGGACCGCGAGCGGCGGAAGGTGGAGCGCATCTTCGGGCACTACGTGGACCCGCGCATCGTGAAGCAGCTGGCTGCGACTCACTCGGTCGACGAGATCATCTCAAGGGGCGAGAGGCGGGACCTGACGCTCTTGTTCGTCGACATCCGTGGGTTCACCGCGATGTCCGAGGCGATGGCGGCGGAGGACGTGCTGGCGGTGATCCAGCACTACCTCGATGACATGAGCTCGCTCATCCTGAAGTGGGACGGCACCATCGATAAGTACGTGGGGGACGAGGTGGTTGCCTTATGGAACGCCCCCGTCGTACAGCCAAACCACGCCCTCCTGGCTCTGCGCTGCGCTTACGACCTGATCGCTGAGGCCCCAGCTCTCCAGGCGAAGCTCGTCGAGCATGGCCTACCGCCGGTCAGCTGGGGCATCGGCGTCAACACAGGCCCTGCCGTGGTCGGAAACATGGGCAGCAAGGACCGCCTTCAATACACGGCCCTCGGGGACACGGTCAACACCGCTGCGCGCTACTGCGGCGCTGCCCCGGCGTTCAACCTGCTTATCGGCTGGCCCACCTTCCAGGCCTGCTCGGACTACATCGCTGTCGACGAGATGCCGGGCCTTCAGCTCAAAGGCAAGTCGGCGGAAAAGTTCCGGGTCTTCAGGGTCACGGCGATTCGTGAGAACCGGGACTCACAGTGGGTGCAAATCCCAACCGAGGCTGCGCTCGACTCCTATGAGACTTACAAGCGCCAGTACGCGGAGCAATCGGTGTTTGCGGCGGCACAGCAGGCCGACGCGTGACAGTCCAGCGAGCCGCCGAGCTGCTGTCGGCCGCTCGCAACGGGCTTGCGTTGACGGGCGCCGGCGTCTCGGCGGAGAGTGGGATACCGACGTTTCGCGGTGAGGGCGGGGTGTGGACCAAGTACGACCCGGTCAAGGTCGCTTCGATTGATGCGTTTATGCAGGATCCGGCCGCCTACTGGACAGTGTCGAAAGAGCGAGGCGCTATCGCTCTGGCAGCGCGGCCCAACGCCGGACATTACGCACTTACCGCCCTTGAAGCGGCGGGCGTTCTGTCGGCAGTGGTGACCCAGAACACCGACGGGCTGCACCAGGATTCTGGGTTCCGGCACGTAATCGAGGTCCACGGTTCCAGCCGCACGGTGCAGTGTCTCGACTGCGGAAATCGGGAGCAACGCTCTGAGGTCCAGTCGCGGTTGGATGTCGAGATGCCACCCAGGTGCAGGACTTGCGGCGGCACGTTCCTCAAACCCACAGTCGTGCTTTTTGGCGAGCCGATGCCGGTGCCGGCCGTGCAAGAAGCTTTTGCGCTTGCGAGCCAGGCCGACGTGATGGTAGTTGTGGGCTCGTCACTTGTCGTGCATCCGGCGGCCGACATCCCACTCGTCGCGGTAAGGTCGGGAGCCCGCCTCATCATCATCAACGCGGAGCCGACCCCGCTCGACCCGCTGGCCGAGGTCGTCATCCACGGACGGTCAGGCGAGGTGCTGCCTGAAATCGTCAATCTGCTAGATGCGTGAGGCTCCCGGCGCTTATCACGGTGCCGTCCACGATCAGCTCGCCCCGCTCGTTGATGTCCTGCGCCAGACCCTCGATGGTGCGATCGGGGAGCATGATGCGCACCCGCCGGCCGAGGGTGTCGGAGAGCTCACGCCAACGGGTCAGCACCTCATTGGGGGGTGATGAGGCCCAGGTCTCGACAGCGGGCTCCAACCGTCCCACGAGCTGATCGCGAGGCTGGCCTAGGCTCGTCGCCCCCTCGGGTGCCCAGGTGAGGTTGATTCCAATCCCGCACACAGCTTTAAAGGGCGTGGCTTCGACAAGGATCCCCCCGACCTTGAGGCCGTCGCGCAACAGGTCGTTTGGCCACTTGAGGCGAACACCGGCACCGCACGCCTCCGCGGCCGCGACTCCAGCGGCCAGGCTGAGAATCGGATTGGGCGCCAGGACGAACGACACGAGCAACGCGGTGCCCGGTGGCGCCTCCCAACGGTGCTCGAGCCGCCCGCGACCGGCCGTCTGATGGTCCGCCATCACGATCGAGCCGATAGGCATGTCGCGGGCGATGTCTTGCGTGGAGGTGACCGACTCCAGATGCAGAATGGACGCCACGCCCTCAAAGTATCGCGCCGGTAAGCTGGTGGGGCGATGAAGCTCCACCGCGCCGTCACGCTGGTGCTCATGATGCTGCTGGCAGTTGGCTCGCTTGCGCTGCTCCTGATGACGCGAGTCGCCAACGTTGACAGCCACTCGCTGATCGCGCTCGGCGTCGTCATCGTGGCCGCGGCCGCGGGGGGCGTGGGCTTCAGCTGGAACCGCTACTTCAAGCGCTGAAGGAAACATGCTGAGGCTCGGATACAAGGCATCGGCTGAACAGTTCGGACCGCGCACCCTGCTCGACTTTGCGATCGCCGCCGAGGAGCGTGGTTTTGACAGCGTGTTCGTCAGCGATCACTTTCAGCCATGGCGGCACTCCGACGGACATGCACCATTTGCCTTCGCATGGCTCGCAGCCGCGGGAGAGCGGACGCGACGGGTGTCGCTCGGCACCTCGGTCGCAACGCCCACTTTCCGCTACCACCCAGCCGTCGTCGCACAGGCCTTCGGGACGCTCGGCTCGCTTTACCCGGACCGAATGATCCTCGGAGTCGGGACGGGCGAGCACCTCAATGAAGGTGCGCTGGGCATCCAGTGGCCTGACAACAAGGAAAGGTTCGCTCGACTCCGCGAGGCAGTTCGCCTGATCAAGCAGCTGTGGTCGGAACAGCTGGTGACTTTCGACGGCGAGTACTACCACACGCGGAACGCCACCATCTATGACCGCCCGGATCATCAGGTACCGATCTTTGTCGGCGCCGGCGGTCCTCAGGTGGCGAAGTTCGCCGGGCGGGTCGGTGACGGCCTCATCTGTACCTCAGGCAAGGGTATGGAGCTCTACTCCGACCAGCTCCTCCCGTCGTTTGCCGAGGGGGCGACTGAAGCGGGTCGAGACGCGACCGTTCTCGACAGGATGATCGAGGTCAAGGTGTCATACGACACCGATCGACAGCGCGCGATGGCCGACACCAAGATCTGGGCAGCCTTGGCTCTGCCCGCCGACCTCAAGGCCGGCATCGACGATCCGCGAGAGATGGAGCGACTCGCCCGTGACGTTGAGGATGTCGCCCACCGGCGCTGGCTCGTCTCGGATGACCCTGATGAGCACCTGGAGCAGCTTCGACCCTACCTCGAGCTGGGATTCGACCACCTTGTCTTTCACGCGCCCGGCAATGACCAGGCGCGGTTCCTCGAGCTCTACGCTTCGCAGATCCTGCCGCGGATCCGAGCGCAATGGGGGTGATCCGTAAGCGATGAAAGCGGGCGGCGCCCTGGGAGCCTGGGTGATCGTGCTGATCAAAGATCTTGACTCAGCGAAGCAGCGCTTGGGTACAGTCCTGGACCCTGCCGCCCGACGCGACCTCGCGCGCCGAAATGCTGAGCGCGCCATCCGAGCGGCGGCGGCCGGCGGGCGGCGCCTGGTTGTGACGGGCAGCCCTGAGGTCAAGGCGATCGCCGAAGAGCTGGGTGCGGAGGCCCTCCTCGAACCACGCCAGGAAGGTCAGAACGTAGCTGCACAGAGGGGGATCGCCTACGCCCTAAAGAACGGCGCTCGAGCAGTGGTGCTCCTCTCCAGCGACCTGCCGCTCGTCACAAAACAATCCGTGCGCGACCTCCTTGCCGCCGCCGGCCGGGTAGCGACTCCCGCGGCAGTGGCGGTGCCCGCTCTCGGGCGAGGAGGCACCAATGCGCTCTACCTGAGCCCGCCCGACGCCATCTCGCTCCATTTCGGCGCCGACTCGCTGGCGGCCTTCCACGCCGAAGCTAAGACGAAGGGCGTCAACTTTGCTCTCCACAGGTCGGACGCGATGGCGCTGGACCTCGACGAGCCGGCCGACCTTGCACACCCGCGGCACAACGTTTGAATCGACTCGAGCTAATCGGTGTCGGAGGCCTGCCGGAGGTCAGTCCCGGAGACGACCTTGCTGCGCTGATCCTCGCGAAGATCACGCTGCAGGCCGGAGACGCGGTGGTGGTTGCGCAGAAGGTGGTGTCCAAGGCCGAGGGCCGGACGCGGAATCTCGCTGATGTGACAGCGAGCGATGAGGCGGTGCGGCTTGCGGCTCGGTTGATCGCCGCGCACGACCCTCGGTTTGTTCAGGTGGTCCTCGACGAAAGCGTGCGAGTGCTTCGATCGGACCGTGTCCTGATCACCGAAACCCATCAAGGCTTTGTCTGCGCAAACAGTGGTGTCGACCAGTCGAACATCCCCGGCTCTGAGGTGGTGACGCTTCTCCCGATCGACCCGGATGCCAGCGCCAGCAGCCTCCGCAGCCGGCTCCGAGAGATCAGCGGAATCGCGGTTGGGGTTATCGTCTCCGACACTTTCGGACGTCCGTGGCGGCTGGGAATCATGAATGTCGCCCTCGGCGTGGCCGGACTGCCCGCGTTGGTAGACCTGCGTGGCCGGCCCGACGACGCAGGCAGAGAGCTTCACGCCACCGTGCTCGCGGTTGCTGATGAGGTCGCGGCTGCCGCGGGCCTTGTTATGGGCAAGACCCGACGAACTCCGGTGGTGGTCGTGCGCGGTCTCGAGGCAGGAAAAAGCGGCCGCGGACGAGACCTCATTCGCCAAGCCTCCGAAGACCTTTTCAGGTGAAGGTCGTCGTCCTCGCCGGCGGGACCGGGGGCGCGATGCTCGCCGCGGGCTTCCAGTCGCTGCTGTCAGGCCGAGATCTCACGGTGGTCGCCAACACCGCTGACGACGACGAGTTCTGGGGCCTGCTTGTGAGCCCTGACGTCGATGCTGTCATCTACAGGCTTGCCGGCGCGTTTAACGACAGGGACGGATACGGAGTGAAGGGAGATTCGTTCCACTCGCTCGAAGCGCTCGAACGTCTCGGTGAGCCGGCGTGGTTCCGGATCGGCGACAAGGACCTCGCGACTCACCTGGTGCGGGCCGAAATGCTGCGCCGAGGCGCCCGTCTGACCGAGACCTCACTGGAGCTTTGCCGGAGGTGGGGTGTCGATGCGCAGGTGCTGCCGATGACCGACGACCGCGTTCGCACGCGCTTTGTCACAGATCGAGGGGTGTTCTCCTTCCAGGAGTATTTCGTCAAAGAGCGGCTGAAGCCGGCGCTTCGGCGGATCGACTTCGAAGGGATCGAGTCCGCACAGCCTACCGCCGAGGTGTTGTCAGCTCTAACCGAAGCTGACGTGGTGGTCATCGGTCCGTCCAACCCACTCATCTCGATCGCTCCGATCCTCAAGGTGGCCGGCTCGGTGCTGCCTCGCAGCAGGACCGTGGCGATAACGCCGATCGTCGGCGGAGTGGCACTCAAGGGCCCAACTGTCGAGATGTTGCGTGCGATGGGATCCGAGCCTTCGGCGGTGGCAGTCGCGCAAATGTACGCGGCTGTCGCGAGCGTGTTCGTGATCGACAGCCTTGACGCCGAGCTCGCACCGGCCATTGAGGAGCTGGGCTACCGGGCGATTGTCTGCGACACAGTCATGAAGGACGGTGGAAGCGGGCTCGCGGCGGCAGTGCTGGCCGCATTCGAAGGAGCGGGCACCGGCGAGCGTTAAGCCCCTTTCGAGTTGGCCACCATCACGACAACGCCGATCAGCACCATCACGAGACCGACGACGAGGACCGCGTACTGGGCGATCGCCAGCACTGCGCTCGGCCTCTTCGGACCTTCTTCGACGTCGTCTCCGGCCGGCTCCCCGGAGGCCAGCGACCACGCGCCTCCCTGCGCAGCGTCCTTCGGCTTCTTCTTCTTGGTGTCGGGTTCCGGCTCGGCACTGGCCTTGGATTCACCCACGATTGACCACGACGCTCCTCCACCCGCCGAAGTCGTAGTGGGAGCCGGGGTCGCCTGCTCCTGATGAGTGGGCGAGGGCGCGGCGGCGGCGGCCGGATTCCAGGCCGGTTGCTCCACGGCGGGGGCCTCATAGGGGGGCGGCTCGTAAGCGGGGGGCGGCTCGAAAGCGGGCGGGGGCTCGTTAGCGGGCGGCGGCGGGGTGAAGGGCGCTGGGGTGGGCGGCGCCTCCGGCACCGCAGGCTCAGACTCCCAAACGGGCTGGGCGGGAGCCGAATGGGATGACTTCCTGGGAGGTGGCGCGACGGGCGGCGCAGCGTATGCGGACGCCTCGTAGGTGAGAGTGGGTGCGGGAGCTCTCGCCGCAGTCTCGTCGAAGTCTTCCCCTTTGTGCGACTTCTCGGCGCGCTTCAGAGGCGCCAACGTGCGCTGGCGTGCCGCGCGGACTTTGTGCTCGATCTGAGAGCGCCGGGCAGAGTACATGGAACGTTTTTCGACTGACTTGTGGCGCATGACGAACACCACCGCCACGATCCCGATGATGGCGACCGCCGGTCCGATCAGAAGGAGCATAGGGGCCGATTATCGGCGATCGGAACCGGCGACGCATCCGGCCATTGAGTGTGTGTGACAATCGCCGCCGTGGCGCTGTACGACCGCATCCAGGCTGAACTGATCGACGCACGGCGCAATCGCGACGAGCTGGGGTTGAGCACGCTGTCTCTTCTCAAGAGCGAATTGGTGAAGGCAAGCAAGGAAACCGGAGCGGATGGAGCGCTTGACGATGATCTCGTGATACGCGTTGCTCGCAAGGAGGTCAAGCGCAGGGAAG
Source organism: Candidatus Limnocylindria bacterium (assembly GCA_035535675.1). Classification (GTDB taxonomy): domain Bacteria; phylum Chloroflexota; class Dormibacteria; order Dormibacterales; family Dormibacteraceae; genus Palsa-872. The sequence goes on from DATLPO010000139.1 coordinate 23,763, forward strand.
AGGCGATCGAGGTGTATCGCAAGGCGGGCCGCGAGGAATCGGCCAAGCGCGAAGAGGCGGAGATGGGCGTGCTGCGCCGATATCTGCCGGCGGCGATGAGCGCGGATGAGGTCGAGGCCGAGGTCCGCGCAGTCATCGATGAGCTCAAGCCGGAAGGACCCAAGGCGTTCGGTGCCGTCATGAAGGCTGCAACAGCACGACTGGCGGGCCGGGCCGAAGGCGCCCAGGTGGCGGCTGCGGCGCGCAAGTTGCTTGGCTCCTAAGCGCAAGAAGCCAGGAGCGGTTCCTCGGCTGCCGCCGGGTGCGCGGCTCAGGGCCAAGCTCACGTACGAACGTCTCCGCGATGTGTACCCGGCGGTCACTGAGCTCGCCCACCACGACCCGTTTCAGCTTTTGATCGCGACCATTCTGTCGGCCCAGACAACTGACAAGATGGTGAACCTCGTGACGCCGGAGCTGTTCCGGCGATATCCGACAGCGGCGGACCTGGCGGCTGCTGACCCCGCAGCAGTGGAGACGCTCATCAAGCCGACGGGCTTTTTTCGCGCCAAGACGCGATCGATCATCGCGGCCAGCCGCAAGCTCGTGGAACTGTTCGGCGGCCAAGTCCCGAATACGCTCGATGACCTGGTCAAGCTGCCGGGCATCGGTCGCAAGACTGCCAACGTGATCCTGGGAGTTGGTTTTCAGGTTCCAGGCTTTGCCGTCGACACGCACGTCAAGCGCCTCACCAACCGGCTCAAGGTCACATCATCCAGGGACCCGGTGAAGATCGAGAGGCAGGTCTGCTCGATTGTGCCCAAGGAGGAGTGGACAGGCCTGTCGCTCCGATTGATTCTTCACGGCCGGCGCATCTGCATCGCGCGCCGGCCGCGCTGCGAGGAGTGCATCCTGAACGACTTCTGCCCATCGTCCACCACCCGCCCGCGCCCGAAGGGCCGCACAAAAACCGCCTAGCCACGGCCGTTAAGGAACGAACATTTGTTCTACCATGGCCCAAATGGAAGCCCCGGAAGCAAGGCTTGCCGACGTCGAGTACGTCGAGATCCAATGCAAGTCGGCCCTCAACCGTGTGAAGGGGATGTTCTTTTCCTGGTCTTTGAATCCCTACACGGGCTGCGAGCACCGCTGCGCCTTCTGCTACGTCCGTGCCTTCGAGCTTCGGGCAGACAGGCCTTCGGATGACCGTTACGGAAGGACTGTACGAATCAAGCTCAACGTCGCAGGCGTCCTGCGAAGCGAGCTGTCACGGCGCTCGTGGACCAAGGAAACCGTCGTCATCGGGGCCGCCACCGATCCCTACCAGCCGGCCGAAGGGCGTTACCGGCTGACCCGTCAATGTCTTCAGGCTCTGCGCGACTTCGCCAACCCATCCGCGATGATCACGCGGGGCCCGATGATTGTCCGCGACATCGACGTGCTCACCGATCTCGCTCGCCGGGCGGACCTGCACATCACGTTCAGCATCCCGACCGTTGACGAGGACATCTGGCGGCGGACCGAGCCGGGGACCGCGCACCCCAGGCAGCGCTTGCGCGCAATTGAGAAGCTCGTCGCGGCGGGCATCGACGTCGGCGTCGGCATGGCCCCCATCCTGCCCGGCCTCTCTGACCGTCCTGACCGTCTCGAGGCGGTGGTCAAGGCTGCCCGCGCTGCGGGTGCCACGGGTCTTTGGGCGGGCATGCTCCATCTCAAAGGCGGCACTCGTGAACATTTCATGTCAGTGCTTGCCAAGCACTGGCCTGAGCTGGTGACTCGCTATGAGCAGGCGTATGCGGCGCGTGCTTATCTTCCTCCTGCATACGGAGAAGCCACGATGAAAACCGTGGGTCGGCTACGAGCTGCGCACGGTGTGTCAGACCGCCGGCGGGTCATTCTCAAGCCCCCTCCTGAGCCCGTTCAGCTCACCCTTCTGAACTAGCATTCGCACATGCGAAGTCCGATCGACGTGCTCTCAGGACGAGTCAGCGGCTTGACCAAGATGGAGATCGCCCGCCGGACGGTGCCGTGCTACAAGCACGTTATCGAGAAGGACGGCGAGGAGCACCTGGCGCTGTGCCAGCTTGTCGATTCGGGCAAGCTGTACCGCTTTCCATTCGAAAACGTGAAGGGCATCAAGAGCCTGGAGATCAAGGCCCGCTACCTGCGTGGCGAAATGGAACAGCTGCGGCTCCGCGAATTCCAACCCGGACTCTGCCGCTATGTCGAAAGAGCCGAAAAAGCCGTCTGAATCTCTGGTCCAGGAGCTGCTTGCGGAAAGGCGAGAGCTGAAGGTTGCCCTCGAGCGGGTGCGCATCGAGATGCAGGATCTTCGAAGCGCGAGCAGTGGCCCCGATCCCCGGGTCCGCGAGCTGACCGTGGAGGTCGAACGGCTGAGATATCAGCTGGCGCAAGCGCGCGCCGAAGCCGGTTTGATGCGCGAGGAGCGTGACGAGCTGCGCCACGGAGTCGAGAAGGCGCTGGAGCAGATCGCCAAGCAATAAAAAAGGGCCCGCTAGGGCCCTTTTCAGTGTTGAGGAACGTTTACTTCGCCCAGGACTCAACCATGGGCACGTACTTGGATGCGATCCCCTGAATGCCCGGGAAGGCGAAGCGCCTCCCGCCGGCTTGCAGCGCGAGGATAAGTCCGACCACCCATATGACCAACCAGACGATGTACCAGAGCAGCGGAAGGAATGCGAGGATCCCGACTGTAACCACGGCGAGGACCCACAAGATGATGTAGATGACCAAGGCGGCCCCGTGGATCACTGTCGCGTTGGCCGCGTTGTACTTCACATCGGCATCGTCCTTGCCGACGAAGAGAAAGATCAGGCTCCCGATGGGCGGAAAAAGTGCCCAAGCAAGGATCGTGTACAGGTTCTTGTTGCTGCCTACAGCACCTGGCGCCCCTCCCATGGGGGCCGGCTGTCCGGGCGGCGGTGGCGGCATCTGCGACATAGGTTTCCTCCTAGAAAGCGTGGCGTGTTCGGGGCCGATTATGGGTCGAATGCCGCCAAAACACCATAGCTTTCGTCGCCTTCCTTAAGCGGCGCCGTTCGCGCCGAACCCACTCTGGTAGGCTCCGAACGAAATGACCGAGTCCGGTCAGGCCCCCGAAACGCCACCCAAACAGCCGCAGCATGAGGTTCCGGATTGGGCTCCCGCCCTGACCCCGACCCCGCCAGAGCCGGTCGCCGCGACCCCTGCACCGGCTGAGTCGATGCCGCCTTCGCCGCCCTCCGGCAGGGTCGATGTCACGATGAAATTGCCGACTCATACGGCCCCGCCGGCGCCCGCGCCCCAACCGCCCCCTCCCACGGCGGCTCCGCGCACCGTGGATCCCACCATGCGCCTGCCAACCCAGGCTCCGCCTCCGACGGCCACCAACCCCCCCGGCACATATCCGCCCGCCGCCTCCGGGGAACGGCGAATCGGCAAATACATCGTCAAAGGCGAGTTGGGGAGAGGCGGCATGGGCGCCGTCTACCTGGCGGAGCAGCCAAGCCTAGGGCGCGAGGTCGCCATCAAGGAGCTCATCCTTTCTCCCGCCGCTGACCCGACAGCCCTCATGCGCTTCCTGCAGGAAGCGCAGGTCATGGCTCGCACAAGCCATCCCAACCTGGTGCAGGTCCATGACCTGGAGCAGATCGGAGACGCCAACTACATCGTGCTGGAGTTTGTCCGCGGCAAGTCATTGCGCGACATGGTCAATCAGGGGCCGATTCCCCTGCCTATGACCTTTGCCGTTATGCATGGTGTCCTGCAGGCTCTCGACTACGCTCACAGGCACGCGATAGTGCATCGGGACATGAAGCCCGAGAACGTGCTGCTCTCGGATGAAGGGAATGTCAAGGTCGCGGACTTCGGCATCGCCCGCCTGACCGACGATTCGGGCGCAGGCTCGACCGCCACAAAAACTGGAACGACAGTGGGCACTCCACAGTACATGTCACCGGAGCAGGTGGCCTCGAGCAAGGTTGACGGCCGCAGCGACCTTTACTCCGCCGGGATCATGTTTTACGAGCTGGTGGTGGGCCAGCCGCCGTTCACAGCATCGGAGGCGGACGGTCCCTTCACCCTGATGGCCAAGCACGTTCAGGCGCCGCCCAAGCCTCCATCGGTGCTCAGGCCTGGATTGGACCTACGCCTGGAAGAGGTGATCCTGAAATCCCTCTCGAAGCGCCCCGAGGAGCGCTTCCAGACCGGCCAGGAGTTCGATGAGGCGATGTCTCGCATCGCTGATCGGCTTTGCCCCGGCTGGCCGAAAAGCCTCGAGCCCGGCGCCGATCTCTCCCGGATGGTGCCTGCGACTGCAGCCGGCCAGGCGGCAGCCATAGCTTCGCCGGCTGGGGTGCCGGTGATGGCCCAACCCGTCGGGGGACAGCCGGCCAACGTCGTTTACAACCCAACCCCTCCGGTCAAGCCTGTTGCCAAGAAAACAACAGGCTGTTTGAGTGTCCTCGTCTTCGTCGTCGGCCTGGCGCCGCCGCTGTGCATGCTGGTCGCCGCGACGCTTCATTAGGCGGCGTCGATTGACCGCGCCGGCTCAGCCCGGGGTGGGCGTTTCGTAGGGAGGAGTTGGTGCCACCGCCGCCTGGGCAGCCATCGCCCGCTCGGCCTCATCTCCCACCAGTATTTCCTTCGATCCCGTGCTGTCCGCCGCAAGCACTGTCTGTTGTAGGTGCTGCTGCGTGTACTGCTGCGTAAACGTCTGATGGGCCTCGGTGGCCATCTCTGTTGGGAACGGGACCCATGGAGAGGTCGGGGTTTCGCGAATCGCAGTGACCTGGTAGATGCGGAAGGTCTCGGCCGACTTGCCCTTCAGCTGGACGCCGGGCACCATGTCCACAGCGATGTAGTCCTTGCACGCGTCGTAGGTGGGCTGACCGATCAACAGGTGATAGGCGGGAGCGTTGGCGCAGAAGCGCGCCGCTGTGTTGACGGTGTCACCTAGAGCCGTGTACTGCAGCCGGCTGCGAGAGCCCATATTGCCGACCACGGCCGGCCCTGTGTTGACCCCGATACCCCACCTGATAGGCGGAAGGCCCTTGGCAAGAAGCCGTGCCTGGAGCTCCGGCGCGCGGTTGATCAGGTCGTAAGCGCACCGGACGGCGAGCAGCGCGTGATTCTCCTGATAACGAGGCGCATTCCAGAACGCGACGATCTCGTCGCCGACGTACTTGTCGACGGTGCCATCCCAGGTGAAGATCGTCCCGCTCAAGTGGTCGAGATACATCTGGACCACGTTGACCACGTCATCTGCCTCCATGCGCTCCGACATCGAGGTGAACCCGCGGACGTCGACGAAGAGGAGGGTGATGTCGCGGCGTTCGCCTCCGCGCAGGATGTCATCGACACCGCCACGCGTCTTGGCCAGCTGGGCCACGATCTCGGGCTTCAGGTAGTGGCCGAAAAGGGCGGTCACCTTTCGCTTTTCGCGGTCCTCGTAGAGGAATCGGTACGCGGTCACGCCCGAATACGTGAGTGCGATGGCGAGCCAGGGATGGAACAGGTCGGGCACGAAGCTGTTGTTGGTGGCCAGGAAGCTCATGGCAAACGTGAAGACGACAAGTACGACTCCAGTGGCGGCCAGGCCCCACAGCACAGACACACGCGCGACGGCAACCGCCATCACCAACGCCAGCACCAGGATCGTCAGGAAGATCAGAAGCGGCGACTCTGTGGTCAGGAACTTCGATGGATTGCCCGGGATAGGAACCGCCTGCAAGAACATCTGGACCGCGTTTGCGTGTATCTCGACGCCGGGCATGCGCCTGCCGTTGGAGCCTGCGCTGGTCGTCACCAGCTGCTCGTCCTGGAAACCTGTGAGGTTGTATGCGCCGACGAGGACGATCTTGTTGGTCAAATCCATCGGCACCTGGCCGTTGGCGACATCGCTGAACGAGATGTACTGGCCGTGTGATTTGAAGTTGTCGGCGGGCCCTGTGAAATTGATCAATGCGGAGCCGGCACTGTCGATCTGCAGCGGCTGAGGCCAAGCGGTTGAGAACGTCGCGGTGTCGCCCGACGTCTGCAGGGCCGGCCCAGTTTGGAAGTCCTTCTGCAGGGAGAACGCGCGATAGGCGGTGAAGCTGAGCGGGTTGATGATCGGCGTCGTGCACGCGCCGTCAGCAAAGCAGGCCGGCTCGACGAACAGAGCCATTCGTCGCACGACGGCGTCGGCGTCAGGCCGAATGTCGGTCGAGGCAAGGATGACGTTCGGGTACGGCTTCTGGCATGGCGTGTTTGGACGGCCCGGATTCGCGTCTGCGCACCTGAAGAGGCGCAGCGGGATCTGATCGATTCCCCGCGGATCCGTGTCCGGCCCTGTCTGAACGAGCTTTCCGGCCTTCACGGTCGTGTTGTCCCCACCGTAGGAAAGGACGACGGGGATGGTGCTGGCAGCCAGGGCTTTGGCGAACGCCTGGTCGCCAACGTCGTCTCGTGGATCCGGAAAGCCAATGTCGAAGGCAACGACCGCGGCGCCGGCCTTCTCGAGGTTCTGCAACGCACTGGCGTAGTAGTTGCGCGGGATGGGGTAGCGCTGAAGGGCTTCGACGCTCTTGTTGTCGAGGCCGACGATCACGATGCTCGGGTCGGTGGCCGACAGGCCGACCAGGCGATCTTCGGGGTGGACCGAGATGTTGACGTGGCACGCGGGATCGAAGCTGCTCCTGTCGCACGACTGCTGCTGCGTGTACAGCCAGAACATCGATCCGCTGAAGACCAGCGCCAACAGCACCGCCACGACGGTTCGATACGTGTACCAGTAGCGGATGTAGCGGCCCAAGGGCGCGACGGATCATAGCGCCCGTGGAACCACGTTGTGCCAAAGCAAGGAAGAGGACTGCGGCCTCGCCCCACGACGGAGTCGTGGGGACCCCTGATTGACGCTTCGCCCTGTCGATGCACTAGCGACGACTGGCAGTAGGTGCATTGGGGCGAACCCGGCCTACATGCAACATTAGTAACGATTTGATCAGGTGCGGGATTGCCGGCTGGATCGACAAGTCGCTGATCGACTCCAAGCTCTTCTACCCGATGGGCGCGACCTCGTCCGAGGAGAGGCTGCATTTCTACGCCTCGGAGTTCCCGCTGGTGGAGGTCGACTCCACCTACTACGGCATGCCCAAGCCCGAGAACTCCGAGCTGTGGGTGGCGCGGACCGAGCCAGGGTTTCTTTTCGACGTCAAGTCCTTCTCGTTGTTCACAAACCACCCCACCAAGCCGATGGCGCTGCCCAAGGACATCCGCGAACAGCTGCCCGACCAGATGCGCGAGAAGAACATCTACCTGGAGCAGATGCCCGATGAGCTGGTGGACGAGTCCTGGGACCGATTCCGCACGGCGCTCGACCCTCTGCGCGCGGCTGGGCGCCTTGGCGCTGTCTTCTTTCAGTTTCCCCCTTGGTTCCTGCCATCCTCTCGGTCGCTCGCCTACATCGAGCAGGTCCAGGAGCGCATGTTCGGGTTCCAGGTCGCCGTCGAGCTTCGAAGGCCCGAATGGATGGATGCTCGCCACCGCGAGGGCACGCTTGCCTTCCTGCGGACACGCGACATCCCCTACGTCGCGGTCGACGTCCCGCAGGGCCACAAGAGCAGCATGCCGCCGGTGTTCGACGTCACCTCGAGCA
>DATLPO010000140.1:0-14844 GCA_035535675.1 Candidatus Limnocylindria bacterium
CCATCATCGAGAGTCGGCGGCGAGACGGTGACCGTGATGTTGTTCGCGCTGCCTCCGGCCGGAATGCTGGTCGGCAGGGAGACGTTTGGACCGTCGATGGTCACGGCCGGTGAGTCAGAGCTGACCCATCGGTAGCGGAGGAATGTCGTCGTGTTCGACCACGTCACCGTGCTCGTGTTGGTGAGGTTGATCTTCACGGGGTAGGTGGTCTGATTGCCACCCAGCGCTGGGTCGTAGACCACACCCTGGGGTACACCTGTCGCCAAGGCGGGCGCAATGGTGCCCTTGTACATGGTGCTCACGGTGTTGTTGACGGTCACGCTTCTGGTTGCCGACTGGATGATCAAACCGCTGCTGTCGTAGACCTTCGTCGTCAAGACCCGAGTTCCGTCGAACGCCGGCTGAGCGGAATCGAACGTGTTCCACGACACCGTCGACGTGGCGCCGTTCGCGGGTGCGTTGACGGTCGCGAACAGGGTGTTGTCGAAATAGAACTCGAGCTTGCTCACGGTGAGTCCGCTCGCCACGCTTGCGGTGGCGCTGACGCTCACGGTTCCGGTGACACTCGCATTGGCCGCCGGGGAGGTGATGCTCGTCGTCGGGTTGAGGTAGTTCGAGACCGTGACAGCGACTCTGGACGAAGTCGTCACATTGCCGGCGTCGTCGTAGGCCTTCGCGGTAATGGTCCGGGTGCCGTTGCCGGGTGAGGTTGAGTCCCAGGAGATCGTGAAAGGCGCCGCGGTCGACGTGCCGACGAGCGATCCGTCGACGTAGAACTCGACCTTGTCGACTCGCCGGTCATCGGTCGCGCCCGCTGACAGGCTGACTGTGCTGCCTCGAACGACCGAACCTGCCACCGGCGACCCGACAGCGACCGTCGGCGCGATCGCGTGGCTGCCGTCGGTGTAGGTGACGGTCAGCTTGGGGCGAAATGACGCGGAGCCCGTGTAATCGCTCGCGTAGAACCGCAGCAGGTTGCTGGCAACGATGGCTTCGTTGTCGAGCTTGATCATGACGCCGTAGTTGGGCGCCGTTCCGTTCACCCACTGCTGGCTGATCGGCGTGATGTTGAAGGTGGTCCAGGCCGGCGCCTGGCCAGCCGGCACGCTCACCGCTGCCGACTGGTCCGAGGCGCCGCTGGCGAAATCCCCACCCTGGCTGCCCCACGCTAAACCGCCGTTCGCCTCGTACCAGGTCACGCCGTCGCCTGTACACGCACCTTCGCTCGAGTTGCTGGATCCCTGGGCCCAATCGTGGGTGACCCGGAAAGCACGAAGTGAGTTGGCGGTAGCCGGGGCGGTCTCGTAGTGCCAGAGCGCGAGCGTTGCGCTCTGGATCGTTGAACCGGTGGCAATGTCGTTCACCGGCAGGCCAAAGAAGATGCGGGTTAGCCGGTTGGTGTCCGTGCCAAGGGTCACGTGGTCACTCTTGCCGTAGGTCGAGCAGATCGTCGACGTTGGATCAAACCAGTTGTAGGTGTCCTTGCCTTCCGGCCCTGGTTGGATGACCTTGCTTGCATGACCGTCAGCAGGCAAGGTGACTTGCACGTAGTTCGACGGAGAAGTGTTGGCGACGACGTTGTAATAGAAGACCGCGCCCGCTTTGGCTGTCGTGTCGCGATAGGACGTCACAGCTGCGTCGGTGATCGTCGTGAGCAGTGTCGTGCTGGACGGGGTGAAGTTCGCCGTCGACGCGCGGTGTACTTCGAATTTCTGAAACGAGCCGCTGCCCGAGAACGGGGTCCAGCTCAGGTCGGCTCCGTTCGAGTGGAGGGTCGTCGGCTGGCTAAGGATCACGGGCTCTGCCGTGTACGTGACGTCAAGTTTTGGCCCCAGGGTTGAATCCGACGTGTATTGGTTTGAGGGGAGCGCTGGCCCGCTGGCGCCAAGAACATCGGAGTTGCGCTTCAGCAGCAACCCATAGTTAGGCTGCAGACTGTTGTACCAATTCTGCACGGTGGCGGTGACGTTCCAACTGAGCCACCGATGATTGCTATCCAGGGTCATCGTGAGGGTGGACAGAACGGTTGAGTCGTAGGCCAGCTGCTGAGTCTGGGAAGACGGCGACCAGGCTGCCGTCATTCGGTGCGCCTCGATCGTGTGCGTTGACCCACCGCAAGAGGTGGGTGGCGAGATGCAGTAGCCGTTGTAGAAGAGCCCAAGGCTGGCGCTCGAGATCTGGGCATTAGCAGGAATTGAGCTCAATCCAAACTGGACTGCACTCCAGTCGTAATGCGAGCTGCTGTCCCCGATATGAATCATGCCGTTGTTGTCGTGAGTGCCCGTGTCCGTCGGAGCGTTGCCGTGGAAGTACGCGTCCTGAGAATCCGGCTGGATCGAAAGAGTCGGATCGAGCTCGACCGGAAAGGCTCGGTTCGTGTTCTTGAGCCAGGCGGCGTCGACAGAGAGATCTATGCTGAAGTCGGAACCGACCTTGGCAACAGTGAGGGTTGCGTTGTTTTCCGGGTCGGAAGCCTGAAGGTCCGCGGTTCGGTCTGAGGCATGAGGCGCAGCCAGGCTGAAAACAGGGTCGTCCTGCGCCGGCAGGAAGAACTCCCACGATCCGTCAGACAAGCGCACAGCGCGAACCGTCGTGCCTGACGGAGGTGACAGGGTGAACCGGTAGTGGTTGGGCACGTCGGCGTTGGCTAAAACAAGGGTTTCCTTAACTCCATTTGCGCCGACGTCGTAACGAAGATCGACCCCGGGCAATACCGCCGGGTAAGAGACCCGCGAGCCAGTCACGGCTGCTTTGGCGGACGCAGCCCCGTCAAGACTGAGCGTGAAGGTCTTCCCTCTGGCGTCGATCCCTAGGTAGCCCTGACCAAGGGCATCTTTGAAATTGACCTTGAATGAGTTGGCCCGGTTCGCCCACGCGTATCCAGATTTGGCTGAGGCAGTGAGCACCGAGTCGATCGGCTGCCACTTGCCGTTCGCGTCGCGGTAGTTAATGGGCCCATTCGTGATGGTGGTGGTGTAGGTGCCATTTGCGTTCCGTGACGTCTTCGAGTTCTTCGTGCGTCTGTCCGGGAGCTCGCCGGTCTGAGCCTGCACCTGTAGGGCCGGCTGGCCGTTAGAGCGAATCGCGGCAGGCGCGGCCTGGACGGGTGTCGCCGACAAGTTGACAGACAAAACGAGCAGGCAGATACAGAGCCTTCGCAACCCGTTACACCCCCCAAAGCCGCTGACCGCGGACGCGATTTCGAAACTGTAGTTGAGCTTTACGAGAGCGCGCGTCCGTACCTGTACTGATTCTTACCCGGTACTTAATAGCCTTTCTTGCGTTTACTTAATGTTTATTTGATGTTGGGCTCCTGCAGCCGGCCGATTCTAGATTTCCGTGCCGACATGGTTACGGTCGCGGATTTCGATCTTGACGGCTGCCCAGAATTCGCCGTCGGTCGCCGCAGTGCACCACAGCTGCTTGTGTGGGCCGAGGATGCTTCGCGTCACCCGACATCCGCACAGATCGAGCTCGAGACCGCACCTGTCGCGCTCGCGTCCGCCGATTTCAACGGCGATGGGGTGCCTGAGCTGGCCGTGGCGCTGGACAACGCAAACGTGCAGTTCCTGGTGGCCGATGCTCGGCTCAACTTCTCCTTGTCGCAGACGGTATCTCTGCCGGAGATCGCTTGTGATCTTGAAGTGCGAGCGGTCGGCTCCGATGTGTCGCTGATCGTTGCGACGGCGGCGGGGATTCATCGCGTTCACGCGACAGCACCCGACACCAAGATCAGCAAGGCGACATCGACTGTCCAGGCCGCGGAAGAACATCCTGAGTCGATTCGATCTCGACGACGTATTGACCTTCACTTTCCGGACATGACGGCGAGGGAGCGCGATGTAGTGATGCTCGCGCTCACCGGACTAACTGCGAAACAGATCGGCGTCAGGCTGTTCATTGGGGCTCGAACCGTCGAGACTCATCTGGCGCATGCCTACAACAAGCTCGGCATTCGGTCTCGATTCGAACTGGTCGCTCGCCACCGGGAATCGAGAGCTTGACGCAGCGACGGTCATTCGTCCGTCAGATATCCGAGTTCCAGTAGCCCCTTCACGGCCTCGCCAAGTTCGAGGCGAAGTTGAGCCTCATCGATTTGGTGGCCGCCTTGGTCGGCGTCCGGACTGAAGCTATCCATCGCAGTATCAATGTTGCTCAGCAACGTCCCCGGCGGTCCATCAAATGTTTCTCCCATGTCCATGAGTTCGCGGCGCGTGTCCCAGTAGGCAAGGTTGACAGTCCAGGCGTCGCCGCCTTCGCGCATCCATCTGACCAGCGGCCCCACTAGAAGCTTCACGCTCTGCTTCGACGCCGTCACTGCAGTGAACCTCGGAGGACGACATCTGCGAGGACTGAGTGGCGGAATTGTTGGAGAGTTCGAGCGGCATGGCCGGCACTCGCGGCGGGATGGGGAAGCTGTCTCCATTGGAATGGTCGATCATTCATGAATTAATGAATGTTGCTACAGGGGTTGCTACAAGACTTGAACTTGCGGCCGCGTTTAGGACTGGATCCAAATTTCGAAATTGGCTCCGGAGCAGGGATTCGAACCCTGAACCTTGCGGTTAACAGCCGCCTGCTCTACCGTTGAGCTACTCCGGAACGGGTCCGTTGAATTCTAGGCGGTGAGTTCAGGTGGCCGTCCCGAGGCAGGCCAACGTTGGCCCCGACAAGCTAGGAGTGCTAGCAGCCCACCCAGCCGATCAGTTGCTGCACCTTGATCCGGTCAAAGCCGCGAACGATCGAATTCTTGCCGACACGCAGCAACGGCACGCTCTCGCCGTCCAGCTGCTCCCACTCGCGCATGGCGGTTGGGTCTCGGTTGACCGAGCGGTACACGAACTTGACGCCCAGCTCGTTCAGCAGGTCGATCATCGCGGTGGAATCGCGTGACTCGTCCGAGCCGTACAGAACTGCTTCGTTGGCGTTGTCCATTGTTTGAGTAACGCCAGACTAGGCGCGTTCCACCGATAGAGCCAATCAATTGTTTGGATGCCACACATAGGGCCGGCCGATAGGCCGAACGGCCGGCCGACTCGGCTGTCAGGCCGAGTGCTGCTGAAGAAGCTCCGAGATCGAGCCTTCGAACTTGGCCAGCTGCTTGTGGACCTCGATCACCTCGTCTGAGCTGACAGGCTCCGTCGGGTCGATGTCAGTCTGGTGCTCGGTCCACTCCGTTCCGCAGTCACACCGGTGAAACAGGTAGCGATCGGTGTGGGATCGGTAAAGGTAGACCGATGCCTCCTGCAGACGCCGTCCGCAGGCGCACTTGCCCTTGTCTGGTTCCAGCTTCGACTTTTGCAATGACGTGTTCCTTGACCTGTATAACGAACCAGATTGCAGTTTCGTTGCGCGGATGTTACACCTGCGCGCCGAAAAGGGGAACATTCTTATGTACCGAAATGCCCCCGGGCTACTGGGCGGTATTCAACTCGTCAACCAGGCTCTTGAGGTCCCGGAGGCGCTCCATGCGCGCGGCATGCTCCAGTGTTTGGTACTGGGACAGGACGTCGACAAAGCCTTCGCCGACGTCGTAGCCGTGCTGCCGCAGCAGCTCCCTGCCCCTGTCCCCCAGTCGCGCCAGCACGTCTCGAACCTTGCTTTCGGGCCCGAAGGACTCAAGCACTCGGCGCCTCGATCATGCGGAAGATCACCCGGTGTCCGTGCCAGCGGTCGGGTACGCCCATGGGCGGATCGCCCGTGTAGCTGAGCTCCAGACACCAGACGCCGTCCTCCTTTACAGGAGTCACCGAGAACTTCGTTTTGAGCCCTTTGCGCTGCAGCTCCTGGAGCAAGGCGACGCCGTACAAAACCAGGGCCCCGGGCAGGTCGATCGTGTTGATGCGGCCGCCCTCGCTGGATCCGTCCACGCCGGACGTGCGAGAGCCTAGGGCATGGGTCACGCCGCTACGTTAGCGGCTTGCGGGCGCGCAACGCCGCCATGATCGCATCCACAGTCGCCTCGTAGCCCAGACGGCCGGTGTCGAGGACCAGGTCATAGTGCGACGCCAGGTTTCGGTCGTGGCCGTAAACCTGCTTGATGTAGGCAGTCCAGTTCTCGTCGGTCTGCTTCACCCGCCGCCGCGCCTCCTCCTCGGTGATCTTGAACCGGTGCATCACAGCGGCGACTCGAATCGCTTCAGAGGCGCGCAGGTAAACGTGGAGCGCACCCGGAAAGTCGTGGAGGATGTACGCGCCGCCGCGACCTACGATGATCACGTTCCCTGTTCGAGCCGCCTCATTGATCACGTGCTGGGTGATCTCCAGAACAGCCCGGCGTGTGTCGAAGACAGGATCGATGTTGGGCGGGTTCCAGGCGGTCGCTTCCGGCTGGACCATCGGCTCACCACTGGCGGAACCGAGCGCCATGAGGAGCCGGTGCAGCAGAGAGCCCGGCTGCTCGTCCTCGGCCTCGACTTCCTCCTTGGGGAGCTGGAGCCTCTGCGCGACGGTGTCGATCAGCTGAGAGTCGAGCAGGTCGATCTTCAGCTTGCGGGCGAGCATCTCGCCCACCGTCTTCCCCCCGGCCCCGAACTGGCGTCCGAGGGTGATGACAGGCATGTGGGCTATTTTCCCCCGGGCGGGGGCCCCGTGCTAAATCTGCCCGAAGCGGCTGGGGATTGACGTCGCCCCTCCGTCGCTGCGTACTATCACCAGATTCAGAGGTGGATCAACACCTGTGACTTCGGGACCCTTCAGCATGACGGCCATGTCAGTGCCATCCGGCTGAGCCAGGAAGCCGGCGAACTCCTCCGTGCCATCGGAGCGCCACAGAACGGCGCCACTTTGCAAATTGATCAGCGCAAGGCTGGTCGTGATCCCAGACGCCCACGGCGTTGTCGTCACAAGCGCCAGCGAGTCGTTGCTGTTGAAGCCGAGGACGCCGATCGTTGGGTCGAGGGTGGCAATCACCGCCATATCTGAAACCCGACGAATGACCGTCGACGGCGCTGCTGGGGCTACCTGACCCGACGACTTTCCAGAGTTCTCGGCGATCCACGTGGCATCGATACTCGCTGTGATATTCGCCAGCTGGTCTGCCGGGTAGGTTCGATGCGCAAGGATCGTGCCATCTGAGATCCGAACAATCCAGAACTGTGAAGCCCTCCCGGAGTAGCTGTAAGTGAGAATTGCGCGGTCATTTCGCACGCTGCACGCTGCGAAGCTGACAGCGAGGATTCCCGATTGCGCAATGGTCGGATCAAGCGCCACGACCCTGGTGGATGTCGGGGCGGCTCCGGCCAATCTGAGGCCCACTCTCCACTGCCGCGACTCAGAGTCGAGCGTGCAAAGGTGCCGGCTGTCCTCTGCCCACATTTGGTCTTGATAGTGGGCTGAACCCTGGTCTTTCATCGGGTTGCCCAATCGATCGAAGAATTGCTCAACTCCACCCTTAAAGGCGGCATACAGGAAGGCCGAGCCGTCGGGAGCCTGGATCAATTTGCGATTGGGGTCGAAAGGTCGCGCCGGCTTCACGGTGCCCCGTGGCTTACCCGTCCAGTCAAAACCGATCAGCCATGACGCGTGGTTTGGATCCGGGACGTAAACCAGAGGAACCCCGGCTGGAGGCGGCCCGTAGTCCGCGACTGGCAACGACTTTGGGGTGGCAGCAGGCACCGGCACGCTCGTGCGGTGAGCAAAGCGCGTCGACATCAAGCCGGCGACGACCAGGATGCCCAGGAGCGCCGCGACTGCGACAGCAATCCATTGGAGGTTCGGTTCACGGCGGGGCTGCGCGACCACCGACGCTACAACGTTCCTCCGCAAGCCTGGGGCAGGCGGGTGCACTGCTTGCTCTCTGTCAAAGGCCGCTCGAATCTCAGAGCGCATCTCGTCCATCAGTCCATCTCCAGTCCGGGGCGAAGCTTCTTCGTGGCACGGTAAACGCGGGTCTTGGCGCCGCCGGCGCTAAGGCCAAGGACGGTCCCGACCTCCTCCAACGGAAGGTCGAGGTAGAAGTAAAGAAAGAGCGCGAGGCGGTCGTCGCGCGGCAGTTTCGCCAGCTCGCGGTCGAGGTCCATGGTTTGGGCGCCGCCCAGCTCGCCGCTGTGCTGGCCTGTGTCGATAGCGGGCACGCGGAGGACCGACCACCACTGCGTGCGGCGCTCGCTGCGGCACTGGTTGGCGACTATCGCGAGGAACCATGGTCGCGCAGACTTGCCCTCGTGCAGCTGGCCCAGCTTGCGCCAGGCTTTGAATGCAGACTCCTGCACTGCGTCGTTCGCTTCGTCAGGGTCGCGCAGGATAGCGAGAGCTGTGCGATAGCCGGCTTCCAGGTGGGGCCCGATGACAGCGTCGAAGTCTCGCTCACCGGTCCGCGCCCGCCTCATTGCCAGATCTTGCATGGCACCGTCGTCAATAGAGACGCAGGTTGGGCGGGTTTGGTTTCAAGGGCGTAAGCTCGCCCCCTCCGGCGCTTCGCGCCACCTCCCCGCAAAGCGGGGAGGATACGTTTGCTAGCTACTCCAGGTAGTCGCGGAGCTTTTTGGAGCGCGAGGGGTGGCGGAGCTTGCGAAGCGCTTTGGCTTCGATCTGGCGGATGCGCTCTCGCGTCACGCCGAACCGCTTGCCCACCTCTTCCAGCGTGCGCTGGTGGCCGTCGATCAGGCCGAAGCGCAGCTGCAGCACGCGCCGCTCGCGCGGCGTGAGGGTGTCGAGCACGTCCTCGACCTCCGAGTGAAGCATCGTCAAAGACGCAGCATCCGACGGTGATACCGCCTCACGGTCCTCGACGAAGTCGCCGAGGTGGGAGTCCTCCTCCTCGCCGATCGGAGTTTCAAGCGACACAGGGTCCTGCGAGACCTTCACGATCTCCCGGACCTTCTCCGGGGTGATCCCCATTTCCTCGCCGATCTCCTCATCGCTCGGCTCTCGCCCGAGCTCCTGGAGCAGGCGCCGCGAGACTCGGACCAGCTTGTTGATGGTCTCCACCATGTGGACCGGGATGCGGATCGTCCGCGCCTGGTCGGCGATCGCCCGCGTGATGGCCTGGCGGATCCACCATGTCGCATACGTCGAGAACTTGTAGCCCTTGTGGTAGTCGAACTTCTCGACAGCACGGATCAGGCCCATGTTGCCTTCCTGGATGAGGTCGAGGAACGACATGCCGCGGCCGATGTACTTCTTGGCGATCGACACCACGAGCCGGAGGTTGGCTTCGGTCAGGCGCTGCTTGGCCTCATAGGCGCGCTCGTACCTTTCCGTCAAGCGGTATCGCGCGATGCGGTAAGACTCCACGGCTTCGGCACGGATCCGCGGCCTGGCAGCCCCGTTGGTGGCCTGGCGCCGGCGCTCGGCGGCCGCCGCGTCGAGCAGGTTCTGCAGCTTGCCCAGATCGGCAAGGCCCAGGAGCTCCTGCGCGATGTGAGCCTGCTGGCCCTTGCGCTTGACGGTGGCGAGGCGCTCGATCACGTCCGGCAGCATCTCTTCGACTGAGCGCTGGCGGCTGTCGATCTCCTCGACCACGTTCAGCGCCTTGAGGGCATCGTGTAGCGGCTTCGCCTCGATTGCCTGCGCCAGCTCAACCTCGTCGTTGGCGGTGAGGAGGCTGACGCGCCCGATCTCCTTGAGGTACATGCGCACAGGGTCGTCAAGAGAAACGGAGTCCATCATCTCGATGTCGAGGAGCATTTCGTCGTCGATCTGCTCGACCTCTTCGAAATCCTTCTCGCCGTCAGTGACCTCGATGCCGATCTCTTTGAATGCGGCGAAGATGCGGAAGATCTGGTCCGGCTCCGCGTCGATCTCGGGGAAGCCCTGAAGGATGTCGTCGGGCGTGAGGTAGCCCTGCTCCTTGCCCTTGACGATGAGCTGCTCGGCCACGGCCATCAGCTCGTCTTCGAACTTGTGCTCCGGTTTGGCCTCTGCCTTACCGGCCCTGGTCCCCGTTTTGGTCGGCGCTTTTGCTACTCGCGCGATGATGACATTCTCCTTTCCAAATCACCGATAGCGTGGGCGAGCTCCCTCGCCTCCGCTTCAAGCCTCGCCACCCCTTCTACGTTCCGCCCTCTCTCCGCCTCGGAAAGCTCGCGGATTATTGCACCCTCACGAGTCTTCATGCGGTCGAGCCGGATCCTGTCGGCCAGCTCCACCGCAAGCTCGTCTTCCACACTCGGCGGCGGCGCCGCCCACGCCCTCCTGATCAGGTCCTGCTCCTCGGCGGGATAGCCCGCCAGCTCACCTTCGAGCCCGGACGCACCACCGCGCTCATAAGTCTCCAACATTCGTACGTACACACCACGGTCCTCTTCGTCCAACTCGTCTGGCGTGAGCTTTGTTCGCACGCGCTCGAAGGCGACAGGCCGGACCGCAAGCAGCTGCACCAGATATCTGGATACAGTGACTTTCTTCCCCGCTACGCGGGCCGCCAAACCGTTTTTGCCAGCTTCCGGCCCCCTCTTTGAAGGGGAGAGCGGAATCAGCAGGTGGGGTTGGACCCCAATCCACCCCGCCGCACGCTCGCGATAGCTCTCCCGCACTGCCAGGTCGGGGATCCGCTCGAGCACCTCCCGAGCACGCGACGCGGCCTGCTCCAGGTGATTCGGGTTGCCTGTGTTCAGGCCGGTGAGCGCGTCCTTGATCCAGAACTCCCAGCCAGACGGAGCGCCGGCCGCCAGCTCCTCCCATCTCTTCGCCGCCTCTGCCCCGGCCGCCCTCAGGAACTCGTCAGGGTCCTTGGCGCCCGTGATCGTGGCGACGCGCGTGCGCATCTGGTGCGCGGCTCCCAGCTCGACAGCCTTGAACGCGGCGCTACGCCCTGCCCTGTCCGAGTCGAATACCAGCAGCAGCTCGTCGGTGAACCGCTTAAGGAGGCGGACCTGGTCGTCGGTGAGAGCTGTGCCAGAGCTCGCCACCGCGTTGTTGATCCCGAACTGGTGGGCCGTGATGACGTCGAACTGGCCCTCCATCAAGACGGCGTGGCCACGAGTTGCGATTTCGTCCCTGGCCAGATCGAGGCCGAAGATCACTCTTCCTTTTATGTAGGCGGGCGTCTCGGGCGAGTTGATGTACTTGCGCGGCTCGTCGGCGCGGACAGTCCTGGCAGTGAAGGCGAGCGGCTGACCGCGCTCATCACGGATCGGGATGACCAGGCGCTGCGCGAAGAAGTCGCTGCCATCGCGCCGGATGAGACCTGCCTCTTGAGCGTCGGCCAGCGACCGCTTCTTGGCTCGAAGGTATTCGGCGAAGCCGCGACCCGCAGGCGCGTAGCCGAGCTGGAAGCGCCGCGCCGTCTCCTCCCCCACGTCGCGATCGCCCAGAAGGCGCCGGCCGACCTCCCCCGCGGGTGTCGACCACAGCACGTACTCGTAGTACTGAGCCGCGAGCTTGAGCATCGCCAGCAGGCGTTTGCGTGAGTCCGAGCGCTCCTTCTGCTCGGGGCTGAGCTTCTTGAGTTCGACCCCGGCCCGCTCGGCGAGCATCTGGAGGGCGCCGCGCTTGTCGGTCTTCTCGATGAGCTCCACGAAGGTGAAGACGTCGCCCGAGCGTTCGCAGCCGAAGCAGTACCAGGACTGCATCTGAGGGTTGACCTTGAAGCTTGGGCTGTCCTCCTGATGGAAGGGGCAGAGGCCCCAGAGATCCTTGTTGCGCTTGGTCAGGCGGACGTGCTCCTGGACGACCTTGACCAGGTCGACTTTGGCCTTGACCTCGGCAAAGGCATCGTCGGACGTTGAAGTGGGCACGTTCTCTATTGTCCGCCGCACGGGGCCGGGCGGAAATCTAGGCGGCTAAGGGCCCGGCGCTTTTCCTCAGGGAAACTTGAGGAAACGGTGAGGCTGCGGTGAGGTAGCAGGCACCTTGACCAGAAATGATTCCGGGCATGGATCGCCAGGTTTTCACCTTGCGAACCGGCAAGCCCACGGTCAACGTTTCAACCCAGGCCATCGACGGTCAGATCGCGATGGCGATAGCCATTGCCAGAAGGTTGCGCCCTCCTATGAAAGTCTTCGCTGACGAGGTCCGCCGCGAGCTGGGCTGGTACTCACTTAGCCGGCGTGCTGTCTATGCATGGGAACGTGGCGAGGCGCGCGTGCCCGCGGCGGCACTCATCGCTGCCGCCCACGTCGCGAACAAGTCCGTCGACGAGCTCTTCGTGATGGTGATGGCGTTAGAGCGCCTCGGGCTTCGGCCAGGGGATTGACCTTGTGAACCGCTGGTTCACAAAGCGTTGCGCCGACTCGACCACCATCAGATGATGCCCAAAGTTTCCAGGTCATCCCTGCCCTGTGGAGGTCAAGCCGTGAGACCGATCCGGACTCTTGTTCTCGCTCTCGCGCTGTGCGTGTTGCCGGTTGCTGCCAGCATCGGAGTTTCGGCGGCATCACCCACTGTCACACATCACAAAGTTCTGGCTCACCAAGTGCAGCCTGACAGCACGTGCATACAGCTCACCGGGCACGTGGGTTGCTACGTGGAGTCGACCGAAACAGACACCCAGGCCAACACCGCCTCGAACATATTCGTCCAGAGCGCTAGCGCCTGGACTGGATGCAGCGGCATCTACACATATGTGCAGACCTATTATTCCTGGACGGGCCTCGCGCTCGCCGCGAGCAGCATGAAGTTTGCCTACTGCTATGACGCACGCGCTGGTGTGCAAGTGACCTGGGGACCGAACTGCTACGTAACCACGATCATCGGCTACGGCGGGGGAGTCAACTACTGTTCAGGCAACGGCTATCCGAACTGGCCCGGATGGGCAAGCGAGTCCTGGTACCTGTACCCCTATTCCGCGTGGTGGTGGCACATAAACAATCAGCAGCAGGTTCTCATCTACCCGACGTGGCAGTCGTGGTCCGGGTGCACAGCCTGCTAACCAGAGCGCGCAAAAGCCGGGGAAGTGGAGCAAACTTTCACTGGGAGAAGATGCTATGAGCGACCAAACCGTCACAGAAAGCGATCGGCGGGAATTGGAGCGGCGTTTCCCGTGGGAACGGCTGGTGATCGCGTTGATCATCATCTTTGCGGTCGCAGCCCTGTTGCCCATCCTGCTGGTGGTTTTGCCGGGCAATACCAGCTATGTGGAGATCAAGCCGTAACCTGACTCCACCTGCGACCTCGGCCTTGTGCTCCTCGTTTGCACTGAAGGGAGCACGCTTCGATGAGCCAAATCCTATTCACCAGCAACATCGACGATGACACGGAGGCGACTCGTAATCGTCGTGTTGGTGGTGGTCGTCCTGGCCACTGGGAGCGTTGCCTTTGCGAATTACCTCGGGGGAGGACCGGCGCATCACCTCGATGGACAGGGCATTTTGGGATCCTCGGGAGATCCTGGCTCCATCGTGGCCGTGGGATTTGATCCGATCATTGGCGGGCCGACGTGGTCGGTGGGACTTGAATTGTGTCTTACGCAAAGCGGCGACCCCGCGGTTCTCGACGGCTCGGTCGCCCCGACGAAGACTTTTGGAAGTGGTTTCCAATATCTGGGCGCTTTCGTTCGCCAGTTCAAGCGGAGCGAAGGCAGCACTCCGATGATCAGCGTTGACGGTTTTCCGCCTCAGGTTCCTGACCCGCTGCACCCGGTGCATGAATATTCGGTGAACGACCGCTGTCAGCACCCCAAAACCGACCGTTCGGCTCCCTACACCGAGCTGGTGCTCGGTTTCGGGCGCGGCACGGAAACGGGCGGAGGCGGCTGGATGGGCGTTGACGTCGGCTACACCTCGGGCGGCCATCACCATGTCGTTTCGCTGGGCTACTACTTCATGATCTGCGGCCCAGCTGCCCCGCCTCAATACTGCGGGGGGCCGACCTAGAAGCTAGCGATCGTAATCCCCGCCGATCGCCGCTTGAGCAGCGGCCAGACGGGCGACGGGGACGCGGAACGGGCTGCATGACACGTAGTCGAGGCCCAGCCGATGGCACAGGTGGATCGACTCTGGGTCTCCACCGTGCTCTCCGCAGATGCCGACCTCCAGCTTTGGTCGCGTCTTGCGACCTTCGGCCACAGCAATCGCCATCAGCCGCCCAACTCCGTCCTCGTCGATCGTCTCAAACGGGTTCCGAGGCAGGATCTTCCGCTCCAGGTACTTGACTATGAAATGGCGCTCGGCGTCATCCCGCGAGTAGCCGAATGTCATCTGGGTGAGATCGTTCGTCCCAAACGAGAAGAACTCCGCCTCCGTCGCAATCGCGCCTGCGTTAAGAGCCGCGCGAGGGATCTCGATCATCGTGCCGAACTTGTGCGGCACGCGAACACCCTTTTCCTTCTGCACCTTGTCGACTACCGTCTTCAGCTCGGTGTGCACCGCATGCAGCTCTGCGAGCGTGCCGACCAGCGGGATCATGATCTCGGGTCGCGCGTCAACCTTCTTCTTGCGGAGGTCGCATGCCGCCTCCATGATCGCCCGCACCTGCATGCGGGTGATCTCGGGGAACAGGATCGACAGCCGCACTCCTCGCAAGCCGAGCATCGGGTTGGCCTCGTGCAGCTCTTCCACCCTGGCCAGCACCTTTTCCAGGCGCTTCAGCCGGCTAGGCGTCTTGCCGGTCGCCGTCAGGGTCGCCGTCTCGCGAATGAGGTCGTCCATGTTGGGCAAGAACTCGTGGAGGGGCGGGTCGATGAGCCTGATGACGACCGGCAGGCCCGCCATCTCGCTGAGGATCCCTTTGAAGTCGCCGCGCTGGATCGGCAACAGCTTGGCCAGCTGAACCTCGCGGTCCTCGGTCGTCGTCGCCATGATCATCGCCTGCACGATGGGCAGCCTTTCCTGCTCCATGAACATGTGCTCCGTTCGGCACAGCCCCACGCCCTGCGCGCCGTTCTCGCGCGCCTTGTTGGCGTCGCGTGGATAGTCAGCGTTGGCCCACACTTCAAGGCGCCGGAAACCGTCCGCCCAGCCC
>DATLPO010000141.1:0-7700 GCA_035535675.1 Candidatus Limnocylindria bacterium
AAGATCGGTCCGCGGCGCACCGCGGCCAAGACCGCCAAGAGAGTTCCGCAGGCTGAAGAAGCCGAGCCTGTAGCGGCAGTAGCGGAGAAGCCCGCGTTCGAGAAGCCCGCCAAGCGGTCGCCGGCGCCGGCAGCAGTAGAGCCTGAACCGCCCGGGGAGGCCGCTCCCCCCGACTCTTAGGATGGGCACAGACCTGACCGCTGGCCACCGAATCTTCGGCGCCCATGCGGCCCATCTGCGTCGTTGCGACCTCCGTTGCTCGCTTACGCATCCACGGATGCGCGCGCTCCGCTACTCGGCCGTTCCACTGGGGTCCCCACGACAAAGTCGTGGGAGGGACCCCTGGACACCGAATCTTTCGGCGTCCACAGTCAGGCCTGCGCCTTAATGAACCTCTTAGAGGCGCTGGTCAACGCCATTCGCTTGCCGGAGCTCCGCAACAAGCTCCTGTTCACGGGCGGAATCCTCGTCATCTTCCGGCTCTTCGCCAACGTCGCCATCCCGGGCGCGAGCCAGAGCGCCCTCGCCAACCTGTTCAACTCACAGGCCTTGCTCGGGCTGCTCGACCTCTTCTCAGGAGGAGGGCTGTCGCGCTTCAGCATCGTCGCGATGGGCATGAACCCCTACATCAACGCCACGATCATCATGCAGCTGATGACGGTGATCTCCGAGCGCATCAAGGAGATCTCCAAAGAGGGCGAAGCAGGGCGCCGGCGCATCACGCGTTGGAGCCGCTACCTGACAGTCGCTCTTGGCGCCGGGCAGGCATACGGCTTCACGGTCCTGTTTCAGAACACCAGCCCCGCCATCCTCGGTCCCCTCGACTGGTTCCAGCGCCTGCAGATCGTCCTGGTGCTGACGGCCGGGACCATCATGCTGATGTGGTTCGGTGAGCTGATCACCGAGTACGGGATCGGCAACGGCGTTTCGCTGATCATCTTTGCCGGCATCATTGGACGCGGCCCGCAGGGCATCGCCGCCGTGTTCAGTGCCCACTCCACAGGTGGAGGACTAGCCGACTACGTCCCATTCATCCTCTTTGGGCTCATCGCGCTGGCCATGACCGCCGTGATCATCGAGGTCCAACAGGCGGTTAGAAAGATTCCCATTCAGTCCGCCCAGCGCACGGTCGGCCTGAAGCAGGTACAAAGCAGGGCAAGCTTCCTTCCCCTTCGCGTCAACCACGCCGGCGTCATCCCGATCATCTTCGCGATCTCGGTGATGTTCCTGCCCACGATCATCGCCAACTACTTCGTCGGCGCGCCACCAGACACCTGGTATTACAAGACGGCGGCATGGGTTCGAGGCAACTTTGCGCCCGATACTGCCAACCTGCCGATGGCGATCACCTACAACGGGCTCTATTTCGCGCTGACGTTTGGCTTCACGTACTTCTACACGGCGATCACGTTCGAGGTGAACGACGTGGCCGACAACCTTAAACGTTACTCAAGCTTCATCCCCGGCATCCGGCCGGGGCGCCCGACTGCCGATTACCTTGCGTCGGTCATGAACCGGGTGACATTCGCGGGCGCATGCTTTCTCGGCTTCATCACGGTCATTCTTCCGATCGTAACCGCCAGCATCTCAGGCATCCCGCATCAACAGATGTACCTCGGAGGAACGGCGATCCTGATCGTCGTGGGCGTAGCCCTGGACACGATGAAGCAGCTGCAAACGCAGCTTGTGATGCGTCAATATCGCGGGTTCATCAAGTGACCTCCCCGCTTGCCGGGGAGGTACCCGGCGCAGCCGGGGAGTGGGGAGACTCACGCCTTTGAACCTGTTGCTGTACGGAGCTCCCGGCAGTGGCAAGGGCACGCAGGCGAACATGCTGAGATCCCGCTTTGGGATCCCGCATATCGCCACCGGTGACATGCTTCGCGCCGAGATCGAGCGCGGCACGGAGCTTGGGCGCCAGGCGCAACCAATCCTGGCCAAGGGCGGCTACGTCCCTGACGACATCATGATCGGGATGATCCGAGAGCGGCTGCGCCGGCCTGACTGCGCGAACGGTTTCATCCTTGACGGCTTCCCGCGAACTGTGCCCCAGGCCGAGGCCCTGGACGTCCTCATGCAAGAGCTGGGCCGGCGCTTCGACAGGGTCCTGTACCTTCGGGTGGAGACCCCCGAGCTGCTCCGTCGCCTTTCAGGCCGGCTGGTGTGTCCCGCATGCCAGCGCACCTACCCGCCGGGCACCGAGAAATGCCAGGCCGACGGCACCAGGGTGGTCCAGCGGGAGGACGATAAGCAGGAGGCGGTGAGGCCCCGGATCGAGATCTACTTGAGCAAGACGATCCCGGTCCTCGACCACTATCGGGTGGAAGACCTGGTTTCGGAGATCGACGGGCGGGGCACCATTGACGAGATAAGCGGCCAGGTTCTTGCTGCGATTGGCCAGAATGGCCAGGTATCCCGAACATGATCAACCTCAAGACAGCTCACGAGATCGACCTGATGGCCCGGGCGGGCACCCTGCTCGCTTCGGTGCTGCCTCCGCTCCGGGAGGCCTGCCTGCCTGGCGTCAAGACGATCGAGCTCGACAGGATCGCCGAGAAGCTCATCCGGGACGGCGGAGCGACGCCCGGGTTCCTCGGCTACCACGGCTACCCGCGCTCAATCTGCGTCTCGATCAACGACGAGGCCGTGCACGGCATCCCGAGCAATCGCAAGATCATTGCCGGAGACCTGGTCAGCCTCGACCTCGGCCTGGTGCTAGAGGGCTTCTGGGCGGACGTCGGCATCACGGTCGGGGTGGGCAAGATCAGCCGGGAGGCTGACAAGCTGCTCAAGGTCACCGAAGAAGCCCTCTACGTGGGCATCGAGAAGGCTCAGCCGGGCGGCTGGCTTGGCGACATCTCGTCAGCGATCCAGAAGCACGTCGAGGCATCCGGATTCTCGGTGATCCGCCAATTCGTCGGTCATGGGATCGGCCGCCAGATGCACGAGGACCCCCAGGTGCCCAACTTCGGGACTCCCGGCACCCCTCCGCGGCTCAAGGCGGGGATGACTCTGGCGATCGAGCCGATGGTCAACGCGGGCTCCCACGAGGTCTACATGAAGCCTGACGGCTGGACCATTTGCACCGTGGACGGAGCGCTTTCGGCCTATTTCGAGCACACGGTGGCGATCACCGAAAAGGGCCCCCTGATCCTGACCGCCCAGCCGGGCTCGAACGGTCACGGCCGGGCCCTTCCCGTTTGACGTACAATCATCGTTCGTGCCCCAGCGCCCCCCGCTCGTGAAGGGGGTCGTGGTGGAGCCTCTGCCCAACGGCGTTTACCGGGTTGAGCTCGAGAACGGGGCCAAGGTCCTGGCTCACGTCGCCGATCGTGCAGGCACCCACTTCACCCGGCTTCTCGCTGGGGACAAGGTGGGCGTCGAGCTGGCGAGCAGCGATCGTTCGCGAGGGCGCATTCGAGAGATTTGGAGATGAAGGTACGGCCGTCAGTCAAGAAGATGTGCTCGAGCTGCAAGGTGATCCGGCGGAACGGGGTGGTGCGCGTGATCTGCTCCAAGACGCCGAAACACAAACAAAGGCAGGGGTAACGCTCTAATGGCGAGAATCGCCGGCGTCGACATACCCCCGCAGAAGCGCGTGGTCATTTCCCTCGTGTACATCCACGGCATCGGCCGCACCACGGCCGAGAAGATCGTGAAAGCCGCCAACCTCAGTCCCGACACTCGCGTGAAGGACCTCACCGAGGAAGACGTGGCTCGCCTCCGCCAGGTCATCGACAGGATGTCGACCTCGAAAGAGGTTCTCATCGAAGGCGACCTCCGGCGTGAGGTGGCGATGAACATCAAGCGGATGACGGAGATCGGCTCCTATCGGGGCGGCCGGCACCGCCGAGGCCTCCCGGTCCGCGGCCAGCGCACTCGCACCAACGCGCGCAGCAGGCGGGGACCCAAGCGCGCTGTCGCCGGCAAGAAGAAGGTCAAAGCAGGTAAGTAGTGCCGAAGAAGAAAGTCGTTAGAACCAGGCGCCGCGAGCGCAAGAACGTTGTCGCGGGGCAGGCCCACGTGCAGTCCACGTTCAACAACACGATCATCTCGATCACGGACGTTGACGGGAACGTCATCTCATGGGGCTCGGCCGGCGCTCAGGGCTTCAAGGGAAGCCGCAAGTCGACGCCGTTCGCGGCCCAGGTGACAGCTGAGGCGACCGCCAAAAAGGCCCTCGAGCACGGCATGCGCTCGATCGAGGTCTTCGTGCGCGGGCCGGGCGCGGGCCGGGAAGCGGCGATCCGCTCCCTGCAGGCCACTGGCCTCGAGGTGAGCGCGATCACCGACGTGACGCCGATCCCCCACAACGGCTGCCGCCCGCCCAAGCGGAGGCGTGTCTAGTGGCTAACTACAGCGGCCCCGTATGCCGCTTCTGCCGCCGAGAGGGCGCGAAGCTTTACCTCAAGGGGGAGCGTTGCTACACGCCGAAGTGCGCGATCGAGCGACGTGCGTTTGCGCCCGGCCAGCACGGCCAGGCGCGTAAGCGCAAGACCTCGGACTACGGCCTGCAGCTTCGCGCGAAACAGAAGGCGCGGCGTACGTACGGTCTGCTCGAGAAGCAGTTCCGAAACTACTTCGAGCTCGCGGAGCGCGAACCGGGCGTTACAGGCATCAACCTGCTGCGCCACCTCGAGCTTCGCCTCGACAACGTCGTGTACAGGCTCGGGCTCGGCGCGTCGCGCAAGCAGGCGAGACAGCTTGTTTCGCACCGCCACTTCGAGGTGAACGGGAAGACGGTCAACGTCCCGTCGTACCAGCTCAAGCCTGGTGACGTGCTCAAGGTAAGACCGGCCAACGGCGTCGTCGACGTGGCGCTCGAGGCCTCCAAGATGCGTCCGGTACCGGGCTGGCTCTCCTTCAGCGTGGACGAGAAGTCAGGCAAGATCCTCGCCCGGCCGGAGCGCCACGAGATGGAGTCGGGCGTCGAAGAGCAGTTGATCGTTGAGTTCTATTCACGGTAAAGGGAGTTCCTAATTGGCAATTGACACGCAGATGACAGTCACCCCGCAGGTTCGCAAGCTCGAGACGAGCGCGAACTACGGGAAGTTCGACATCGAACCGCTCGACCCGGGCTTCGGGACGACGCTTGGCAACACGCTTCGGCGCGTGCTGCTCTCATCGCTGTGGGGGGCGGCGGTGACCTCGATCCAGATCGATGGCGTGGCGCACGAGTTCACGGCGATCCCGCACGTCAAGGAAGACGTGACCGAGGTAATTCTCAACCTCAAGAAGCTCTGCCTGAAGAGCCATACCGAGGACCCGGTGACCCTGGTGCTCGACGTCAAGGGGCCTGCGGAGGTGCACGCCTCGCACATCCAGGCCAACTCAGATGTCGACATCGTCAACCCCGACCTCTACATCTGCACGCTGGCCTCCAAGGGCCACCTGCGCATGGAGCTCAACGTCGAGCGCGGCAAGGGCTACGTGCCGGCCGAGCGCAACAAGCGTGAGGGCCAGCCGATCGGGGTCATCCCGATCGACGCCATCTTCTCGCCGGTCGAGAAGGCCAACTTCACAGTGGAGAAGACGCGTGTCGGCCAGTCGACCGATTACGACAGGCTGCTGATCGAGGTCTGGACGGACGGCACCATGTCGCCAGAGGAGGCAGTCAGCCACGCCGCTTCGCTGTTCACGCAGCACCTGGCCCTATTCGTTCGCTTCTCGTCGTCGATCGCCGAGAAGGAGGCCAAGGACCGTGGCGCGACAGGCGGGCAGAACCGCTTGATGGACACGCCGATCGAAGAGCTCGACCTCTCGGTGCGGGCTTTCAACTGCCTCAAGGCCAACGAGATTCAGACCGTCGGACAGCTCCTCCAGAAGAGAGAGGAAGAGCTCCTTGCGCTTCGCAACTTCGGGCGCAAGTCGCTTGACGAGATCAAGGAGAAGCTCGTCGAGAAGGGATTCATCAAGCCTGAGGAGATGGGCACAGTCCTCCGCGGCTAGGCATGAGACACCAGAAAAGCGGCCGCCGCTTCAACCGAGACACCGACGCGCGCAAAGCGCTTATGCGCAACCTGTGCACGTCTCTGCTCGAGAGCGGGCGGATCACGACCACCGAGGCCAAGGCCAAGGAGCTTCGCCGTTGGGTAGAGCGCCTGATCACCACGGCCAAGGACGACGACCTCAGCGCCCGCCGCCGGGTGGCCGAAGAGGTCTCGAAGCCAGAGGTCGTGGAGCGGCTTTTCTCCAACCTACTACCGCGCCTTTCGCAGCGGCCGGGAGGCTACACGCGCATCATCCGAAAGGGCCCGCGCCTGGGCGACTCAGCACCGATGGTGGTCATCGAGCTGGTCGACTGACGGGCGAACTGGTTAAAGCCCCTCTCCCAAGCCCTCTCCCAAGAGGGGGAGAGGGAAGAGTTAACAAGTGAATATCAAAGTCGTGCTGGAGTACGACGGGAGCGGCTTCGCCGGTTGGCAGCAGCAGGCGCGCGGGCGCACTGTTGAGGCAGAGCTTAAGCGGGCGCTGCATGAGGTGACCGGCGGCGAGCATAAGGTCTACGCCGCGGGGCGGACTGACGCAGGGGCACACGCCGAAGGCCAGGTTGTCAGCTTCGAGACCGATGGGCGCGTCACGCCGCAGCGGCTCGTGGCAGCCCTGAACGCCCACCTCCCAGAAGACGTTTCGGTGCTCACCGCGGAGGTCGCACCCGACGGCTTCCACGCTCGCTACTCCGCCCGCTGGCGGCGCTACCGCTACCGCTACCTGGACCGGAGGGCCAGGCCCGCACTCGAGCGGGGCCGCTGCTGGCACTTGGGTGGCCCGCTCGACGTGGACGCGATGTCCGCGGCAGCGAAAGCGCTTGTCGGCAAGCACGACTGGACCAGCTACTGCTCGGCCTCCGAGCCGCCCACTGGGAGGGTGCGCGAGATGCGCTCCGCCAAAGTGGTGCGGCGAGGAGATTTCGTCGAGATGGAGCTGGTGGCGGAGGGCTTCCTTCGCGGCCTGGCCCGCAGCATCGCCGGAGCGCTTGCGGAGGTGGGAAGGGGCCGGAAGCCGCCCGAGTGGGTCGGCGAGGTGCTGGGGGCGCGGGATCGCAAGCTGGCGCCTCGCACGGCACCAGCCGGGGGCCTGACATTGGTGGAAGTGATTTACTGAAGGAGCGCCGGGTGCGCGGAGGGCACAATTTCAAGGAAAGATGAGCAAGCAGAAGACCTGGACGGCAAAAACGGCGGATTTGAAGAGCGATTGGTTTGTGGTCGACGCCACCGACCAGGTGCTCGGCCGCCTAGCGAGCAGCGTGGCCAAGATCCTTCGGGGCAAGCACAAGCCCACCTTCACGCCGCACCTGAACACCGGCGATCACGTCATCGTCATCAACGCCGCCAAGGCGAAGGTCAGTGGCGCCAAGCTCACCGGCAAGCAGTACACGCGCTACACCGGGTATCCAGGGGGCCTGCGCACGCGGAACCTGCAGCGCGCCCAGGAGCTTGATCCCACGTTCCCATTGATGAACGCGGTCAAGGGAATGCTGCAGCACAATACGCTCGGGGCGGACATGCTCACCCGACTTCGCATCTACGCCGGGGCCGAGCATGGGCACCAGGCACAGAAGCCGAAGGTGATCACCTTCGACTCCAAGGGGGACATCAAGCTTGGCTGACGTATTTCTCAGGGGAACCGGGCGTCGCAAGAATGCAGTCGCTCGCGTGCGCATCCAGCCAGGTGAGGGCAAGGTGGTCATCAACGACAAG
>DATLPO010000142.1:0-15550 GCA_035535675.1 Candidatus Limnocylindria bacterium
CAGCGAAGGGGCCTCAGGCTGCGCCTATCTGCTCAAGGATGGCGTAGCGGCCGGAGATCAGCTGGCCAGAGCGATCCGCACGGTGACCAGCGGCGGCTCGCTGCTCGACCCGAAAATTGTGGAAGCGCTCATCCGGCCTCTCGGCGATGCGGAACTGTCCCCGCTGGAGGAGGAGCTTCTCGGCTTGGTGGCTGAAGGAAGGCCGATCAAGGCGATCGCGATCAAGCGGATGACCACAGGCGCCGAAGTCGCAGCGTCAGTCGAGCAACTCTTCTTCAAGCTTGCGAAACAGGCGACCGCTGGTGGCGCAGTCGGCCTTCGCAACCTGCGCCGGCTGCACCAGGCAATCGTGGATCGAGAGGAGCAGGGTGAGATCCTCAGCCGCCTGCTTCCGGGTGGTGTTGCGGACAAGCTGCGTCAGCGCGGTTACGCATCGGGCGACGTCGAGCGGCTGGTCGTGACCGTATTGATTTCTGATGTGCGCGGCTACTCCGCGATTGCGGAGGTTTGCGACCCGAGCAGGCTGGCGGGACAGCTGAGGGAGCATCGCATCGCGGCGAGTGACGCGATCCTTGCTGACCACGGGACCGTCATGCAGTTCGTCGGCGATTCGGTGATGGCGGTGTTCGGCGCCCCTGAGCCCGTCGCTGATCACGCGGACCGTGCGCTCAGTGCCGCCGGCTCGATGCATCGCGCTCAGTTGGCGGTGAACCGGCGGTGGGCGGCGGAGGGGCTTCCGATTTTTGAGCTTGGCGTCGGCCTGTCGACCGGATTGGTCGCCGCCGCACTGATTGGGAGCGAGGAGCGTGCCGAGTACTCGCTGGTGGGCGACGCAGTCAACCTCGCGCAACGCCTGCAGCAGCTGGCGTCGTGTGGTGAGACGGTGCTCAGTGATGCGACCTTCGAAGCGTTGAGCCGCTCTCCCCAGGTCGAAAAGCTCGGCCCAACCTCGGTCAAAGGCCGGCAGGGCCTGGTTACCGCTTTTCGGGTTCTCGCTCGTCAGCCAGGTAGATCAGAGTCGCCTTGACGCGGCGGTGGACGGCGGGTTCCTCGCTCAGCCCGAGCTTGGAGAAGATGGAGCTGATGTGCTTCTCGACGGCCCCCTCCGTGAGGTGAAGAGCCCTGGCGATTGCGGCATTGTTCTTCCCTTCGGCCACTGCCGCGATGATTTCTTGTTCACGCGGAGTGAGGTCGGCGAGTGCCGAGCGCTTGTTCCGCGAGCGGGAGGCGATGAGATTCTCGATCACCTTGGCGTCGACCACCGAGCCGCCTCGGGCGACTTCGCGAATGGCATTGACGAGCTGGTCCAGGTCCGACACCCGCTCCTTCAGCAGGTAAGCGCGGCCTGAGGCGCCTTTATCGAGGAGAGCGAGCGCGTACTCGGCGTCGGCGTACTGGCTGAGCACCACAACGCCAGTTGACGGTGAGCGGCTTCTTAGCTCTTCTGCCACTCGGATGCCTTCATCCGTATTGGTTGGTGGCATCCTGATATCAGTCACGACGACATCGGGGCTTGTCTGCTCAATCGCCGCCCGCAGTGCGTCCAGATCGCTGCAGGTTGCTACCAGGTCGAGCTCGTCCACAGATTGAAGAAGCTCTCGCATTCCTTCCCGGATGAGGAAGCTGTCGTCGGCGAGCACAACCCTGATGGGCATGGCGCAAGGATAGGGCTGGCCCCACCTTTGTAATGGTGCAGGCCCCCTTGGCCGAGGCCAGCCTTGCGGGGTACGCTGCGCGGACGCATGATGCCCGTTCAAGTTTTGATCTGCGACGACCAGGAAGCCTTTCGCTCTGCGGCGTGCGAGGTGGTGAATGCTGCACCCGGATTCGAGGTCGTGGGCCAGGTCGAGACCGGCGAGGAGTCGGTTCTGGCAGCGGGCCGCTTGCATCCGGACCTCGTTCTCATGGACGTCCACCTGCCAGGCATCGATGGACTCGAGGCAAGTCGCCGCATTCGGGCGGCTGACCCCAGGGTCGCGGTATTGCTCCTTTCGACCTATGACCCCGAGGAGTTCTCCGCTCGGATCGCCGGGTCGGGTGCCATCGCATTCATCTCGAAAGCCGTTTTTGGCCCAGACGTCCTCATTGAGGCTTGGGCTCGGGGCAGCAGGGACGGATTGACCGCTAGTGACCAATGAAGGCCATTCATACAGCAACGCCGGCGGCAAGCCGCGCTAATTGATGGCACTCACAGGCATTCAGCGTATTCGGGCCGCTATTTCTGAACCGGCTGCAGCGATCTGTTAACCGCAAGGTTCAGGGTTCGAATCCCTGCTCCGGAGCCAAATCCGAATTCGAGCTCGGCTCCATAGCAGGACCAACGACGCGGCCACCAGTGAAATTACCCCCAACGCCATCGCGAGAGAACGAAACAAGGATCTTCTCGTCATGCAACCCCCTAATTACAATCCCACCAACGTCGTGGCAGTCAGCGTGAGGCACCTCGTCGGCAGGGAGAACGAGCTCACGGCTCTCCTCCACCTTCTTGAATTGGCCGATCACCTGCCCAAAGTCGGCGTGGTCTTCGGCGAGGCCGGGATCGGCAAGACGACGCTGTCGCTCGCCTTCATCGAGGAAGCCAAGGCCCGTGGTTTTCTGGTGCTTTCCACACGTCCGTCGGAGACGGAGGCCCGATTCTCGTTCGCCGGTTTGGCTGACCTCATCGGAGTCGTGGTTCCAGACGTGTTGCCGCAGCTGCCGCGGCCACAGCGGCGGGCGCTCGAAGGTGCGCTTGCTCTCTCCGAATCCGATGGCGCATCCGCCGACGAGGGCATGGTCGCATTCGCGTTCCTGAGCGCTTTGCGTAGGCTCGCAATCGGCAGTCGGATCCTGCTCGCGATCGACGACGTCCAATGGCTCGACGCACCG
Source organism: Candidatus Limnocylindria bacterium (assembly GCA_035535675.1). GTDB lineage: Bacteria > Chloroflexota > Dormibacteria > Dormibacterales > Dormibacteraceae > Palsa-872. Next base: position 2,869 of record DATLPO010000142.1, read on the forward strand.
TCCCTGTCAATGCTCCGGTTCGCACTACCCCGGCTGGACAAGCATCCGATCGCGGCCATCCTGACCGGACGCGACGAGGTGCCGCCCTGGATACGGCGAGCTATGCCAGAGGAGCGGCTGCTAACCGTCGAACTAGGCCCACTCAGCGTCGGCGCGCTGCGCGAGATGCTGCGAACTCGCGTCGGCGCGGTCCTCCCACGGCCAGCCCTCTTGCGCATCTGGGAAATGTCGGGCGGAAATCCTTTCTTCGCCATAGAGCTCGCGAGCGCGCTTCAGGCACGCGGCGGCAGGCTGGATCCCGGCGAGGAGCTGGCGATTCCCGCCACTCTTGAAGGGCTCATTCACGAGCGCCTCGGTCGCCTTGGAGCTGATGCGCTCGAGGTTGCCCAGGTAGTTGCAGCGCTCGCCAACCCGACCGTGCCCCTTGTCGAGGCGTCCGCAGGCGGTCAGGCAGAGACTGGACTCTCCGCCGCTCTCGAGGCAGGAATCCTGGAGGTCGATGGAGATCGCCTTCGCTTCACCCATCCTCTCCTGCGCTCTGCCGTGGCTTCGCGATCTGCGCCGGCACAGCGGCGCTCGCTCCATTCGCGCCTCGCCAGGCTCGTGCCCGATGGAGAGGAACGAGCTCGGCATCTCGCGCTCGCCACGGCCAAGCCGAGCCGCGAAGTCGCTTCCGTAGTTGAGGAGGCGGCAGAGAACCTACACGCACGAGGATCAGCCGCTGCCGCCGCCGAGTTGGGCGAGTTGGCAGTTCGGCTCACACCTCCCGCTGATGTCGACGACATGCGAAGACGCGTTCTCGATTGCGCCGACCGGCACCGGGAGGCAGGCGACCACCGGCGCGCGATCGCCATGCTCCGGCAGGCGTATAAGACTGCCCCGCAGGGATCGTCTCGAGCTGCCGTCCTGGTGCGCCTGGCACGCGCGGCAGAAGTGTCTGAAGGCCCGCGCGAAGCAGTTGAGCTCTATCGCGAAGCGCTCGCCGAGGCTGAAAGCGACGACGCTCTCGTGGCCGAGATTCACCTGAGTCTTGCCGATCTTGTGAAGGTTACGGAGGAACAGAATCTGGGCCTTGCGCACGCCGACCTGGCGGTCGAAGCTGCATCACGTTTTGGAGATCCAGCGCTGCGGTCCAGGGCACTGGCGGCGTTTGGGCTCATCCACTTCAGGGAGGGTCGTGGCGTGGCGCGCGAGCAGATGGAGGAGGCTCTCACTCTCGAGCGGTCGCTGCCCGAATCGCAGTTCCCGAGTGCGGCGACATGGGCCCTAGTCGACCAACTCCTCTGGTCGGGCGAGCTCGAACGCGCCAGGGGCCTCCTCGAAGAGTTGCGCAACACCCTCAACGCACGGGAGCATCCCGAGGAGGGTTTCGCGCTGTGGTATCTGAGCCTCCTCGAGTGGCGGGCTGGGAACTGGGAATTGGCGGCGCTCCACGCAGCCGACTCGCTCGCGGTCCGGGCGCAGTTCGGCATCGAAGGGGGGCAGCCCATCGCGGAGCTGCCCGCCGCGCTGCTGGCGGCGCACCGGGGCGCCATCGAAGACGCTCGCGCTCTATCGGAGCACGCGCTCGCTCGCGCAGAGAGAGATGGCATTCGCATCGCGCAATCCGGTCATCGGTGGGTACTTGGCTTCATAGAGCTCTCACGCGGTGACGCGGCGGCGGCGCTTACGTATCTCGAACGAGGGTGGGAAATCCGCGACAGCGTCTTCTTGCTCGAACCGGGCCACCGCTACGAGCTGGCGGACACGCTCGAGGCCCTGATCGCAGTCGGCAGGCTCGAGGACGCAGGGCGAAAGCTGGTTCCCTGGGAGGACCGCTCCCGGGCGCTTGACCGCTCATGGGCGCTTGCAATCACCGCCCGTTGCCGAGCACTCCTTCTCGCGGCACGGGGCGATTTCGCCGGCGCCCACGCAAGCTTCGAGCGCGCGCTTGCGGAGCACGGTCGCACGCAGGATCCGTTCCAGCACGCGCGCACCTTCCTCGCACTCGGCACGACTCAGCGACGGGCGAGGCAGCGCGGAGCAGCCCGAGCCACGCTCGAGCAGGCTCTCGCCATCTTTGAGCGGTTGGGCGCGCCGCTTTGGGCGGAGAAGGCTCGGGCCGAGCTACGGCGAATCGGCGGCCGCGCATCCTCGCGCGGTGAGCTGACGGAGGCTGAGCGCCGGATCGCTGTGCTCGTCGCTGAGGGCCGCGCGAACCGCGATGTCGCCGCCGCTCTGTTCATCACCGAGCACACGGTCGAGGGCGCCCTGACGCGCGCTTACCAGAAGCTCGGTGTTCGCTCGCGCGCCGAGCTGGCGGCGCGGCTCAGGCGCGAATAGTGGAAGACGCCCTCCGCAAACTGTAGGGATTTCCAGCTTTCGAACCGGGTGGTTTGGCTCCACGCTTGGCTCCTCGGCGTCTGGACATTCGTTCGGAAAAAAGGAGGAGAAATGAAATCGAGATCGTGGGCCTCGGCCGTGGTTGTTGTCAGCGTCCTAGGTGTTGTAGCTGTCACTGGCGGTACTGTGTTGGCAACGCCACCCTCCGGGGTAAGCGTCCAGCCGCTTGCCCCGGTGGGGCACTTCGACGAGATCAATTCGAACGCCAAGAACGGCGACTGGAAGGGGAAGATCGAGACAAAGGGCGTGTCGGACATGTACGTCAACGAGGTCACCATTCAGCCGGGCGGAACACTCGGTTGGCACATGCACCTCGGCCCGAGCTTCGTGATCGTCAAATCCGGCACCGCGAGCTTCTACGAGGCTGACGACCCCACCTGCACGGCACACGTGCTTCCGGCCGGGTCAAGCCTCTTTGAACCGGCTGGCGACGTGCACATCGTCCGGAACGAAGGTGACGTCCCGCTCGTGAATGTCGTGGTCCAGCTCCTGCCGACCGGAGCACCCAGACTCATCAGCGTGCCAAGCCCCGGCAATTGCGCTTTCTAGGCAAGGCGCAACACGTAGCCAGAGTTGCTGGGCCGGGCTCGCCCCGGCCCAGCTCAGCGTGCGATATGGAGGGCACATGCCGAGATTCCTGGTCGAGGCCTACGTCGCGCGGTCGCGTGCGCAGGAAGCTCGCGCTGCAGGGCGCGTAGCTCGCAAGGCGGCTGAAGAGCTCACCCGCGAAGGTACGCCGGTGCGCTATGTGCGGACGACCTTCCTTCCCAACGACGAGACGTGCTTCCACATCTTCGAGGCGGCTGCGGAGGAGGCTGTCGGCGAGGTGTGCCGGCGAGCCGGGCTCGGCTCAGGACGGATCGTCCCGGCGGTGGAGTGAATCGAGAGGACGAAGACGCGAGGTAGAGGCGATGCCCTTCGACGGTGGAACCGCTGGTCGTCAAAACGTGCCATCAGAGTTCAATTTTTGCGCCCGCCACCAGACTAGCCGTGCGCCTGTGTTGTGACTGGAAATGCCCTGCGTGCCTGGAGAACCGTTGCCGAGGGGAGTCCTGTTTATGGTGGCCACGGATCCACTGAGGTCCCCGGGCCCTTCCGTACAGCAACGCCGAAGAAGAGCGATGGCAAGGTGCGACACGCAGCGGCACTCAGCGAACTCGGGCCACGATTTCTGAGCGTGGCGCAGCGATCTGTTAACCGCAAGGTTCAGGGTTCGAATCCCTGCTCCGGAGCCAAACCCGTGTGCAAGTTCGGGTGATAGGCGACAAAGCTTTCGCCTGATGCAGCCACGCGCGAGGCTCCTCTATAAGCGAGATTAAGATCAATCGGACTCATGAGTCCTTACGCAATTGCTCGCTCACACAGGAAGGGCGATTACGGCTTTGACGCCCCATACGTTCTCCTTGTGCTTGGAGCAGTTGGGGTGATGGCGGTAATTGTTGGGGTCGCCATTGCGTTTGCCGGATCGACTGCCTGGGCGAAGGTCTCCCTCGCTGTCGGCCTCTATCTGCTGATGATGGCAGGGAGCTTCGCGTTCACGACGCGTCGCGGGAAGTTCGACGTCTGGGCGAAACTCTTGCTTGAGCTCGACCTCAAGGGCGATGAGCATGTGCTCGACATGGGCTCGGGCCGAGGCGCCATTTTGATGATGGTCGCCCAACTGGTTCCTCGCGGCAGGGCGGTGGGGCTCGACCTTTGGGTCTCGTCTGACCAGTCAGGAAACAGCCTGGCGGCGGCCAAGCGTAACGCGGATCTTGAGGGTGTCGCCGACCGGGTCGAGCTTAGGACCGCTGACATGACTTCGATGCCATTCGACGACGCCTCTTTCGATATCGTGCTCAGCGCCCTGGCGATTCATAACATCAAAGACGCTGGAGGCCGCAAGAAGGCGATCGACGAGGCGGTCCGGGTCCTCAAGCCAGGCGGCCGCTTGCGAATCGCCGACTTCAGATCGACTCATGAATATGTTGGGCGCCTACGTCAGCTTGGGATTGCAGATTCCTCGGAGCGCAGCCTAGGCTGGCGCTATTGGTACGGCGGGCCTTGGGCCGCGACCAAGCTGGTCACCGCATCAAAGCCGCGTCTAGCTCAGCATGAGTGAGGCCTAGGGTCCCCTCGCCGGGGGAGGCGCCTCAGCCGGAGCTGATCTCTTTAGGTGGCGGTCCTGTCTCTCGACGCCTGGTTCTCGCGGAAATCAGCGCAGTAAGCCCGGCCGCGAGAAAGGGGACCACGAGAACAAGAAGCAGGGCAGGCTGCGGTTGAAGAGTTGAAACCGATCCACTGCGGTTTCCAAGCAGCATGGGGAGTCCAAGCGGCGCGAATTGAACCGTACCCTGAGTCACCGAAGACAGCTCCCTAGCCACTGTGACGACGCCCACGAAGGCGACCACCACCATGACCGCCAACGCCAGGACAAATACCCGGCCGGCGCGCTTCCAGGCGAGGCCGTTCATTTACTCATACCTCCCTCATGTCATCTAAGCACGGCTGGAACCGATATCGACGCGCCACCGGGCCATCTCGATCAACCCGGTCGCCGGAAGCAGGGCAGCACCCACAATGCCAAGCACCGCCGCGGCGTCGGTCGGAGCCTTGAGAACCTGGCTGGCGATCCAGACGCCGGCAAAGATGGCGATTCCACAGACCATCACTCCTACGACTTCCCCCAAGGTGTTCTCGCCTCCGGCCGGAAAGACGAATCCGAAGAGCGAGCCGAGGCCGAAGCCGAACACGGTGAGAAGCGCTCCCACGAGGAGCAAGTTGGAATCCCGTGCCACCAATGACAACAAGATCAGGGACGGCGCCGCCGTAACAACACCCCAAACGCATCCAGCGACAGTAACCGCCCAGCCCCATTTCAGCGGTGAGATGCCCACCTGAAGCTGCATTGGCTGGTGCCAAGGCCCGACTCCCCTTGACATCATCGGGATCGCCGTCCACAGCACTGCCAGCGACATCACGGCAAGCACGCCGAAGGAACTGCGCGAGGGTTCGGGCAGAGCCAGGAGGGCGACGCCGGCCAGGAGGCCGAGGATCAGATTGACGGCGGCCACGCTCCTGACCCTTCCGGTCCGCCAGAGCCGCAGCATCTCCAGGCGCAGCAGCGCCATAGGGGCCGTCGCCGTCCAACGCAGGCGTACGGTCCGAAGCAGAACGCGGGCGTCGGGCTCGGGCGACAGGAGGTAGAGGGTTCCGGCGGCGAGCAAGCAAACCGCGGCAATCAGGGCTGAACTCACTAACGGTAGCGCCGCGGTCGCATCCATCCCACTGACGGCAACGGGCCAGACCAGGACCCAGTCGAGTGCGCTCTGGCCAGGGGCTGGAGACGTCTGCAGCCACCAGACCTGCAGAGCGACCGTCACCGCCCACGTGCAGACCGCGATCGGGTACCTGACACTGGCGGGAAGTCCTCGTCCAGCGCCGTAAGGGAGCGCCCGCAGGGCCGCGATGACGACCAGGCCCCACGCGACACCGGTGAACATCGCCACGCCAAGCGCCAGTGCAGCCCTGGGCAAGCTGACCTGGCCTATGAGCACGACCAGCGCTATTGCCGGGGGAAGGGCGCCGACTCCAAGCACGCCCAGCGCAAGGGCGGTAGGCAGGCTGCGGGCGATGGCCAGGAATTGCTTGGAGACTGGCAGCGCACGCGCCGTCGCCACCAGCTGGGTTGACTGGCTCGCCGAGGACTCGGCGAACACGATCATCAGCATCGCGGCGCCTGCCATCGTGAGGAACAAGTACTCCAGGATCGAGAGACGAAACGGCGATGCCGCGATCGATTGAGCAAGCGGTCCGAGCGAGTCACGAAGCCCGACGCTGAAGTACACGGACAGGCCGTCCACCACCAGGACTCCTCCGACCAGTGACAGAAAGTGATACCTCCGCGGTATCCCCGCCCCTCCCAACCACCGGTGAATCGTGGCCGCCGCCACCACTCCAAACATGCGAAGGGCGTAGCTATCCATGCTCGCCGACGATCCTCAAGAAGGTCTCTGTGAAGCTTTGCTCCTCGGGCAAGGACAGTTCCTTTGGAGAGCCGGTGGCGACGATCTGGCCGAGCTTCAGAATCGCGACCACATCGGCCAGCGCGGCGGCCGACCTCAAGTCATGGGTCGCGAGCAGCAGGGCTGTGCCCTGATTCCGTTCCTCGATCATCAGCTGCTCCAGCCGAGCCATCGCGATTGGATCCAGGCCATTCCTCGGCTCGTCCATGATCAGCAGCGAGGGCTTGTGCAGCATTCCCGCCACAATCTGGGTCTTCTTCCTCATCCCGTAGCTGAGCGATGCGATCGGCCTCGATGGAGCGTTGAAGTCGAGCCCTGCGGATATCTCGTGGGCTCGATCGATCATTTCGTCGACGCTGCCGGAGATGCGGGCGTGGGCCATCGCGTGAAACCCCCATAGCTCTTCTGGAGTGAGCTCCGCGATGGTCTCGGACACGTCATCCGGCACGTAGCCGACCTCGCGCAACAGCCGGTGAGGTCGCCCTGCGGTGCTCTGTCCGAGGATGCTTGCGATACCAGCGTCCGCGTACTGAAGCCCCAAGAGCGTCCGCAGCAGGGTGCTCTTGCCGGAACCGTTTGGCCCGACGAGGCCAACGAGCGCGCCCGCCGGGATGGTCAAGGACAACGGACCCAGCCTGAAATCCGGGTAGCGAACGACCAGGCCGTCGATCGCGGCCACCGGGCTGTCCACCGGTCTCATGCCGCACCCTCTCGACTCGGTGCGCGCGTGCGTTGACGAGCAAGTGCGAACAGGGACCCTGCCGCCTGCCTTCCATCCTGCGCCCAGGGCCGAAGGCTCCAGAGGTGAAGCAACCCGAAAAGGATGACGTAGGAGACCTCCAGGTTTCCGCCTCCGAGCGCTATGAAGGGATGGTCGGATAGGAACAGCGCGAGGCCCATTGCAACCACGAACGCCGAGAAAGGTCCGGCGATGGCGACGATGAGCATTTGGAGGGGCCGGCCGGGGACGTACGTGATCCCCACCGCCCACATCTTGGACGCGACGCTCCGGGGCTGCATGTGCAGGGCGCGCAGCGCGAACAGATGCCCTGACTCGTGACAGACGAACAGCAGAGCGAAAATGCCGAGGGCCAGGATGGGCCTCGCCGCGGCGAAGATCGCAACATCGAGCGACGCCGATTGTTGCACCCAGGCGACGATCAGCTTGGCGGCCACGGCGGCCATGATCAAACAAAGCGCTGTCGCATACAACAGCGTTTGCGCTTCCATGCAGGCGCGGACAACAGACACGAGGCTTGGCGGATACCGCCTTGCCGGCTGGGCGAGTCCAGAGGTGTCCACCATCAGCAAGTCGAGCGGTGACGGCACGGCCACTGAGAGCGCGCGGAAGAAAGCCCGGACGCCAGCAGCGTAGCTCTGACGGGTCGAGATCAGGGCCTGCCCATCGAGCTCACCGAGGAATGACTCGAGGTCGCCGGCCACGAGGCTCGACGGCACGTCGTACTCACTTGCGATCAACAACGTGACTTCGCCCACCGGCTTGCCCTCGACCAGCTGCCTGAGGATCTCGGTTCCCGCACCGGCAACGGGATAGCGGTGGCCGCTGATCTCGTCTTCGAGACCGTCATCGAGCAGCCGGACAGCGGGCGCCAATGCGATCGTGGCTCCCGGATCGAATGTCATCGGTCCCGGCCGGTAGGAGGGCCGGCAACGGCCAGCCCTCCCCATAAACGGCTCAGTGGTAGCAATGCGCGATGGCCAGCTTGTTCGCCCAATCCGCTTCGCAGGACTGAACGCGGCCGCCGCAAACAAGCCAGCACCACACGCCGATGCTGCCGAAGAAGATGAGGATCACAATCAGTGCGCCCACGACCCACCATTCGCTGGTCGCCGGCTCAGATTGGATCGCGCCCTCAACCACCAGGCTGGGCGTTACATACAACACCAACAACCTCCTATTCCTTGAATACGAATCAGTAACAGTGCGCGATCGCCTGGAGGTGCAAGAGATCTGAGGTACAGGACTGCACACGACCGTTGCACACAAACCAGCACCAGGCCCCGACGAAGCCGAAGAAGATCAACACCACCGCAAGTCCCGCCACCACCCACCATTCGCTGGTAGTAGGTTGCGGAACCAACTCCGCTGGAAGCATCAGTCTCGGCGCCGCATAACTCATGTCGATAGCCTCCTTCTCAATTAATCGACTAACGCCGTCGTGCAGGGTATAGGCGCTCACCTCCTCACAGGACGCCCGGCACGAGGCGCCACCTGGTCCGCCTGCAGTAGGTTTCGTAGGCGTCCCCGAATGCCCGTCGCAGCAATCGCTCCTCGAGCGCAATTCGCCCACCCAGGGCCGGCAGGATGAGGAGGATGGCCAGAACCGACAACCAGTTCCCCATGGCCACGCCGACACCGAGCAGCGCTGTCAGGGTCCCTGAGTAACCGGGGTGCCGAACCCATCGATACAACCCGCCGTTGCACACGGTTTGACCGGGCTGGATGCCCACGTTGAGCGTGTAGTAGGAGCCCAGATTGTCGGCAGCGATCACCCTGACGGCGACGCCCGCCATCATCAGCACGATGCCCAGGCCGACGGCTGGTCCGAGCGGGTGTATTTGTCCGCCGGGAATAGAAGTCGCAAACACTGCCGCCACCAGTACGACCAGCGTGGAAACGCTGATCAGAACCTCCGACCAGGGGGCTGCTGGAGAGATCTTCGTCCGGTTTGTCCGGCGTCCGAGATACACCTCGACTACGACCCACGCGCCGAGAGTCAGAGTGAAAGCGATCAGGGCCTGAAAGCCGGCGGCGAACAAAAAGCAACCCTCCAACTGGCCGGGTCAGGAACAGTCAAATGTTCCAGGCAGCTCGCCGTTCGGGCAAGTCGATGACCTCGATGTCATCGATCTCGCTGACAGCCGGCTGGTATCGGTTGCGCAGTTAAGGTGGGAGCGTTGCGACGAGCGTGATCTCTGTGCCATCCAGGAACCGCATCACGCGGCGCAGAAGCTTGGAATGGTCATAGCAGTGGGCCAGCAGCTCCAGCCACCGGACCTCGGCGTCGAAATCGGCCAGTTCCGGGCTCAGATTCTCGGCCTCGCCGCGGGTCGCTTCTCGGGGTGACCCTGGCCGCCGGTGGAGCGCGGACACGACTTGAGCCGCGCTGATGAGCACCTCGAGGTCGTCTGCCGTCAGTCCCTCATCCCGGCCGAGGGCGATGGCCACCTCGGCCGCGCGCGGATCCGCAATCCGTTTCAGCAGCACGATCGCGTCCCGCATCTCCACCACGCGCCGGTAGAGACGGAAGTGGATGTCCCGAAGATCGACAAGCTCGACCACCCGCGCACGAGGCGTTACCAGCAGCACGCCGGGCACCACTCTGCCGAGCGTCTTCCACAGCGGATAAAGGCGTTGCAACGAGAGGTATCCGCTGACCAGCGCCGGCCCCCCGTCGAACCCCAATCGCGGCCCCCAGCTTGGAAGGGTCGATCCAATGGCGATCAGGCTCACGAGCACTGCAATCAGGATCCGGCCCAGTGTCTCGGTCCACAGGGGCGGGCGGGGACCGCCTAGCACTGGAATGAGCGCCCGGGCGACCTCAAGCGCCACCCAGAGCTGGCCGACGACACCGCCCGCGGCGACCAGCCGCAGACCGATCCTCGTCGAGGTACGGTTCGAGATTGATGCGAAGTTCAATGTCAGGCGAGCGATCTGGACGAGCACAAAGGAGAGAAAGGTAAGGAATACGAGCCGGAAGGCGGCGGTCTGCGGGGTGCCGGAGTAGAGAGTCCAGTAGTTCGGGGTCTCGGGCCGGGGCGGGCTGCTGAAAAACAGCACGGTCATGACGACGATTACGACCCCCGTGATGGCTGCGAAGACGATGTTTGCGCGGTGCGCGTGCTCGGGTGGGTAGTTCAGGTAGGCGAGGAAGCACAGAGATCCACAGGCGCTGGCGGCGGCCAGGCCGTCCCCCGCCAAAGAGGCGAAGTTGGGGATCCCGATCAGCGTGTCGATAAGGCCGTGCGCCGGATCTACCAGGACGATGAGTGCCGCCCCAGTGAGGAGGATGGTGATGGCGAACGCGCGTAGGCTCAGGTTGCTGCCGTGGCGGCGCAGAGATGGGAACTTATAAGCAAAGGCGAGCAGAGCCGCGGTTACTGCGGCAGCCTGCAGCAGTCCGTCAGTCGGGAGACTCACCGCGGCGAAATGCCTCCAGGCGCCTCAGGATCGGGGCGTCGACGTCCTTGGTTGGGGGTTCGGCCGGCTCTTTGCCCGTGGCGCGCTCGCGGATAACGGATGCCTGCACTTCGGCTTCGAGTTCCTCAGCGGTCGAGTAGGACTGGCGCTTCAGGACACCACGCACGACGTCGGCTCGTAGGTCCGGAAAGAGTTTTGAAGTAGCGGCCGGATCGAGGAGCGGCGTCTTGTGTTTGCAGATGATGTGGCTCAGCTCGTGGAGCACGATGTGCTCCTGGTGCAGCCTTGTCGTGTTCTTCTCATACACGATGATGTCGGTCCCCTTGGCCCGGATCCAGGCGCCCATCGTCTGACCTCCGACGTCTGCCACTGGCTGGAGGACGATCCGGCGTCCGATGTGACCAGCGACCGTCTGGCAGAAGGCATCCAGGTCGAACGGCGCGGGCAGGGGCAGGTCTTTCATGCGCTCCTCGCAGCGCAGCCGCAGCTCCTTCAGCCTCTGGGAGGTTCCTGGATTTGCCCCGTCAGCCACTTGCCGGCCTCCGTTTGGTTCGGCTCGCACGCTTCTTTCGGCCTCTATCGCGAACCGTCGGAAGACCCTCCGCCTTGCGGGCATTCTCAATGATCTGGGCGATGGCCTGGAGCGTGTCGGCCGAGAGCCCGAATGACCGCAATGCGATCTGATCGACCCCGGAATCCCGCATGGCTCCCAAAAGCTGAAGCTGGGCATCGACCCTCTTGCTGACGCTCTCGTCGAAGAAGTAGGCGGGGCTGACCCCGAAGAAGTCCGCCAGCGCCTCCAGGTGGCTCTTGGTCGGGTTGTCCCGCTTCCCGGTTCGAAGCTGCCAGATGTAGGTGGCCGAGATCGTCGGACCTCCTTTCTCCCGGATGGTCCTGGCCACCTCTTCGTAGCTGGACTCGGCACCGCCCGGCCGGTGGACGGTCCGGAAGAGACGATCGAGCTTGGCCGCCAGGTCGGGCACTCACGCGAGTCTACCGCAGGTCGCGTGGTTGAGCTAGCTCAAATGGATGAACCAGGCAGTGCGTATTTACACCAGTTGACGGCGCGCTACTGCCAGCTTATGCTGGATTCGTCGGCATCAACTGAAATAAATGCATTGGGAACAAACGGTGACGGCTTCGGGCGGGAGCTCCAGACTCGATCAGGCCCACGTTACGCCACGACAGGCGGACATCCTGGAGCTGGTGGCGGACGGATTGGCTGACAAAGAGATCGCGGCCCGCCTGGGTCTTTCCTACGGAACGATCAGGACTCAGCTCGGACGCTTCTTCACAGCCAACGGCGTCCGCGATCGTGCCGGCGCGGCGGCGCTCTGGGTGCGCATGAGCGACCGCGCGGGACGCTGATCGGCGCGGAGTGATCTGTCGCACAAGCGCTCCCCGGATACGTCCGGAGAGTGCGTCAACGCGGCCAGTGCCCGCGCGATGGCTCGAGACGCTCTGCCTTTTCCCAGTCAGATCGCACAGGGGCGAAGACGTCGACGACGGTTGCGCCCTCGTGCCCGGTCCGTGCCGAGTGCGGCACATTGCTCTTGATCGAGTAAGCCTCACCTGCGGCAAGCTCCTGCTCAGCACCGTCGATGACCATCGTCACCTTGCCCAGCACCACGAAGCCAAGTTGCTCGTTGACGTGATGGTGCTCAGGGATGTCGAGATTCGGATCGAGGTCGATCAACGCCATCGTCACGCCCTCGCCGTGGACGGCGCGAGCCACCGCTCCTGCCCAGATCTTGTAGGGCCGAACGGTGGAGAACGATGTGAATGTACTCATGCTCACCTCGCTATGAATCTGCACGCACCGGCAACAGGATTTGAATCCTAGCGGCCTCTCGACGTGAGGTGACTCGGGCCCACGCCGATATTGACCGCGCCAACAGTCGCGCGTACGATGCCCGAACGTTGGGGCTTGCTGCGGTGGCCCCGTTTCCATTCTGATCGGCTCATCGCACCAACGCGATTAGGAGGGGGAAACAATTGAGCGAGGAACCTGCGCTTCCGGAGTTGCTGAGGGCCCTGGCCGCCAACCAGGAGCTCGTTCGCCTTTCGCGGCGCCGTTTCATGAAGGCGGCCGGCACGGTCGGTGGTCTCGCCGCCGGCAGCAGCGCCCTCGCGT
>DATLPO010000143.1:0-8549 GCA_035535675.1 Candidatus Limnocylindria bacterium
TCCCGGCTCATACCTTTTCTCCTGTCGTTGTGATGTCTGGACCCACCCCACCCAGCGCGTCCGCTACGCGGCCGGGCGGTGCCTCCCCCGGACGAGCGGGGGGAGGTACTGAGGCTATATCAAGCCTGGCGGGAGGAGATAAAAGGGGTTTGTTGCGCATAGCTCAACAGATGCTCAGAGGCCAACAGTCTACCCCTGTGCCGGACCCCTCGCAAGCTGTATTGTTGCGCAGTGAGCAACGAGGGCCCCGGCCGGGACCCGGGGATCATCCGCTCGGTCGACCGCGCTGTCGCCATCCTCGACCTCCTTGCCCGCGACGGCTGGCGGGCGGGGGCCGAGGTGGCGCGCGACCTCGGCGTGCATCGCTCGACGGCGCTCCGGCTGCTCGGCACGCTCGAAAGGCACGGACTCGTCGAGCGTGACCCCCGCACCGCGAAATACCGACTCGGGCGCCGGCTGCCGCAGCTGGCCAGCGTGGTCACCGGAGAGTTCGACCTTCGCTATATGGCTCGCCCAGTTTGCGAGCGACTCGCGGGGGCCCTGGGAGAAACCGTGACCCTCGATGTGCTCGACGCCGATGAGATAGTCCCTATCGAGCAAGCGACGGGATCGACGTCCGTGGTCAGTATCAATTGGCTCGGTCGCCGGACGCCTATTCATTGCACCGCCAGCGGCAAAGTGATCTTGGCCTTCGCGCCCGGCGCGCTCCGGCAGCGCTTGCTGGAGCGCCCGCTCGAGCGCAGGACGCCTCACACGATTGTCGATCGTGCGGAGCTGGAGGAGCAGCTGGCGGCGGCCCTCGACGCCGGCTTCGCGCGGACCTACCAGGAGCTGGAGGTCGGACTCGATGCCATTGCCGCGCCGGTCCACTCGGCTGATGGCGAAGTTGTGGCCGCTATAGATGTCTCAGGCCCGGCCCACCGCCTGGAAGACGGCCGCCCCGAGCTTGTCGACCTCACCCGCGAGGCGGCGGCAGACCTGTCGCGCCGGCTTGGCTACCGCACCCCTGCGCCCAGAAGCTAAGCCGGCAGGCAACCTGACCATCTCTTAACCCTCGCCCACCCACCGCCACTCCGCGCGCTCCTTGCAACAGCGTCTTGGAGGGCGCATCATGTCGGCTGAAAACGTGGCGCCACAGCGCCAGAGTCACCGGCAAACGGAAGTGGGGAGCTTGCGAATGAACTGGCATCGGATCCATCGGCTCGGACTTGTCGTCGGAATCATCACCCTCCTGGCGTCGGCATGTGGAGGCACCACCTCCGAGACCAACTGGGGGACTGCCACTTCGGCCGCAGGCAACGGCGGAATGGACGCGTTGGTCGCTGCCGCCAAGAAGGAAGGCAAGCTCAACATTATCGCGGTGCCGCGCGATTGGGCCAACTACGGCGCAATCATCGACGGGTTCACCGCCAAGTACGGCATTGCCATCACGTCGGACAACCCAACCGGCAGCAGCCAGGACGAGGTCAACGCCGTCCAGCAGCTCGGCAAGAGCAGCCGGGCCCCGGACGTCCTCGATGTCGGTATGTCGGTCGCCCTTGCGAACGTCAACCTTTTCACCCCGTACCAGGTCGCGACATGGAACGACATCCTCGCCGCCCAGAAGGAGTCGACAGGGCTCTGGTTCCAGGACTACGGCGGCTACATGTCGATCGGTTACGACTCCGCCAAGGTACCCGCCGTCACCTCGGTGGCGGACCTGCTGGGCTCCGGATTCAAGGGTAAGGTCGCCCTGAACGGCGACCCGACCAAGGCGAACGCCGCGCTGAACGGGGTGATGATGGCGTCCCTCGCCAACGGCGGCACTGTTGACGACATCGGCAAAGGCGTCGACTTTTTCCACCAGCTGAAGCTGAAGGGCAACTTCGTGCCGGTCCAGGCGACGACAGCCACAGTCAAGAACGGCACCACGCCGGTCGTCTTCGACTGGGACTACCTGTCGGCGGGCCACGGCACTGACGTGCCGACCTGGAAGGTGTTCGTCCCGTCGAACGCGATTCTCCTCGACTTTTACGCCCAGGCGATAAGCAAGAATGCGCCTCACCCAGCAGCGGCGCGGCTGTGGGAGGAGTACCTGTACTCCGACGAGGGCCAGAACCTTTGGCTCAAGGGTCTCGCACGACCTGTCCGCATGGCGGCAATGCAAGCATCAGGCAAGTTGGACGCTGCTGCTGCGGCGAAGCTTCCGCAGGCAAACGGCACGCCCATCCGCCTGAGCCCTGAGCAGGCAACCGCGGCGAAGACGTACCTGGCAGCCCACTGGGCGGCCGCCATTTCTTGACAGCTGCCGGCAATCCGGCTCTAACCGGCGTCGGCCGCCCAACAGTGGGCGGCCGGCGCCTCTCGCTTGACTGGATCGGCGCGGTCCCGTTCCTCGTTTACGTCGCGATATTCCTGTTTCTACCGACTGCCATCATCGCGGTCGGCGCTTTCTTCGGCGAGAACGGGCCAACGCTTGAAAACTTCACGAACCTTTCCAGGCCGTACATCGTCACGTCCATCGTCAACAGCGTCGTCCTGTCGGCGGTGACTGCAGTAGCCGGCGCCGTTCTGGGAGCGCTCCTGACATACGCCATTGCCACCGGTAACCCTCGCGGCACGTTTCGCCGAGTGGTGTCATCCGCCTGCGGTGTGCTTGCCCAGTTCGGTGGGGTCACGCTTGCCTTCGCGTTCATCGCCACCATCGGCCCTGCAGGGTTCGTTTACGTGTGGCTCGCCCAGCACAATCTCGATATCTACTCTGGCACGACCTGGCTCTACGAACTGCCGGGGCTGGAGCTGGTCTATCTGTACTTCCAGATCCCGCTAATGGTCCTGATCTTTCTCCCGGCGGTCGATGGGATTCGTCCGCAATGGCGCGAGGCAACTGAAAGCCTCGGAGGAAATACCTGGCACTACTGGCGACACATCGCGGGCCCACTTCTCGCGCCTGCGTTTCTCGGCTCGACCCTCCTGCTGTTTGCCAACTCCCTCTCCGCTTATGCGACGGCAGCGGCGTTGATCAATCAAGGCGGAATAATCCTCCCGCTCCAGATCAGCAATGCAATCACGAGTGAGGTCGGCCTACACGAACCCGGCTTCGCCAAAGCCCAGGCGGTGGTCCTGATCGTGATCGTAGCCATCGTTACCGTGGCCTACGCATTGCTCCAGCGGCGCACCGCCAGGTGGTTGCAATGACGGGGTCGAGGCGAATGAAGCTTCAGATCTTTCGATGGGTGACGTTCATCGCGGCAGGCCTCTTCTTCCTGGTCCCGATTTGGGCGATGTTCGAGTTCTCGACCCGGGGCGTTGGAGAAAACGCTCCCCGAACGTTCGCCAACTGGAAGGCGATCGCCGATTTCCCCGAGCTTGTCGGACCGCTCACCCTGAGCAGCTCTGGAATCATCGCCTCCCTCGAGCTCGCTGCCATCACGTCGATCGCCACCCTCGTCGTGCTCGTTCCGACCATGGTGTGGGTCCGGCTCCGGCTGCCGAGGCTGCGTAGAGTCATCGAGAGCATCTCGCTGCTGCCCCTGACCATCCCTGCGATCGTGCTGGTGGTCGGCTTCTGGCCGATGTATCAATGGATTGGCATCAACATCAACGACTCGATCCTCACCCTGGCGTTCGCATATATCATCCTGGTCCTCCCTTACGCGTATCGCGCGCTCGATGCGGGCCTTGCCGCAATCGACGTGAAGACGCTGTCGGAAGCAGCGCGCAGCCTGGGTGCGAGCTGGTTCTCAGTGATGTGGCGAGTGATAGTTCCCAACATCTCGTCGGCTCTGCTGAATGCCTCCCTGCTTTCGGTGGCCCTGGTCCTGGGCGAGTACACCATCGCCAACAACCTCCTGTACCCCAACCTCCAGGTGGAGATCGTCTCGCTCGCACGCACCAACGCGGGCGTCTCGATTGCTGTCGCCGTGGCCTCCCTGCTGTTCGCGTTCGTCCTCCTCGTGGCACTATCCTTCGTCGGCGGCCCTCGGCGTCAAAGTACGAAAGCCACGGAGCAGCTCGTCCAGACGTACGCCCGCGACTTCTCAGGAGGCACGAGATGACGGCTACCGTCGAGACCGCAGCCCGCGCGGGCGTTGAAGTTCGCCTGGAGAGCCTTCAACGCCGCTACGGCACAGTGACCGCTCTCAACGACTTTTCCCTGACTCTCGCGCCTGGCGAGCTCGTCGCCCTCCTCGGACCATCCGGTTGCGGCAAGACGACGGCTCTGCGCCTGCTCGCGGGCCTCGAAGAAGCGGACGGCGGTCGCGTGGTCATCGGTGGGCAGGACGTCACGGGCTTGCCTGCGAACAGGCGTGACGTCGGCATGGTGTTCCAGTCCTACTCGCTGTTCCCGCATATGGTCGCCTGGGAGAACGTGGCCTTCGGACTCCAGATGCGGAAGGTCGGCGCTGCCGAGCGTAAGCGAAGGGCCCTGGAGGTGCTCGAGCTGGTGGGACTGGCGCCCTATGCCAATCGATATGCAGTCCAGATGTCGGGAGGCCAGCAACAGCGGGTGGCGCTGGCGCGTGCGCTCGCCATCCGGCCGAAGGTGCTGCTCCTTGACGAACCGCTGTCCGCCCTCGACGCGAAAGTGCGCTCACGCTTACGCGACGAGATTCGCCGAGTCCAGCTCGAAGTAGGAATCACGACCCTGTTCGTGACACACGACCAGGAAGAGGCGCTGGCCATCGCAGACCGCGTCGGCGTGATGAATGCAGGTCACATCGAGCAGCTCGGCCAGCCGACTCAGGTTTACACGCGCCCAGCCACCCCGTTCGTGGCCGAGTTTGTCGGGCTCACCAACCGGCTGCCCGGAAACGTCAAGCGCGGAGCTGTCGTGGTGAGGGGCACCGAGCTGCCGCTGGTGCATCCTGACGCGCCAGATGGGCCCGCGATAGCACTGGTCCGGCCGGAGGCGGTGACGCTCGCGAGCGATGGCGACATGGGCGACGGACCATTGGTCGGCAACGTCATCGCAGTCGCCTTCCTCGGCGCGACAAGCCGTGTCACCGTTGACCTCGGCGACATCACCGTGCTCGTACAGCTGCCGACGTCGGCAGCGGCTGCGCATCCGGCGGGAACCCGGGTGCGCCTTGAATTGCGAACGGATCCCGTCCTCATCGCGAGGGAAGAGAAAGCGCCGGTCGAGGCGTGAGCTCCCCTGGCCGGGGCGGGCTCACCACGCAGCGCCGGCTTGGCGCAGGCTCGGTGCTCACCCAGGGCTCGCTCGCCGCATATCGTGAGGTGGCGGAGCTCGAGGGCGAGCCGCACCTCATCAGGTGGGACCTGATCGGAGATTCAACGCACGGCACGGTTGATCCCGCGCGGCCAATCGCCGCGATCGCGCATATCACCGACCTGCACGCCACTGATGTCGAGGCCCCAGCCAGGTTCGAATACATCAATCGGGAATATGCGGACCCACGAGTTCGCGAGTTTCTTCCCATGCAGCGTGCGCAGGAAGCCTTGAACGCGCATGCGATCGACGCCATGATCCGCACTGTCAACGAGGTGGGTAGTGCGCCGTGGACGGCGATTCCGCTGGAGCTGGTTGTCATGACAGGCGACGCCGTCGACAACACGCAACAGAACGAGCTCAGCGTGGCAATGGCCTTGCTCGATGGCGGCGTCGTGCAGCCTAAGTCCGGCGCTCCCGAGTACGAGGGGGTCCAGGCACCGAGCTGGCCCGATGACTTTTTCTGGAAGCCAGATGGGGCTGCCGAAGGGCAGGACTTCTATACCGCGGCCCTCGGGCACCCGCAAATTCCCGGGCTCCTGGAGCGCGCTCTCCAACCGTTCGAAGCGGCAGGCATCGCCCTTCCATGGCTTGGCTGCCACGGCAATCATGAGGAGCTCTGTCAGGGAGTTGGCATAGTCACCCCCGGGCTCGCAGCCGCGATGGTGCGCACCCACAAACCGCTTCGCCTACCTGACGGCATCGACATCGACGCTGCGCTGGAGACGTTCATCAGGCAGCCGGAGGTCTTCATGACCGGACCTCACGTCGACATCACGGCTGATCCCGCACGACGTCCCTTCGACATACAGGATTTCGTCGACGCACACCTCGAGTCCGAAGCCATGCCGCGCGGCCATGGCTTCACGGAGCAGAACCTCGACGACGGAACCGCCTACTACGTGCACGACAGCCCGTCGGTGCGGTTCATCACGCTCGATACCGCTTGCCCAGCCGGAGGTGCCGAAGGGTGCATCACCGCCACGCAGCTGCATTGGCTCGAGCGCCGCCTGGAGGAGGTCCATTCGAAGTTCCGTTCTCGTGACGGAACGAGCGTCACCACGCCACACCAGGACCGGCTGGTGGTGATCCTTTCGCATCACGGCTTCGACAGCCTCACCAATCCCAGGGCGCATCCTGAAACGAGGGGCTCGAGGCACGCAGACCGGAGTGACTTGCTCGAGACGCTGTTGAGATTCGACAACGTGGTGTTGTGGCTGAACGGTCACATCCATGCGAACCGGGTGCGCCCCCGCGCCGATCCCAGCGGCAAGGGCGGTGGTTTCTGGGAGGTGACCACCGGATCGATAGTGGATTGGCCGTGCCAGGGCCGCCTCGTGGAGCTGGCCGACCCCGGCGACGGCATGCTGGCCATCGCCTGCACCATGGTCGACCACGTTGGCTCGGAGCTGGCGACCCTCCACCGCGAGCTGGCCGGCAACGCGCCGGCCGCAGGCTTCGACTCGGGCAAGGCGGGTACGCCCCAAGACCGCAACGTGATCCTGCTGGCACGCGCCCCCTTTTCGCTTGGCAGAGGACGTTCGGATTGAGCCGTTGCGCAGAGCGCGACGGTATCTTATAGTGCGACGGCGAGGAGGCGGTTCATGAGGTGGGAGTGGTGACTTTCGCGCCGGCGAGTGGGCGGCGGCTGGGCCGGATCGACCAGGCCGGCAGGCGTGCCATTGTCGATTTCCTTCGCGCGCCGAGGTACGAGGTCCTGCCGACAGACGACGTGGAAGAACGTGTGCTGGCAGCTGTCCCTCGCGAGGTCACGATCACCGTCACCGCCTCGCCGCGGAGGGGTATCGACGCGACCATCGGCTTGGCCGAACGGTTGGCCGGTCACGGTTATCAGGTTGTGCCACACATCTCAGCCCGCCTTATCAAGGATGAGAAGCACCTGCACGAGGTGTTGGACCGAGTTGCCGCAATCGGTCGAAACGAGATCTTCGTCGTCGCGGGGGACGCGAAAGAGCCGGCGGGCGATTTTCCCGATTCCGTCTCTTTGCTGACGGCCCTAATGAGCGAGCCTCATGGATTGCGCGACATCGGCGTCACCGGGTACCCCGAGCGGCACAGCTTCATCGAGGACGACCTGACCATCCAGGCGATGTGGGACAAGAGGCGGATCGCGACCTATATCGTCAGCAACCTCTGCTTCGATCCCCGCGTGGTGAAGAAGTGGGTGGCTCGTGTGCGTCGCCGCGGCGTCCAGCTGCCCGTCTACATCGGCCTCGCCGGCGTCGCAGACCCCGCGAAGCTCCTGCGCATCTCAACCCGCATCGGCGTCGTCGACTCTGCGCGCTTCTTGCGCGGCCACAGCAACTGGTTTCTGCGAATGGTCCAGCCCGGCGGCTACGACCCCGGGCGGTTCACGGCCGGCCTGCTGCCCGACCTCGCAGTGCCCGAGCGCAAAGTTGCAGGGCTCCACGTTTTCACGTTCAACGAGATCGAACCTACCGAACGATGGCGCCAGGAAACCCTGGCTCGCCTGCTCGCGGCTTGAAAGGAGGCTAGGCATGGCCGTCACGTTTCCCACCGACCTCGAGATCGCGCGCCGTGCCCGCCTCTTACCGATGCCCGAGATCGCGGCCAAGATGGGTTTGGGGGCCCATCTGCTGGAACCGTATGGGTACGACGTCGCGAAGATCCGGCTCGAGGCGATGGAGGAGCTTGCGGACCGTCCGAAGGCCAAGTACGTGGTCGTGTCGGCGATCACACCGACTCCGCTCGGCGAGGGCAAGACCACCACCACAGTCGGTCTCGGCCAGGCTCTTTCACTCATCGGCAAGCAGGCGACGGTGGCCATACGCCAGCCGTCGATGGGCCCTACGTTTGGCATCAAGGGCGGCGCGGCCGGTGGCGGCTACAGCCAGGTCGTCCCGATGGAGCGCTTGAACCTTCATCTGACCGGCGACATGCATGCCATCACCGCGGCGCACAACCTCCTGGCGGCGATGATCGACAACCAGATCCACCATCACGAGGCCCTGGTCGACCGCGACAGCGTCACGTGGCGGCGGGTGATGGATGTCAGCGATCGCGTCCTTCGCAACGTAATCGTCGGGCTTGGCACGCGCGAGGACGGTGTCATCCGAGCGACTGGATTCGACATCACCGCTGCTTCCGAGGTCATGACAGTCCTGGCGCTCACCACATCGCTGCGAGATATGCGCGAGAGGTTAGGGCGGATCGTGATTGGAAACACGACGGGTGGCAAGCCGATCACCGCCGAGGAGCTCTTCGCGGCAGGAGCGATGACCGTGATCCTGCGCGACGCGATCAAGCCCAACCTGCTGCAGACGCTGGAGAACACCCCGGTCCTCGTCCACGCCGG
>DATLPO010000144.1:0-5500 GCA_035535675.1 Candidatus Limnocylindria bacterium
GCGCGCCCGGCGTCAGACACCATCGACGGAATCCATGTCCTTGTCGCCACGCCCGGACAGGCAGACAAGGATCCTCCCGCCCGGCCCAAACTCTTTCGCCATCACCCCGGCGTGGTGCAACGCATGAGCAGGCTCGAGCGCAGGCATGATCCCTTCCAGCCGGGTGCAGAGCTTGAATGCGGCAATCGCATCTTTATCGGTCACGGCCACATAGTCGACACGCTCGGAATCGCGCAGGAATGCGTGCTCGGGACCGACGCCCGGATAGTCGAGGCCGGCCGACACCGAGTGAGTCGGCAGGATCTGTCCGTCAGCGTCCTGGAGGATGTACGAGTAACTGCCGTGCAGCACTCCTGGCCTGCCGGCGACCAGCGACGCGGCATGATGCCCGGAACGGACTCCTTCGCCAGCCGCCTCGACTCCAACCAGCGCTACGTCCTTGTCATCCAGGAATGCGGTGAACATCCCGATCGCGTTGGACCCGCCGCCGACGCAAGCGATCACCACATCGGGCAGCTTGCCGTCGACCGAGAGGTACTGCTCTCGCGCCTCGTCACCGATGACCCGCTGCAGGTCCCGGACCATCTCCGGGTACGGGTGCGGCCCCACCACCGACCCGATGATGTAATGGGTCGTCTCGACGTTGGTGACCCAGTCGCGAATCGCTTCAGTCGTGGCGTCCTTGAGCGTCTTGGTTCCGGCGGTGACCTCCACGACATCCGCGCCGAG
Source organism: Candidatus Limnocylindria bacterium (assembly GCA_035535675.1). Taxonomy (GTDB): domain Bacteria; phylum Chloroflexota; class Dormibacteria; order Dormibacterales; family Dormibacteraceae; genus Palsa-872. The sequence goes on from DATLPO010000144.1 coordinate 730, forward strand.
AAGCTTCATGCGCCGGACGTTCATCGATTGACGCCGCATGTCCTCGGTGCCCATGTAGACGGTGCAGTCGAAACCGAACCTTGCGCAAACGGTCGCCACGGCTACGCCGTGCTGGCCGGCGCCCGTCTCCGCGATGATGCGTTTCTTGCCCATTCGCAGCGCCAGCAGTGCCTGGCCGACCGCGTTGTTGAGCTTGTGGGCGCCCGTGTGGCAGAGGTCCTCACGCTTGAAATGGATATGGGCGCCGCCGAAATGAGCGCCGAGCCGTGTGGCCGCGTACAGCGGAGTGGGGCGTCCGACGAAAGCTCGACGGTGGCCGGCCAGCTCCAGCTGGAACTGGGTGTCGGCTTTGGCCTCGTGCCAGACGTCCTCGAGCTCCTCGAGCGCACGCATCAACGTCTCCGGCACGTACTGCCCGCCGTAAGCCCCGAATCTCCCTCGCTCCGGGTGGGTCATCCTCATCCCAGCGCTTCCGCGATTCGCACCGCATGAACGAACGCGCGCACCTTGTCGGGATCCTTGACGCGGATCTCGGATTCCACCCCGCTCGACACGTCGACTCCGTACGGCTTGAAGTTGGTCACGACCTTGCCCACGTTACCCGGTTCAAGACCGCCGGCGATGAAGACCTTTCGGGTGGCGAGAAGCTCCCTTGCCACGTCCCAGTCCCACGTGAGGCCGGTTCCGCCACGCTGGTCGGCCGACCAGGAATCGAGCATGATCGGGTCAGGCCACGCATCAGGTTCGGGCACGTTGCCCTCTCTGACCTTCAGCACCTTCATCACTGGCCGCCCAGCATCAAAGCCCGGCGGCTCGGAGCCGTGGAGCTGCAGCAGGTCGAGCCCAACGAAGTCGGCGATCTGCCGCACCTCGTCCGGCTCCTGGTCGATGAACACACCGACGATGGTCGGGCGCAGGGAAAGCCCATCGACGATGGCCTTGGCCTCCTCTGGAGTGACGCGCCGGTCAGAGCGGCAGAAATGAAAGCCGATGAGGTCGGCCCCGGCCTCAATCGCTGACTGCGCCCCTGCCGGGTCGCAGATGCCACAGATCTTGACCTGGATCGTCATGCGGCTGCGAACTCCCTGATGCAGGCCGCGGGATCCTCAGCGCGCATCAGCGACTCGCCGACCAGGATGGCGTCGGCGCCCGCCTCGCGCATCCGTCGAGCGTCATCGACTGTGCGAATACCGCTTTCCGCCACGAGCACCAGATCGGATGGGATCGCCTTCCGTAAGCGCTCAGTCAGCCCAAGGTCGACGTTGAAGGTGCGGAGGTCGCGATTGTTGACACCGATCACCTGGGCGCCGGCCTCCACCGCCGTTGCGACCTCACCCTCGTCATGCACCTCGACCAGCGCAGCAATGCCACGACTCCGTGTCACCCGCAGCAGCTCCGCCAGTTGCTCTTTGTCGAGTGCGGCGACGATGAGCAGCACAGCGTCGGCGCCCGCGGCCCGGGCCTCACCAACCTCGTAAGGGTCGGTGACGAAGTCCTTGCGCAGGATAGGGAGGTCGGTCGCAAACCGCACAGCCTCAACGTGCTCCGGCCGGCCGCCAAAGCTAGCCATGTGAGTGAGCACCGAGATGGCAGACGCGCCGCCGAGCGTGTACGCGCGAGCCAGCTGGGCGGGGCGGTAGTCCTCGACCAGCACCCCCATGCTGGGAGTGCGCTGCTTCATCTCGGCGATGACGGCGAGTCCGGGAGCGCGCAGGGCGCCGACGAAATCCTTGGGGACGTGCGACAGGATTGCCCGCTCGAGGTCGTCTTGCGTGGTCAATGCCCGCCGCCTTTGCATGTCCTGCCTGGCTTCGGTGACCAGTCGGGCCAGCAGGTCTTCTGGAGCGCTCACTCCTGCGAGATTGTCGCCCAGCGCTGGAGCACATCGCCGGCGCGCCCCGAGTCGATCGCCTCGGCGCCGATCTTCAGCCCTTCCTTCCAGTCCTTGGCCAGGCCCGCCGCGCGCAAGGCGGCAGCCGAATTGAGCAGCACGGCGTCGCGGCGGGGACCGGGGGCGCCGCCCAGCACCTCGCGCACGATTCGCGCGTTCTCCTCAGGGCCTCCGCCCCGCATCGCTTCGACCGGCGCGTGCGGCAGGCCGAGCTCCGACGGGTTCAGCTCGTACTCATTGCGCTGCCCGTCGATCTCGATCACGTGGGATGGCCCGCTCACCGACAGCTCGTCCATACCGTCGCCGGCGTGGAACACGATCGCCCTCTCAACCCCGAGCTTCATAAGGACGTCGGCCATCTTGCCGGCGATGGCGCCGTCCGCCACGCCGAGGGCTTGGTACCTGGCGCCTGCCGGATTGCAAAGGGGGCCGAGAACGTTGAACACGGTGCGCAAACCGAGCTCGCGACGCGGCACTCCCGCGAAGCGAAAGGACGGATGAAAGATCGGGGCGAACATGAAACCGATTCCTGCGCCCTCGATGCAGCGGGCCACCCCGTCGGCGCCAAGGTCGATCTTCACGCCGAGCTGCTCGAGCACGTCGGCCGAACCGCACATCGATGAAGCAGCACGGTTGCCGTGCTTGGCGACACGCGCGCCGCAGGCCGCGGCGACGATCGCCGATAGCGTCGAGATGTTGAAGGTGGCAAGCCCGTCCCCGCCCGTGCCACAGGTATCGAGGAGGGCACCGTCCACCGCGATCGGAGTCGCCATCGCGCGGGCGGTCCGGGCGAAGCCGGTGAGCTCGTCGACGGTCTCGCCCTTGATGCGGAGCGCGACGATGAACCCGGCGATCTGTACGGGCGTGGCGTCGCCACGCATGATCTCCTCAAAGGCGCCTGACGCCTCCTCCTGGCTGAGAGACTCGCCACGCACAACCTTGGCGATCGCTTCGATCATGAGAGTGGCCTGGCGGCTCGCCGGATGAAGTTGCTCAGGATCTTCTTCCCTTCCTTGGTGAGAACCGACTCGGGGTGGAACTGGACGCCGTAGGTCGGATGCCTGGAGTGCCGCAGGCCCATCACCGTCTCGTCCGCCGTCCATGCGGTCACCACCAGCTCGTCTGGAATCGATGACCGCTCGACGATCAGCGAATGGTATCGGGTGGCCTCGAACGGATCGTTCACCCCTGCCAGCACGCCGGAGTTGTCATGGCGGATCCAGGAGGTCTTCCCGTGCGAGGGCTCGTTGCGCACCACCCTGCCTCCAAACGCCTCGCCAAGGCACTGATGGCCAAGACAAACGCCAAGGATGGTGACCTTTCCGCTGAGGTCTTTGATCACCTGCGTCGAGATGCCCGCTTCCTCCGGCGTGCCAGGCCCTGGCGAGATCACGATCCCGTCATAGCTCGCCAGCTCACCCACCGTCACCGAATCGTTGCGATAGACGACAGGTTCGACGCCAAGCTCGCCCAGGTACTGGACTAGGTTGTAGGTGAAGGAGTCGTAGTTGTCGATGACGGCGAGCTTCGGGCTTTGACCGTTCATCTCTACATCTCCTCCGCCATCTCGATCGCTTTGAACATCGCGCCAGCCTTCTCGAGCGTCTCATCGAACTCCCTCTCCGGCCTCGAATCGGCGACGACGCCCGCGCCGGCCTGCACATAGGCGATGCCGTCCGCCACGACGATCGTGCGCAGCGTGATCGCCATGTCGAGGTTGCCGCCGAAGCTCACGTAGCCGAGCGACCCCGCATACACCCCGCGCTGCTCGGGCTCGAGATCGGCGATGACCTCCATGGCGCGGATCTTCGGCGCTCCGGACACGGTGCCGGCCGGGAACGCAGCTCGTAATGCGTCCAGCGAGGTGCAGCCCTCGCGCAGCTCGCCGCTGACGGTGGATGAGATGTGCATCACGTGCGAGTAGCGCTCGACCTCCATAAGGCGATCGACCTTGACGGTGCCCGGGCGGGCGACGCGGCCGACATCGTTTCGCCCGAGGTCGACCAGCATCACGTGCTCAGCACGCTCCTTCAGGTCGCTCAGCAGCTCCCTCTCAAGGCTTGCGTCCTCCGCCTGGTCGGCGCCACGCCTCCTCGTTCCTGCAAGCGGCCTGGTCTCCACGTGCTTGCCCTCGACCTGCACCAGCTTCTCAGGCGAGGTGCCCACCACGTGCCTGTCCCCGCCGAGGGCGAGGAAGAACATGTATGGCGACGGGTTGATGGCCCGCAGGCAGCGATACACGTCAAACGGGCTGGCCGCCAACGGCTTGTGAAATCGCTGCGAGACGACGATCTGAAAGGCGTCGCCCGCGAGGATGTGCTCCTTGGCGGCATCGACCATCGCGTGGAACTGGCCCGGGCTCATGTTCGACTTCCAGGAGGATCCGTCAACGCCCCGAGGCCAAACGGAGAGCTGGTCCGATGCGAGGCGCTCGTCCATAGCGTCGATCCGTGCGATCGCGGCCTCGTAGTCCTCGCGGTCGGGCCGGAAGATCGTCAGCAGCTTCAGCCGGCGGGTTACGTGGTCGAAGATTGCAAGGTCTTCAGCGCGGAGGAAGGCGCTTTCCGGCATCGGGGGCGGCGGCCCTTGGGCCAAAGGCAGCCGTTCGAAGTGACGCGCAGTCTCGTACCCGAGATAGCCGACAGCACCCCCGTGGAACCGTGGCACGCCGCGCACGGGGGCCGTTGCTTCGGCTGCGACGGCGCGTAAAGCCGGAAGGGGGTCGCCGTCACCAAGGTCGAGAGTGCGGGGCTGAAAGCCGATGAAGGAGTAGCGCGCCTGGCGCTCGCCCCCCTCCACGCTCTCGAGCAAAAAGCCTGGGGAGCCAGGAGGACACAGGAGGGTGTAGGCACGAACGGGAGTGAGCATGTCGGCAAGCAC
>DATLPO010000145.1:0-29209 GCA_035535675.1 Candidatus Limnocylindria bacterium
GCCCTGACCGATCAACTGGAGCGCGAGGCCGAGGCGCTCTTCGAGCAGATCGACTCTATCGGCGGGGTGGTGAAAGGTCTCGAGGAGGGGTGGTTCCAGAAGAAGATCGCCGAGTCGGCAGCGCGCCAGCAGTGGGAAATCGAGCAGCATCGCCGGGTGATCGTTGGGGTCAACGAGTTCGTCACGGATGAAGAAGAGCTGACGATTCCGACTCTGAAGATCGGCGCCGAGGTGGATGCCGATCAGAAAAGGCGGCTGGCGGCGTTACGGAAGTCGCGCGATCAGAAGGGCTGCGATCAGGCGTTGGCGGCGTTGCGGACGGCTTGCAAGGATGGAACGAACACCATGCCGTTCATTCTCGAGTGCGCGCGGAAGTACTGCACGTTGTATGAGATTCGCCGGGCGATCGAGGATGTGTTTGGGGCATACAGAGAACCGGTGTTCTTCTAGGAGTCGGAAAAGAGCCGATCGCACACGCGGAAACGCGCGAAAACAGAAAATCAGGGCTAGCGTAGTGCGACCCCTTCGGTATTCCATCAACGTCACATTGGACGGATGCTGCGATCATCGGGTAGGCTTCGCGGACGAAGACTTGCATCGTCACGCGGTCGAGAACCTCAACCAGGCCGATGCCCTCCTCTTTGGCCGGGTGACTTACGAAATGATGGAGGCAGCGTGGCGGCCGCCGGCGCGGACGGGAGCGAGACCTCATTGGATGGAACCTTTCGCCCGGACGATCGACGCGGCGAAGAAGTACGTCGTGTCGAGCACCCTGGAGCGGGTCGATTGGAACGCGGAGCTCGTGCGCGGGGATCTGGGCAGTGCCGTTCGGCAGCTCAAGCGGGAGTCGGGCAAGGGACTGCTCGTCGGAGGCGTGAAGCTCCCACTGGCGTTGACGGAGCTGGGATTGATCGACGAGTACGAGTTCGTGGTGCAGCCCAGGCTGGTGGGCCACGGGCCGACATTGTTCGCGGGGCTATCGAAGCGTGTCGACTTGAGGCTCGTGAGCCGCCTGGAGTTCGGCTCGGGGGCTGTGGCGATGCGGTATGAACCAAGAAGGTAGCCATCGGGCTTGTTGGCCCGAGCCGGCCGCATCATGGAGCAACTCGAGGGGTCCATTACCCCTGCACATAAATATGCCTGCGCGCTTCTACACGACCCCCCCGCCCGGCGCGCCGAGGGCATGAGTAGCCGCCTCGACGCCCTGGAAAAGGAGGTCCAAAGCGAGGGCCCTGGGAGCCTGGGCGGTACCTCGCTTGATTTGAACATCGGACTCGGCCCGGGGCCAGGACGGGAGCCTCACGGATAGGCGGGCGACACGCGACCGGCCCATTGACAACGGATCGCAGATGGTTCATAAATTTATGGTCTTCTCAGATGATGATTGTGATTTTCATCAGATGAAAACCAGCACCTACCGCACACGCTCGGTTGAACGAGTTCTCGCCGTACTCAATGCGTTCATCGACGTCGGTCCGAAGTTGACGCTGATGCAGGTCTGTGAGGCCACCGGGCTGACGCCGAGCACGGCGTACCGACTGATGGCTAACCTGGTTGCGCGGGGCTACCTGGAGCCGGGTCGCGAAGACAACGCTTATCGACTCGGGTTGACCGTGATTCGACTCGCAGGCGTCGCCCTCGGTCAATTGGACGTTCGGGTCAAGGCGGCGCCGCTGATGAATGAGTTGCGTAACCGCACCCGGGAGACGGTTCACCTGGCCGCTCTTGACGGAAGGCACATCATCTACCTCGAGAAGCTCGAAGGCCTACACGCGATCGGGCTGATGAGCTCACGCGTCGGACGCACGGCGCCAGCCCACTGCACCGCGCTCGGCCGCGTTCTGCTCGCATTCAATCCAGACGCGGCCGCGGCCATTCTCGACGGACCGCTCGAGGCGCCGACGGCTCGCACCGTCGTCGATCCCAAAGCTTTGCGTGCGCTGCTGGCTCACGTGAACGAGCAGGGCTACGCCCTGGATATGGGCGAGTTCGAGGCAGAGGTGCGCTGCGTCGCAGCACCGATCCGAAACCATTCCGGCGCAGTGATCGCGGCGATGAGTGTTTCAGGGCCCGCACAGAGGATCGAGCCGATGCTGAGCGACGGCCTGGTGAACGAGGTGGTGCGTGTGGGCCGGGCCATTTCGGGCTTGCTCGGCAACCTAGGCTCCGATATGGCCCGAGAAGTCGTCAAAACGGGGACCGTCTAATCCAATTCATCTAGGGGGGTTCGAACGATGTTGACCATCGAGACACTCGTAGAAGGCTTGACCACCGGCCGGCTCAGCCGCCGAGGTTTTCTGCAGGGAGCAGCGGCTATCGGCCTTTCGATGTCCGGAGCAGTCGCTCTTTTGGAAGCCTGTACATCCGGGACGCAGGGCACATCCGGCACCGGCCTGACTTTCGTTGTCTGGTCGTATGGCGTGGAGACGATAAAGGACAACATCAAGAAGCTGGAAGGACAGGTCTCAGGGCTCCACGTCGACTTCCAGGACTTCGCGTGGACCAACTATCACGACACGATGGTCGCGCGATTCGCCGGCAAGACACCAACCGACGTTTGCTACAGCTCCGACCACTGGCTCTCGGAGTGGGCCGCGGCCGGTTGGCTGTCGCCTCTCGAGCAGAAGTACCCGGATCTCAACGCCTACACGAACGACTATTTCCCGTACGTCATCCAGGGCATGACGTACCAGGGCAAGAATTACGGGATTCCGTATTACGCGGACACTTGGGCATTTCTGTACAACGAAGATCACCTGAAGAGGGCGGGAATCTCACAACCCCCGGCCACATGGGACGAGCTCACGCAGCAGTCCGCGCAGATCAAGTCGAAGGGCATCGCGAATTATCCGGTCATACTCCTGTTCGCCCAGGATGATCCAGGCTCCATCGAAGTCTGGACCTCGATGGTGTTCTCGCTGAACGACGGCCACCTTTTCGACGACAGCCTCAACCCGGTGTTCAACCGACCGGGCTCAGCCGCGGCGAAGACCATCGATTGGATCACGAGCGCCCTCAGCACCTCGAAGATCCTCGATCCCGCCTCTCTCACGTCGCAAGAGATTCCGGTCGTGAAGGGGATGGAATCGGGTGCGCACACGTTCACGATCCTGGAGACCTACAACCAGGCGGAGCTGAACAAGAGCGGCTCCGGTCCTTTCTCGGGCAAGTTCAAGATGGCGCCGATGCCCGGCGACACGCACAACACTGTCGGCTACGTGCGTTTTTACGCCGTCACGGATCAGCTCACCAAGAGGGACTCGACCGTCATTAAGTACGGCAGCGACTTCTTGCAGTATTTCGGCGGCAAACCCGACGGCGTGATGAGCCCTGTGGTGAAGCGCTGGGCAGTCGAGAACGGTTTGGGCTTCGGCTGGAAGTCGCTATGGGACGACGCTGACGTGCGCAAAGCCTTCAGCACGTGGGGCAGCCCCGAAATGTTGAAGCAGAATCAGCAACTGGCGCGGTCAAAGGAGGGTCTGACGAAGTACTACCCGTCATGGGATGTCTTCACGCGGGGTGAGCTGCAGAAGGCTTACCTCAAGCAGGTCAGTACCTCCTCCGCTTTGAGCGCGATGGCCGACAAGTGGAACAGCTTGAAGCAAGGCTGAGTGACTCTTAGAGGCTGAACGTGGTCCAGCAAAGGGCCGGTGAGTCGCGCCGGCCCTCCATAGGCCGTCAGGGCGCGGCGGGCCGAGAGTCGCGTTATGCCTACCTGACTCTGCTGCCGGTGCTGCTCATCATGGCCGTGTTCAGCCTTTACCCGATTGGCTACTCGGTCTACCTCAGTTTGCACAAAGAGGTTTTGACCGATCCCCTCAACCATCCCTTTGTCGGTTTCCAAAACTTCAACAACGTGCTCCACAGCTATTACCTGATCTCGTCCTTGACATCAACGCTCGTATTCATGGTCATGGCCGTGCCTGGGGTGATGGTGTTTGGGTTGCTGGCGTCGCTGCTGCTCAATGAGAGTTTCGCCGGCGCCAGGATCCTGCGCGTCGCAATCTTGCTGCCCTGGGCGATGCCCGCAGTTATCAGTGGCATCGTCTGGCGCTGGATCCTAAACGGCGACTACGGCGTGTTGAACTCAGCTCTGTTTCAACTCGGAATCATCCACGACTACATCCCCTGGCTGAGTTCGCCGGACCTCGCCAGAGTGGGACTGGCTGTCGCCCACGTGTGGCGCGAAGGACCGTTGGCGGCCATCTTCTTCCTGGCCGGCTTGCAAACCATTCCGACCGATCTGTACAACTCGGCGGCAGTCGACGGCGCCGGGCGCATGGCTGCGTTTCGACGGATCACTCTGCCGCTGCTCAGGCCCACGATCGTGATCGTCTTGATCTACGAAACGATCGTCGCCGCAACGACGTTCGACCTGGTTTACGTGATGACAGGAGGTGGTCCGGCTGATGCCACCTCGCTGATCAGCTGGTATGCCTACGCCGAGGTATTCAAATTCCTGGACCTGGGCGCCGGAGCGGCTCTGGCATTTCTCATCGCGCTGGCTTTGGTCGGCGTGATCCTCCTCTACCTCAGAGTGCTGCGCACGGAAGAACAACGATGAGTGGCTATGTCGCCAGGCACGGCCTGGTGCGACGCGCGGCCTTGTGGGCCGCCACGCTGGTGATGCTGTTGTTCATCCTGGGGCCCATCCTCTGGATGCTCAGCTCCAGCTTCCAGGGTGAGAGCGAGCTGTTGACGCGTCCGAGCCACTTGCTCCCTCAGCAGCCCACGGTCGCAAATTTCGGCTACATCTTCACGGGGGCGGTTCCCCAAGGCTTAGATGTAAGGGGAACGCTGCGCAGCCGGATCTCGCAGGAGGCCCGTGAGGTCCCCGCGGCGTTGGAGAACAGCGCCATCATCGCGCTCACCGTAGCCGTCCTCAACGTGGCGCTCGGAGTGCTCGCCGCGTACACGTTTTCGCGCATCAGGTTTAGGGGTAGATCCCTGGTTTTCAACTTCCTGCTGGGCACCCGACTCCTGCCAGCAATTGCTGTGGCGATCCCGTACTACGCCATCGTCAGCGCTCTCGGCCTGCTCGATTCTTACTTCGGGCTGATCCTCGTCTACCTCACCTTTACTTTGCCCTTCACAATCTGGTTTCTGCGCGACTACATCGTCTCCCTACCGATTGATATCGAGGAAGCGGCGCAGATCGACGGCTGCGGGCGGCTTCAGTTGCTGCTCAGGATCGTCTTGCCGCTCGCCGCCCCAGGCCTGGCAGCGGCGGCAGCCTTCGCCTTCATGTCGTCGTACAACGAGTTCCTATTTGCGTTGCTTCTCACTCAGACGATCAACTCGCAAACAATGCCAGTGATTGTTTCCTCGGTCGCAACCAACCCGGACGCGAGCCTGGCCTTGATCGCGACTAGTGTGGTGCTGGCCATGGTGCCGCCCCTCATCTTCGCCATCGTTTTTCAGCGTTTCTTGACCAGGGGCCTTGTGGCCGCCCTGGGGAAGAGCTGATCACAGCGGTGACGGGAGCCGACATCGTCACGATCGGCGAAACGATGATCCTGCTTTACGGCGAGGACACGCCCGCACCTATCCGACTGGGGGAGCGGTTATGCCTGGATTTCGGGGGCGCTGACTCAAACTTCGCTATCGCGATGTCCCGCCTGGGCTACCGCTCGGCGTGGATCAGTCGTCTAGGCGAGGAACCCCTGGGTGAACTGGTGCTGAACGGAATCGCCCGTGAAGGGGTCGACGTGTCTTGTGTGATCCGGGACCCAACCAGGAACACCGGCCTGTATCTGAAGCACCACGATGCGACCGGAGTCAAGCGCATCCAGTACTACCGGCGTGGCTCCGCGGCAAGCAACCTGCAGCCCGATGACCTGAATCCCGAGGCCTTCCGAGACGCCAGGCTCGTGCATCTCAATGGGATGACATTCGCACTGAGTGAATCGTGCGTCAGCACCATGCGCCGGGCGCTGGACCTGGGTGTCAGTCGTGGGGCAATGATCTCGCTCGACCTCAATCTCCGGCTGCAGCTCTGGGATATTGAGTCTGCGAGGAAGGCGCTGCAACCGATCATCGAGAAGACCTCGACGATCTTCGGTACCGAAGAGGAGTTTCTCGTCTATTTCGGAGAATCTGACATCGACGGAGCCTTGGAGGCTGCGGTCAGGCTTGGACCTCGGATCGCAGTCGCCAAAATGGGCCCCGACGGCGCGGTGGCGCTCGTCGATGGACTGCGATTGACACATGCCGGTTACAGGTCGCCTGCGGTTGTCGACGTCGTGGGAGCCGGTGACGGATTCAATGCCGGATTCCTGGCCTCCTACCTTCGCGGTCTCTCCCCGTATGAGTGTCTGCGTAGGGCGAATCTCGTCGGCGCATGCGCGGTCGCAGTGGCCGGTGACTACCAGGGATATCCCACGCTGTACGAGATGGAGCGGCTCCTCGAAAGCTGGCAGGAGCGTCGACCCGCGGGTGACTGAAGGTCGAAGGGAGGTGAGGACATTGACCAATACGGAATTCAAGCCACGGCACGTACAGCTGTTCATCGGCGGCAAGTGGGTGGATGCGTTGGACGGCAAGACATTCCAACAGGTCAGCCCCGCGACAGGCGACGTTCTGGGTTTCGTCGCAGAGGCGTCACGCGAGGACGCGCGGAGCGCGATCACAGCCGCATCCAAAGCCCGGCGCTACATGGCGGGCCTCACCGTCTTCGAGCGGGCTGGTCTGTGCGAACGAATTGCGGACGAAATTGTTTCGAGTCGGCCGCTGTTGGCACCTGAGCTATCAATCGAGCAAGGCAAGCCACTCCACGAAGCCAGGGATGAGATCAACTTTGCGGCACAGCTCTTCCGCGATGCAGCCGAGTACATCTCAAAGCTGGAGACCAGCGTTCTGCCGTCGGCGGCCGGCAAAAGAATCTTCACTCTGCGTCAGCCGCATGGAGTGGTCGGTGTCCTGACTCCATGGAACTATCCGATCGGCATCCCGAGTGAGTACCTTTCGGCCTCCCTGGCTGCGGGCAATGTCGTTGTCTGGAAGCCGGCGCCGACGACATCCATGATCGCGGCGCGGCTGCTCGAGTGCCTTTTGAAGGCAGGTCTGCCCGAGGGCGCGGTGAATCTGCTGCACGGGGGATCCGAACCCGGTGAGGAGATCGTTGTCAACCCGGGCACGCAGGCTGTGGGGTTCACCGGTAGCACGCTCACGGGCACCCTGATCGCAAAGCACGCCGGCGCCAAGCCGCTTCTGTTGGAGCTGGGCGGCAATGGCCCGACGATCATCCTTGACGATGCGAACCTGGAGGCGGCGATCTCAGGCACCGCCATCGGCTGCTTCACCAACGCCGGCCAGATCTGTCAGAGCAGCGAACGCATCCTGTTGACGGAGCATGTCCATGACCAGGTCATGGACGGTCTTGTCGCCAGCGCGTCGCGAGTGAAGCTCGGCCATCCGTTGCACGACGGTACGACCATGGGGCCACTCAACAATCAGGGTGTGGCCACCAAGATGGACAGCCACATTCGCGATGCGGTCGATCACGGGGCGGTGGTCGTGTTCGGAGGCAGCCGCGCAGCGGGCAGGCCGACGGATCTGTACTATCAGCCCACCATCGTGGATCGCGTGAGCCGAGACTCGCTGGCTAACCGCGAGGAGACATTCGGGCCGATCGCTCCGCTTATTGTCGTTCGTGACATCGACGACGCCATCGCGGTTGCCAACAGCTGCACCCTGGGTCTATGTGCGTCGGTCTACACGTCGGACATGAATGCAGCTTTTCGCTGCGCGGAAGGGCTTGAGTGTGGCGTGGTGAACGTGAATGAGTCGGCTGCGTATTGGGACGGGCGCACACCGTTCGGCGGTTGGTCTGGCAAGGGTAGCGGGGTTGGACGTCTGGGCGGTCTGGAATCCATCCGTTTCATGACCCAGATCAAAAGCGTAGTTCTTGACATCAACAATCCCCATGGGGATTGAGCATGGTGCGGTTGTGCGTCTGGTCGAGATGACGCGGTCCGAAGCGGTCAAGGCTGCACCTGCGAGCCTGCTGATTATTCCGCTTGGCGCGACCGAGCAGCACGGGCCACATCTACCCCTTGGGACAGACACCATGCTTGTGGAGGCGGTGGCCGAGCGGGCTGCAATTGCGCTGCGCCATTCGCTGTCTGTGGTTCTGGCACCGACGTTGCCGGTCGGTAGCTCCGCGCACCACATTCCCTTCGGGGGCACGCTTTCGATGAATGGCCCTCTGCTGTACAGCTTGCTGATCGATATCGGCCGGTCGGCCGCGGCGGGCGGATTCCAGCGGATGTTCTACCTGAACGGCCACGGTGGCAACCACGAGCTGGCCCAGGTGGCGGCGCGGGACCTGGCGCTCGAGCTTCCGATCGCCGCTGGCGCCGGGTCGTGGTGGGACATGGCCCACGACGCCCTGGTCGAGGCGGGGAACCCGACGATCCAGAACATTCCCGGCCACGCCGGGGCATTTGAAACCGCGGCGATGATGGCAATCGCTGCCCACTTGATTCGAGATCGACCGCCCGTGCGCAAAAACCAACCAGTTGGACGTCCCACTTTCCGGTCGGACTACCGAACCGAGATCCACGGATCCTGGAAGGCGATCGACGGATTCACCGACAATCCTGCGAGTGCCAGCGCTGAGCTGGGCGCGCGATTCCTCAGCGTCGCCGTAGCCAAGGTCGCGGCTGACCTTGACGCCTTCTACACAAGCTCAAAAGCGGCCATCTGACGCAATCTGGTCAGACGGTCGGCGACTTCACGGTCTCCGGGGCATTCCTTTGAACGGACCGCATGATCGCGTCGTTGACCGCCACGTTGCGAACCGCGTCAGCGACGGTCACGAGAAAGTCCTGATCCTCGCAAACGCTCCGCACGAAGTGATTCACCTCGTCGGCGAGATCTCCGACGATCCTCCCGTTGACCTCCGGCCAGTGGAGCCCGTCGGGGAGCGAAAGCCCGCTGGTGGCGCCCACTCGCAGCCCGTGGTCTCGCGTGTCGACCTCCACGAATCCGACTGTGCCGACCACCTCGAGACGTGCGCTGATTCCCCAAGGCGATTGGTTCGGTAGGGTCCATCCAACCTGAAGGTTGCCGGCCAGACCGCCTTCCAGCTCACAGGTCGCGAAGACCGCGTCGTCCGTCGGCGGCGTCGTGCTGTCAGGGTCAACCGACGTCACCGCTCGGGCGAACACTCGGGTGATCCGTTTGCCTGTGATCCATTGCATCGCGTCGATGTCGTGTATGCCAAGGTAGAAGCACGGGGAGCTTGTTCCTGCCAAGCGAGTCCCCACATGTCGGAAGGTGAACCGACTTGCTGTAACGTGCAGTGGTCTGCCGATCACACCTCCGGCGACCTGTGCTGCGGCGCCTGCGTACCGCGGATCGAACCGGAGGATGTGGCCCACCATCAGCCGGCTTCCCGACGATCTGGCAACCTCGCTGATGCGGAGCGCAGCATCCAGACGATGTGCCATCGGCTTCTCGAGCAGCACCGCCTTGCCTGCGTGCAGCAAACGACTTGCGGGCTCCTCATGTGCGGTGTCCGCAACGGCGACGATGGCCGCGTCAATATCGCGGTCTTCGCATATCGAGTCCACGGAATGATGTGACGAGACTCCGAACTTCGCGGCGACCCTCTGACGGGTGTTCCGGTCTGAATCGACTATCGCCACCAGCTGGGCGAGCGGACTCTCGGCGACGACACGGGCGTGTAGTTCACCCATGAATCCAGCCCCAACCACGGCCACACGGAGCCTCATCAGCCGGGTTAGCTTAGACCGCCCTGCAAGACTGGTAACGGTGATCCGATGGGCTGTTGTCGGGAGTATGCGTCCAACAGGTCCCAAATGGGGGATCGAACGATCTTGCCTCACTGGAAATGTAGCGGCGTGTAGTAATTGCTGTAGTAATCCGCCGGGAATAACGCCTCAAATCTGGACGCTATGCAACCCTCGAAAACAATCTCGGTGGACGAGATCGCCTAGATTTCGGGACCGTGAGGCCCCGGGTTCAAATCCCGGGCCCCCGACCAAGACCCTAATCCAGCGACCGCAACATATAGGGTCACTGACGTCTGTGCGGTCCCACAGATTGGAGATTGGCATGTCACGTTGCTGGACCAGGGAACAGGATTTGAACCAGCCGCGATTAGTTTCCCGGCGCGGACCGGTCATAGGCATTGAGAACCGGCGGCCGCGGCGGTCGCCCACTAAGGAGGCTCGATGAGCAAGCTTAGGTGTCATATCTCGATCTCGCTGGACGGTTTCGTCGCCGGCCCGAACCAGAGCGAGGAGAACCCGCTCGGCGAGGGCGGCGAGCGGCTCCACGACTGGGTGGTTCCGCTGGCCGCCTGGCGCCAAGCCCACGGCGAGCAGGGCGGCGAGGTGAACGAGAGCACACAGATACTCGAGGAATCACTCGAGAACGTCGGGGCCGGCGTGATGGGCCGAAACATGTTCGGCCCGGTCCACGGTGGTGCCTGGGGCGACGAGCAGTGGACGGGCTGGTGGGGCGATAATCCTCCCTACCACTACCCCGTGTTCATTCTCACCCATCACCCGCGTGATCCCGTGGAGATGGAGGGAGGGACCACGTTCCACTTCGTCACCGACGGAATCGAGTCCGCGCTCGAACAGGCAAGGCAGGCCGCCGGCGGCAAGGACGTCATGCTTTGGGGCGGCGCCCAGGTCGCCCAGCAGTACCTGGCGGCCGGACTGCTGGACGAACTTGACCTCCACGTTGTTCCAGTGTTGCTCGGCGACGGTGCTCGCCTCTTCGACAACCTCGGGGACGCGGAGGTGCACCTTGAGCAGGTCCGGGCCGTCGAGGCGCCTGGCGTCACGCACCTCAAGTACAGGGTGGTGACATGAACCGCGTCGGCGCACGAAGGCGGGCGAGTCCTCTGCGCTAACTCATGCCCCGCCGGCCCGCCTTGATAGCTTCGTCTGGTCGGTATCCTTTGAGGACTTCCAGTACTCGGCCTGTGAGGTCGGTCAGCGAGTTCAAATAGTGTCCCTCCCCCCGACCATTTTCGAACTCGACTGCAGTATCAAAGCTGTCGTTATGGGATGCGCCGATGTCACCTGTAGTGCAGCGACCAATCGTCACGACACCTGTCGATCTTCGGGTCATTTGACGAGACTTCCGGAAAGGCACGGGCAGTGAAACGCTGAAATTAGGCCCTTTCGCCGATGCGGTGGACACACGCGACCCATACGTTGGGGCCACGTCCAGAAATTCAAGGAGGTGTCCCATGTTCCGTCCGATCATTCGTCTCTGGTTGCTCATCTTCGTGCCGTTCGCGGTCCTGCCGCTCACGTTCCTCTCCGGGCTCGTGGTGCCTTACACAGCGCTGTGGGGCCATGCGGTGTTCCACCTCATCTACTTGCCGATCGCGGCCGCCGCGTGCTGGGCGCTCTGGCGTTTCGTCCGCGAGCCCTCGCACCTCGCCCTGCGCGTGATCGCGGCTTTGATGCTGCTCTGCCAGACCTCCTTTCTCTTCGGTCACGCCGGCGAGCTGGTGTCGGTGGCGCAGCGGGGCTTCTTCAGCGCACCTTACTCAATCTTTTCCGAGAACCCTCACATGTTCTTCGCGACCTTCGCGGTGGCCGGGATCATGGCGAGCGAGCTGCTGCTCATCGTGCTGACAGTCACCGCTGTCGTCCAGCGACTCCTCCGTCGTTCGCCAAGATTCACGGCTGGGCAAGGTTCTACCTCGACCTGACCGAGCGGGCGCGGAGTCATGGAACTGATCGAGGGCTGCATACGCCTACCGTCAAGACCCATTTCTCACCGGTCGCGTACCTGGGACAATCTGCGCGTGGGTGTGAAGGCGAGAGCGGTCGTGGGCCTGCTGCCACTCGGCTTTGCGGTTCTCGCCAGCGCCTTGATTGCGTTCGCAGCGCGAGTCTTGGGCCCCCCTTACTTCGGGACTGACCCCGCGGTGGTTGCGGCGCTCGGCGTTGGTGCTCTGGCCACGGCGGCGGTCGGCCACGCCGCCTGGCGGAACGACCGTGCTGTTGGTATCACGATCGTGCTTGCCGCGTGGACGCTCGTGGCCTATCTTCTCGTGCTAGGTTTCGCCGGCCTCACGCATGCGAGCGTTGTGGCCAGGCTGGCGGTCGGTGGACACATTCCACCGCTGACGTTGTTTGTCGTAACCGGATTGATTGCCCGGCGCAGCCTGCTGGCCGGCCGCGCAATCAGCTGGCCGGTGCTCGTCGTGGTCGCGCTCGCTGGGATTGTCTTCGGGGCTACGTTCACGCTTGCGCATCCTGGGTCTCCCTTCGAAGCTGTGTCGCCGATCGTTGACCTGCCCGGTCCTGTTCAGACCGCGTTCATGTCATTGAGCTTTGTGTGGCTGGCCACCTTGCTGCTCCCTCCGGCGCTGCTGATCTGGTCTCGACGCAGTGACGCGCGTGCTGATCCAGGACGCCTCGCCACCGCCGCGGTCGCGTCCTTTGTGCCCGTCTGCCAGATATTGCTGTGCACGCTGCTGGGTTTCGCTGTCGAAGCAAGCGGAGTCAGCCGTGACGGTGGCGCGGTCATCCTGCTGGTCGGCCTTGGAGCAGCGTGGCCACTGACCGCTGTCGGCTACGGACTGGCGATTCGTGGACGCGTCGCCCCTTACACCGTCAGCACCGGCGTGCTGGCGCGCGCTGGTTCGCTTGTTCTCGGGCTGATGACTGCGATGATCGCCATCTGTGCCGGACTCTTCGTCAGCCTCGGCCATGGGATTGGGACCACGCTCGCCATCGCCGTCTCGGTGTTTGTCGTGGCGCTTGCCCTGCGGCCGATCGCAGCTCGTGTCCTGGCGGCCGTGGTCGGCGAGGCCAGTTACCCCCACCGACCTGAGATCACATCAGACGGCGCCAGCCCACAAGTTCGACACGAGTCGTCGCGGCTGTCAGCGCTATCCGGGCGCGAGAGGGAAGTCTTGCGGTTGCTGGCAGCTGGTCTGAGCAATGCGGGAATAGCGGCCGAGCTCGTGCTTTCGGAGCGCACTATCGACGCTCATCTCAGATCGGTATTTGGCAAGCTCGAGATGCCAGATTCGAGGCACGACAATCGGCGTGTCCAAGCCGCCGCCATCTGGGCAAGCGAATCGCATGTTCTACTCACCTCGTCCACGCGCCGGAGATGAAGGAATGAGAGCTTGTCGTCCACATTTGGGGGTTCCTGGATAGCCACCGACCTATCCCAGGCCGCTACGTACAACTCGGGGTTGGCCTGTATCGAGGCGGTTTGGCTTTCGCCTTAAAGGAGAACCTCAGCCGCGACCCTGAAGGCTGTGTTGGCGGCGGGTATGCCGCAATAGATCGCGGTCTGGAGCAAGACCTCTTTCAACTCGTCGACCGTCACCCCGTTGTTGACAGCCGCGCGCAAATGCAATCGGAGCTCCTCCTCCTGCCCCAAGGCAACCAGCATGGCCACGGTGATGCAGCTCCGAGTCCGCCTATCAAGTCCGGGTCGTGCCCAGACATCACCCCAGGCGTAGCGGGTCAACAAGTCCTGGAAATCCTCCGTAAGCGACGACTTCGCGGCTTCAGCCCGGTCCACGTAGGCGTCGCCCATTACAGCGCGCCGTATCGCCATGCCCCGCTCCAGCTCATCACCTCTCATCGTTCATGACCTCGCTTGTGTAAATCTGCAGGGCCCGATCGACCAGGACCGAGGCTCCGATGGCCACCTCCTGCGTCTGACCCAAGTTGTGGAGCATCCGGTCGGCACGTACCTCCATCCCGGTAAGAGTCTCCCGAGTCCGGGCAACAGCACCCGCAGCCAGCCGGAATGTCTCGCTGACCGCCGGCCACTCCGACTGCCACGCTCCGGCTGACCGTTCGTGCTCGCCGCTCATCGCCGCCAGGAGCACGTGGACCTGCCCAATCACCCCCGCGAATGCAGCCCGTGCCTCAACCGCCTGGGCCAGGTTGCGTTTGTCGGGCATCGCCGAAGATCGCCCAGGGGATGCGACGCTCACCTCGCCGACTTCCGTCTGGGCCAGCAGCATCACGTCGAGAGCGATCTTGGCGCACGCGCCGGCTGCGACCGCCAATGCCGCGGCCAGCTCCGATATGCGTCCACGGTTCGTGTGCCACGGCAGCTCGGGTTCGGCCAAGCCGAGGTCCAAGGCCATGGCTGCGAGCATCTCCGTGCCCCGTCCGCTAAAACCATCGAGCGTCCCCACCGGCCCGCCGAGCTGCACCGCCAGCCTGCCATAGCGAATCGCGACCAGGTGCCGGTGCGCTTCCACGACGCCCATCAACCAGGTTGAGGCCTTGAAACCAAACGTGATCGGTCGCGCCTGCTGGAGCAGAGTCCGGCCGGCCATCGGCGTATCCCGGTACTGCTGAGCGAGCTCCGCGCACTGATCGGTCAGCAATCTCAGGTCGGTGAGGAGAATGTCCAGCGCGTCTCGGGCGACGAGCATCATCGCGGTGTCAACGGCGTCCTGGCTCGTGGCATCGCGATGGACGAAGCTCGCGGCGTCGCTTCCGACGATGCGCCGCAATGCATCAACCAGCGGCAAGACCGGGCTGGCCGAGTCAAGGGCCTCAACTCCGATCGCCTCGATGTCGTACCGCTCGAGCCGGCAGGCAGCGACGATGGCATCCGCGGCTTCCCTGGGTATCAGCTCGAGCCGAGCTTGTGCGTTCGCCAGCGCCGCTTCGAACCGAAGCATTGCCGACAGCCAGGCGGTGTCGGAAACCGCTGCGGCCATTGCAGCCGTGGTCAGGCTTGGACCGAAAAGGCGGTCAGCGGGCAAACTGCCGCAAGTTTAGTCCGCCCACGGAGGATTCCCGAATTAAGATGAGGGGCCCTTGAGATCGGAGACTCCGCACTCAAGAACTGGCCCGGACGAGCTCCGCGACTTGCGCCTGCGGAAGCTGCGCGCCGGGCTCGCTGAGGTGCTCAAGACAAACGCCTTCTGGCGCTCGCGGCTGACCGACGTCCGCGGCTGGGACGACTTCGAGCGCTTGCCTCTGATCACGAAGGATGACCTGCTGGCCGACCAGGCGGCGCAGCCGCCCTACGGCACCAACCTGACGTATCCCCTCGACCACTATGTCCGCTTGCATCAGACCTCGGGCTCGAGCGGCGATCGCCCGCTGCGCTGGCTCGACACGGAAGAGTCGTGGGACTGGTGGGAGCGGATCTGGGCAGAGCACGTTTACCCGGCCGCCGGCATCGGTGCAGGCGACCGCGTGTTCTTCGCCTTCTCGTTCGGACCCTTCATCGGCTTCTGGTCCGCGTTCGGTGGAGCCGAGCGGCTGGGCGCCCTGGCCATCTCCGGTGGTTCTATGAGCAGCGAGCAGCGCGTCCGCGCTATGCTCGACCTCAGAGCCACCGTCCTGATGTGCACTCCGACCTACGCGCTCAGGTTGGCCGACGTCTCAAACGGCATTGGCGTCGATCTGACGGCGTCCGAGATCCGAGTCACGCTCCACGCCGGGGAACCCGGTGCGAGCATCCCCGCGACCCGCGCCGCCATTGAGTCGGCCTACGCCGCGGCGTGCTTCGACCACTCGGGCATGACCGAGTTGGGCCCGACCGGTTTCAGCTGCAGCCAGCGGGATGGCATCCACGTGGTCGAATCTGAATTCATCTTCGAGGTACTGGATGGTGCGGGGCGGCCTGCCACCGAAGGCGAGCTGGTCGCCACGAACCTGGGCCGCTGGGGCATGCCACTGGTCCGCTACCGGACCGGCGACCGGGTCGAGCTCTCGCGCGAGCCATGTTCGTGCGGCAGCCCTTTTCTCAAGCTGGTTGGAGGCATTCGGGGGCGTGTCGACGACATGTTCACGGTGCGCGGTGTAAATCTGTACCCGTCTCAGGTCGAGGACATTGTCCGAGGCCATCCGCAGATCACCGAGTTCGTGATCGAGCACCGCCGGGTCCGTGAGATGGATGAGGTGACGCTGCTGGTGGAGGTCGCCGGCGAAGACCCGACTCAGCGCCTGGAGACGGATCTTCGCCAAGCCCTTGGCGTGCGTCTCGGGTGCAAAATCGTCCAGACGGGGACTCTCCCCCGATCGGAGCTCAAAGCGAAGCGCATCGTTCGGGTTTTGGAGTGAGGCCGATCTAGCTTCCGGCTGAGCCTTTACCCGGCGATTGACCTCGGTGTCGCTCGTTCGAGGTGACGACGGTAGTCAACAGGCGAAGCAGCTCCTCCTGCTCCCCGCTGTCGAGGGCGCCCACCAACCTGCGGGTCATCACGTGGGTGCGCGGGATCAGGTGTTGAAGTGCCGCCACGCCTTTTGGAGTCAGCCGGATCGTCTTGCGGCGTCCGTCATGTGCATCGCGAGCCGTCTGGATGAGTCCACGGGCACTGAGCCGTGCCACGACCTCGGCCATCGTCGAACGGTCGAGCGAGATACGCTCGCCCAGAGTGCGCTGATCGATAGCCGGCTCGCCATAAAGCGCGTTCATCGCCGCGAACTGCGGGGACGTGATGGTGTGCGACACCTCGTGGTCCCAGAGCTGGTTCATCGCTTGAAGCGCCCTGCGGAGCAGGTGGCCCGGATGCAGCATCAGGTCTTCGGCGCGATGATCCGAGGTCACGCGCTCGCCTCCGACTTCTTCTCCGGCGACACGACTCGATATCCGACAGGCATCAGCCGAAGGCCGAAGCGCTCTTCTATGGCGCCCCACAGCCCGCGGGGGAGGACCAGTGCGAAGAGGGCCGCAGTCGCTCCCAGTCCGACGAGGTACCAGGGGCCGCCCTGGGTGAAGGTCGTTTGGATCGCGAATAGGAGGATGGCGCCGAGGATCGGGCCTTCAAAGGTGCCGAGGCCCCCGACGAGGACCATGAAGATCATGTAAGCGCTCCATTGCACGCTGAAGACCGAGCCCGGCTCGATGAAGAGCGTGTTCGCTACGACGAGCACTCCGGCGGCGCCACAGCCGAAACCTGCAAGAACGAAGAGAAGTCGCTTGCGCGAGGCGACTCGGACGCCAAGACTGCGTGCTGCATCCTCGTCATCTCGGATCGCCTGCAGCGAAGCACCGAGGGGTGACCGCAGCAGGAAGAACATGGCGGCGAGGAAGAGCACGGTGAACCCCAGGGCCATCCAAAACGTGTACGCCTGGCGGAAGTTGGGGGCGAACTGGTTCATCTGGAAGAGCGATATTCCCGTGCCGGCGCCGAGGTTGTTGTCCAGCCTCACCAGGATCGAGATCACCTCGGCGATCACCCACATGCCGATCGCAAACTGGGCGGCGCGCAGGCGTAGCGCAAAAAGTGACATTGGCACTGAAACGGCGCCCGCCAGCACTGTGGCCAGCAGCATCGCCAGGTAAGGCGAGAAGCCCATTCCCGCAAAAAACACTGTGCCGTAGGCCCCGATGCCGATGAATGCCTGCTGCCCGACTGAAAGCAGCCCGCCGTACCCGGCGAGAGCGTTCCACATCGCCGCGAGAAGGACGAGGATCAGCAGATTGGTCAGCTTCTGGACGACATCGGAGCCGAAGATGAGAGGTACCACCGCCAGAGCGATGGCGACAACGCCCGTCGCTCCGGTGAAGAGCTTCGAAGTGCGCGTCCACCGCTGGACCTTCAACGCGCGATCCTCAAAGTCAGTCGACCACCGCCGAATCTGGCAACCAGCACAGACAGAAACAGGAGGTGCCCTGCCAGCACCGAGAACTGTGGATGCAGCTGGGCTCCAAGCGTCTGGGCCAGGCCCAGCGCGATGCCTCCGACCAGAGTTCCCCATAGCGATCCCATCCCACCGATGACGACGGCTTCGAAGGCGAAGATGAGCTGCGTCGGACCGCTCGTCGGCTCGAACACGGAGCGGATCGCCAGGAACAATCCCCCGAGGGATGCGATCGCCACTGCGATCGCGGTGGCGCGCGCGTAGACCGCCTTCGAGTCGATGCCAACGATCTCCGCCGCCTCTGGATCTTCCGCTGTCGCCCGCATAGCCCACCCCGCCGGCGTGTATGAAAGGAAAAGCTGCAGGGCACCGAAAACGATGACTGCGACGACCAACACCAGCACGCCGAGCGCCGAGATCGAGAGCTCGCTGGTCAACTGCCAGCTTGCGGTGGTGAATGCGCCGGCAGAACCTCCGAGCGATCGCACGTCTGGCGAGAACGCGATCAGAAGGAGGTTCTGAATCACGATCGACAGCCCAAATGTGGCGAGCAGCGGGGTCAGCAAGCCCGCTTTCAGGCTTCGCCCGAGAACCGTGACCTGGAGGAGGTACCCGAGCACCAACATGACTGGGAGGGCGATGGCGAATGCCACAAAAGCGGAGACGCCGGCACCTTCGACGATCACGAAAGTCAGGTAGGCGCCCAGGACCGCCAGGTCACCGTGGGCGAGGTTGATGATCCGCATCACGCCAAACATGATCGAGAGGCCACAGGCGAGCACGGCGTAGAAGGCGCCGAGGAATATTCCCTGCACGATGGCGTTGAGCAGCGTCACGCCGAAGCTTCCCCTGCAGCGCTGCGGCGCAATCCAAAGTAGGCATCGACCACTCTTTCGCGGTCCAGCGATTTCGAATCGCCCTGTAGGACCACGCGGCCCTCGAGCATGCAGATGACCCGGCCCGCGACGCGCAGCGCGCGCGTGAGGTCCTGCTCCACCAAAATCACGGTGGCGCCTTCGTTGATCACACTCTGCAGTGAGGCATAGACCGCATCGACAACGATGGGCGCCAGGCCGAGCGAAACCTCATCCAGCAACATCAGGCTGGGGTTGCTCATCAGCGCTCTGCCGATCGCGACCGCCTGCTGCTCACCGCCCGACAGGTTGGCCGCGGGCATTTTGCGCCGGGGCTGAAGAAGAGGAAACGCGTCGAGCACCGACCCGACGTTCCACTGCCCAGGGCGGTTCTTCACCGCGGCCACGCGCAAGTTCTCTTCGACCGTGAGAGAAGGGAACAGGCGGCGACCCTCCGGTACGAGCGCGACTCCGAGCGATACCCGGCGGTGCGCCGGCAGTCGCGTCACATCCGCGCCATCGAACCTCACGCGTCCGGCGTACGGGCGGTGTGCACCCGCGATCGCCCGCAAGAGTGTGGTCTTACCCGCGCCGTTGGCCCCGATCAGGGCGACGATCTCGCCCTGGGCGACTCCGAATGACACCCCGCGGACGGCCTGCAGCAATCCGTAGCGGCAGTCGAGCTCGTCGACTTCGAGCAGCGTCACGCGCGATTGCCCAGATATGCGTCAATCACCGCGGCCTGCGCGACGACCTCCTGGGGCGCCCCCTCGGCGATGATCCGCCCCGCGCTCATGCACACGAGCCGCGTCACGACCTGCATCAGCACGTGGACGATGTGCTCGATCCACAACACCGCGATCCCACGATCCCGCAAGGCGCGAATGGTCTCGACGAGCGCGGCAGTCTCTGCATCAGTCAGTCCGCCGCCGATCTCATCCAGGAGAAGCACTGCAGGTTCGACTGCCAACGCCCGCGCCAGCTCCAGACGTTTGCGCTGTAGCAAACCGAGGTCCTCAGCCCTCCGGTTGGCGAGGTGGGTGAGTCCGCACTGGTCTAGCACGTCAAGGCTCAGCGAGTAAGCCTCCCCGCCGCGCCGCCGGCCGCCTGCAGTCGCGCCTACAAGCACGTTCTCGAAGACGGTCATACCGACGAACGGCCGAGGCACCTGGTGCGTGCGGGCAATCCCGAGCGTGCACCGGTCGGCTGCATCCTTCGAGGTGATGTCGCGCGCATGGAAGAAGACGTTGCCGGCATCTGGGCGCAACGACCCGGCGAGGACGTTCAGCAGCGTTGTCTTGCCCGCGCCGTTTGGGCCGACGATGCCAACCGCCTCACCTTGATCCAGCCCGAGAGTGACGCCGTCCAGAACCGCGAGCGCGCCGAAACGCTTGCGCACATCGACCGCGGCGAGGACCGCGGTCGCCACGGTCAGCTGCCGGTGTAAGGCTGCAGCGTCGAAGCGATGGGAACGTTGGGGTCGGACGAGTTCTCGCAGATGACGAAATCAATCGGCCACTTGGAGGCGCCTTTCCGCCACTGGCCTCCGATGATTGGCGTGGTCTGCACGTTCGGGATCGGCTTACCGGCAAAGGTCGGAGGCTTCGTCCAGTCCAGGTGCCCGACGATCGTGTCCACGGAGAGCGTCTTCATCGTGTCGGCAACCTTGGCTTTGTTCTTGGGGTCGCCGCTCGCCTTGAGCACGGCGGCGGCAACGTCAAACAGGGAAAGGCTTGCTCCCATCTGCTGGTTCCACTGCTTGCCGGAAGAAGTCTCGTAACCGTCACCAAGCTCCTTGCTCGACACGCCCGTGAGCGAAGACTTGTAGGGCCACGTCGGCGCCCAGTAAACGCCCGAGGCCAGGCCGTTCCCGATTGATCCGAGTGCCGACACCTGCGAAGGAAAGAGTCCGGTCTTGGCGATCTGTCCGATCTTCACGTGGGATGTGTAGCCCTGCTGAGCCGCCTGGCGCCAGAAGGTCGCGAAGTCGGGGGGAATCGGAAACGTGTTGAAGATCTGGCAGTCCTCGCGGATGAATCTCTGGATCTGCGCCGAGTAGTCGTTCGTGCCGTTTTCGTAGGGTCCGGGGTCGACGATAGTGTAACCGGCAGCTTTCAACGCGGGTGCCAACGCTTGCCGGATCGCATTGCCGTCGGCGTCATTCGGGTACATCACCCCGACTTTCTTGTTGGTCTGGACCTGCGGCCACAGGTGCGTGTACGCGTTGTAGAACTGCTCGACCCCGAAGCAGTAATGGAAGATGTATTTGAAGGTCGTGCTCTCGCCCGGCTTGCCGCCGACTCCGAGGTACCAGGCCTGCCACGGGACGACAGTGGACACGCAAGGGACCCCGGCGGCCTCACAGGCCGCGGAAACTCCGTTCACGGTTTCTGGCGTCGACGTGGTCAACATCAAGTCGACGTTCTGACTCGAGATCAGCTCGTTGGCAACCTGGGCGCTGACCGATGGTGTTGATTGACTGTCACGAGTGATGATCTCGACCGAGTAGCTCTTGCCGCCAATCGAAAGGCCGTCTTTGAGGGCTTTTCTGGCCAGGTCGACCACGTATGGGTCAGGCTCTCCGAAACCGGAGGTCGCGCCGGTGATCGGGCTGACGAAGCCGATCTTGATCGAGCCGCTGGACGTGGACGTCGACGAGGTCAGGCAGCCTTCGAGCACACCTGGCATCGCCAGGCCGCCGAGCACAAGTCCGGTCCCCTTGAGCATTTCGCGCCGAGTGATCGCGGTGGACAAACCCTTTCTCTTGCTCACCTGACTTCTCCTTCCCGAACTGGGTCCAGGCCGCCGCAAAACCAAATGCTCCGTGTACCGACGATCGGAGTTTGAGTCAAGCCATAATGCCCGTCAAGGGTGTCTGACTCCCACCGCGACTTCGAACCGCCTTACCTGCATCCGGATTACCGCTCGACGATCCGGCGCGCGCCTCGCCGCGAGCTGGTCAGACTACCCGCGGAATGGTTCCACGACCTTCCCGGGCCAGCCTTCGGGCGTGTTCGGGTGCGGCCTGAGGACGCCGACCTGACGCGCCAGCACGACGGCCAGCCGCTGGGCGAGCGGATTGTCGTCTCCGGGCAGGTCGTCGACAGCGATGGGAGCCCGGTGCGCCACACGCTGGTCGAGGTATGGCAGGCCAACGCAGCCGGCCGCTACGTGGACCCGGTCGACGATCACCCCGCGCCGCTCGACCCTAACTTCACAGGCGCCGGGCGCTGTCTTACCGACGGTCAAGGCCGCTACCGGTTCGTCACAGTGAAGCCCGGCGCCTACCCATGGCGCAACCACGAAAATGCATGGCGCCCAGCGCATATCCACTTCTCGCTGTTCGGGCCATCGCTCGCTAGCCGCCTGGTAACCCAGATGTACTTTCCGGGTGACCCTTTGATGGCAAACGATCCGATCCTTCAGTCGATACCCGACCAGCGCGGTCGGGACCTCCTGGTGGCGACATTCGACCTCGCCTTAACCGAGCCTGAATGGGCTCTCGGATATCGATGGGATATCACCCTGCGCGGGCGAAACGCCACGCCGCGAGAGGTCTAGGTTGAGCGAAGACAGGGTACCGACTCCCTCCCAGACGATCGGCCCGTTTTTCGGTTATGCACTTCCCTTCGAGGCGGGCCCGATAGCCGCCGCGGGCGCGGCCGCGATCAGGATCGAAGGACAACTCCTGGATGGCTCCGGAGAACCAGTCCCCGATGGCATGGTGGAGCTGTGGGGCGAGCAGCAATTTGCCCGCTGCAGGACCGATGGTGAAGGCGCGTTCCATTTCACTGTCACGAAACCTCCCCGCGGATCGCCTCGGAATGACGACGCACCACACCTGGAGGTCACCGTCTTCTCCCGTGGTCTGCTCCGCCACCTCGCCACCCGCTTGTACTTTCCCGACGAAGAGGAATCGAACGTCAGCGATCGCACCCTCAACCTTCTCGATCCGGCTCGTCGTTCTACGCTGATTGCGCGGTCGGAGGGTCCGGTACTGCGCTTTGATATACGACTACAGGGAGAATCCGAAACGGTGTTCTTCGCCTTGTGACAAGCCGGGAGGGATTGACATGACCAATCAACCGCGAAGAGACATGGAGGTGCCTCACACATGGCGAGCCGAAGTTGTCGGGAGCCTCCTTCGACCCGGCAATCTTGTCGCCGCGCGAAAGAGCTTGGACTCCGGGGATATCACCTCGGCAGAGTTCAAAAGCATCGAGGATGCGGCAGTTCGGGCTGCGATAGAGCTTCAAGAAAAGGCCGGCATCGATGTCGTGACCGACGGCGAGCAACGCCGCTTCGCTTTCTACGGCCACCTCATCGATGCGTTCGAGGGATTCGATCGCGAGGGCGGCTGGGCGATCCCATTCCGTGACGAGCAGGGGGAAAAGCTAATCCTGAAGCGCCCCGTCGTGGTCAACCGGCTGCGCTGGAAGCGAAGCATGTGTGGTGAAGAGTGGACTTTCCTTCGGTCAGTTGGACGACATCCCGGGAAGGTGACAATGCTCAGCGCGCAGCAAGCTGCCGCGTACTACGACCCCGAAAAGTCGAAGGGCGCTTACCCGACCCGTGATGCTTACTTGGCCGACATCGTCGACATCTCTCGGCGTGAGGTGGACGAGCTGATTCGCCTCGGCTGCACGTACATCCAGGTTGACGGGCCCCAGTACGGGGCACTTCTGGACCCGACCATTCGCGAGGGCTACCGGCAGCGGGGGAGCGACCCCGAGGAGTTGATCGACCGATGCATCGAGCTCGACAACGCGATCATCCAGGGCCACCCTGGTGTCACCTTTGGACTCCACGTCTGCCGCGGCAACAACCAGAGCAAGTTCTACGCCGAAGGTGACTATGAGCCGATCTCGCGCATTTTCCAGAAGACACTTTTCAACCGGTTCCTGCTCGAATACGACGACCACCGTTCAGGCGGCTTTGCGCCGCTTGCGCATCTGCCTGAAGACCGAGTCGCCGTTCTTGGCCTCGTTACTACAAAGAAGCCGGAACTTGAGGCCGAGGCCGAGTTGAAAACCAGGATCGAGGAGGCGGCACGCTATGTCCCTCTCGAGCGATTGGCGCTCAGCCCTCAATGCGGGTTCGCGTCGACCATAGAGGGAAACCGGTTAAGTCACGAACAGCAGAAATTGAAGTTGGAGCTTGTAGGACGCGTGGCTGCCGCGGTTTGGGGCCGGCCTTCTGCGGACTGACGCTGGGGCCACTTCTTTTACGCGATACAGGCTATCTATGGTGGGCCTTGCGCCTCGACCGCAGCGGTGTATGGTGGTGGCAGCGGACCGCTCCCCAGCCCGTTGCATCTTTTGAGCTGAATTGGCGGAAATGCCGAGCGGCCCGCTTAACCCCAGCGCACGAATGCCGTGCGTCCACAGACTGCTGCAGGTCAGGCGCCCACTATCGTCCGACCCGCATGCGAGGCTGGTGGCGATTAGCATGATGGGATCCAGTTTGACTAGAAAGGAGGTTCCTGATGCCGCTCTACATGGACATTCATCACAAGATCGATGGCTTGACTGCGGAAGCGATCAAAGGAGCTCACGAACAAGATGTGAAGGTCCAGGAAAAGCACGGAGTCAAGTACCACAAGTACTGGTTCGACTCCGGTTCGGGTAGGGCGTTCTGTTTGGTCGAGGCACCCAACAAGGAAGCCGCCAATGCAGTCCATCGCGAAGCCCACGGGTTGGTGGCGGATGAGCTCATCGAGGTACAGGAAGGGGCCTAAACAGACCGGCGTCCGGCGTGATGCATGGGTTGGGCGGACCTGACGAGGATCGCAGGGGTGGCTACCCGAACACATGACCTGGCTGCGCCCAGACACAAGATCGGCGAACGGCATAGGGCCGCCGAACGGGCTCGTCTCGGCTGTATTGGAGAATTTGAGCTGAGATGAAGAAAAGTACGACCTCTTCGGACAAAGACCCGTCCGGCTCTCAGCTGGTTGACGCCAAGATCAAGGCGCTTGGTGATTGGCGAGGCAGGATGATGTCGCGGTTGCGCGCCGTGATCAAGAAAGCCGACGCCCGAATCATCGAAGAGATGAAGTGGAAAAAGCCCAGCAACCCGATGGGAGTACCCGTGTGGTCGCACGACGGGATCGTGTGCATAGGAGATGCGCTCAAGAACGCGGTCAGGCTGACCTTCCCCAAAGGCGCTTCGGTGAAGGATCAGAAGAAGCTCTTCAACGCGAGACTAGACAGCAACACCGTCCGCGCCATCGACGTCCACGAGGGTGACGCAGTCGATGAGGCTGGATTGAAGGCGCTTATTCTCGAAGCTGTGCGGTTGAACACGTCAAAGGCGCCCAGGCGATAGCAACTGCGATCGACCAGCCGGCCGCCGTGCGGCTGAGCTCGAGGCCAAACTCCAGGGCGGTGCAACAGTGATCCTTCCGAAAGACCGCGACCCCCGCTTCATCACCATTCGCCGCGGCGGGACGCTCACGGACCCCGACCATCAGCTTCTGGCTGCGTGGGCGGCCGCGTGCGCGGAGCACGTTCTGCACCTCTTCGAGTCGGTGCAGCCCTCGGACCCGCGACCTCGCCAGGCGATCGAGCAGGCTCGGGCCTGGGCAAGCGGCAAGATCAAGATGTCTCAGGCCCGCGCGGCGGGCGGCCATGCCATGGCTGCGGCAAGAGAGTTGAGCGGAGCGGCTCGGGACGCCGCTTATGCTGCCGGCCAGGCGGCGGTGGTGGCGCATGTCGCCGCACACGAGCTTGGTGCTGCGGCGTACGCAATCAAGGCCGCGCGTGCGGCCGCCACCGGAGGCGAGGGCGAGAGCGCCGGCCGCCACGAGTGCCGTTGGCAGCGCGAACAGCTCCCCGATGCGATTCGAGAACTCGTCCTGGAGGATCAGCGGTTGCGCAACGAGATCTGCTGGTCGGTCTTCGACTGCTGACGGGCGGTCCGTCACCCAGCCACCAATATTTCCGCCGACGTCGTCCCGAACGCGAGGAATTCCCGGTCAGTTTGGGGCTCCGGCGCATTCGAAGCAGAGTCCGTAGATCGCGCCCAGGGGCGATGTCAACCACGCAGACGAGGCCTTGTTCACGCCGCACGCAATGCAAACAGGGCCCGTAGTGAATCCTTCAGCAACTCGACGCAGCAGTCGGGTGGCGTTGCGGCTGGGAGCCGAAGACGCATCCCATCGCCAGCGGCCAAGCCGGGCGGTCGTTCTGAAGTTGTTTACGTGTGTCCTCACGTCTTCATCCCGTGACGTCGTCTAGCCATCTCAATGAGGGACAAGCTCATCATGCCGTCGTTCCGCTCGGCGCCGGCAGCGCGCCCAGCTGGATGAGGAATCCATACATGTCCACCACATGCCAGTGCTCAGCCATGCGGCCTTCTCGCATCTGGTGTATGTCAATGCCCTGGATCGTGTAACTCCTGCCAGTTGGCGGAAGCCCCGCGAAGTCGCCTACGTGAACGCCTCGCGTCGTCCAGAAGACCGCCACCTTGTCACCCTCTGCGATTAGAAGCTCCAGCGTGAACTGCTGCTTGAGAGCTGTAAACAGGGTATTAGCCCTCTGGCGCAGACCCTCCAAACCCTGGCCGTGTCCTGGGAATGGGTTGTGCTCGACGTAATCGCCGCGAGCGATGGTGTCGAGGACGTCCAACCGGCCCTCCATCAAGACTTCCTCGTAATAGCGCCTGAGCAGCTGCTTGTTCTCGGACTCTGACATTTCGGTTTCCTCCTTTACTTACGCGTGGGCGCCGACGACCTGGCGGTAGAAAGCCCAGGTGTCGACGACATTCCAGTGGGCTGCCATACGCCCGTCTCGCATCGCGTAGAGGTCGACCCCATCGAACTCAACCGACTTATGTGTAGGTGTCAAACCAAGGAACTCCTCGGAGTGGACGCCAGACAGGGTCCATTGCACAGCAACCAGGTCGGCCTCGACGATGACGCTATGCAGCTTGTGTCGTGGCTGAAAGGTGGCACGGATCTTGGCCACCCTGCGCTTCAGACCCTCACGGCCGCGACCCTGACCCGGCAGCGCGACGTGGTCCTGGTAATCGTCGACTGCGAGCTCATCAAGCAGATCGAGGTTTCCGCTTCCAATCACGTCGCGGAAGAAACTCAGGATGATGGTCCGATTGCGTTCCACCGTCATGAGCGCCATCCTGGGCGCAAATGTCGGCCCACACCATGAAATCTTCCCACCGACTTGGTCACCGGCTGGCGAGGGGCGAGGGTGACTGAGGGCACTGAACGATTAGGTCCGACGCTCAAGCGTTTGCGGTCGACCGCCCGCCTGACCCAAGAGGAGCTCGCCGAGCGCTCGGGTATCAGCGCCAGGACAATCAGCGATTTGGAGCGAGGCCTCCGAAGCTCCGTATACCCGCACACGGCGCGCCAGCTCGCGACCGCGCTTGGGCTCAAGGAAGGGGCAAGGCATCGCTTTGAGGTGGTCGCCGCTGGTCTCACCAGCGCCAAGCCCCAGGTGGGACCTGGTGCGCTCCCAATCCCTCAGACACCGCTGCTCGGGCGAATGGACGATGTGGCGAAAGTCGTTTCCAAATCGAGCGACCCCGCAATTCATCTGATTACCCTCACAGGGCCGGGAGGCATCGGCAAAACCCGCCTTGCGCTTGCAGTCGCGGCGGAACAGCAGACCTCGTTCCCGGATGGCGTGTTCTTCGTCTCCCTGGACGACGTTCGCGATCCGGAGCTGGTGGCGTCCGCGATCGCAAAAGCCCTCGGCGTGGTCGAGACAGGGGAGGGAATCCCGGTTCTGATCGAGCGATGGATAGCAGGACGTCAAACGTTGATCGTGCTAGACACCTTTGAGCACCTGCTCCCAGCGGCCCTATTGGTCTCCTCATTGGTCGCTCATGCGCCCGCCAGCAAGTTCCTGGTCACAAGCCGTCGGCGGTTGAATGTGAGGGGGGAGTTTGAGTTCCAGGTACCGCCACTCGACTTGAACTCAGCGGCTGCCCTTTTCGAGACGCGTGCCCGGGCGATTGGCCACGACCCGCATCTCGTTCTGGAAATCTGCCGCCAACTCGACGGCCTTCCCCTGGCGATTGAGCTGGCCTCGGTGCGTACCAAGCACCTTGCACTGCCGGCGCTTGCAAGTCAGTTGAACAATCGTCTGGGTCTGCTGACCGGAGGCCCGATTGACCTGCCCGTCCGCCAGCAAGCTATCAGGGAGACCGTCGGCTGGAGCCACGACCTCCTGAAAGAATCCGAGCGTGTTCTATTCCGACGATTGGCAGCCTTCTCAGGAGGCTGGACTGTAGCGTCGGTCGAAGCTGTATGCGACGTGTCGCAGCCGCTGACGCTCATCAGCGGTCTGGTCGAGCAAAGCCTTGTGAACTTGATCCAACACGAGCACGAGGCTCGATACGTAATGCTCGATGTAATCCAGGAGTACGCGGCCGAACGCTTGCTAGAGGCCGCGGAGACCAAAGCGACCGCGCAGCGGCATGCTCTGTATCACCTCGAGCTTGCCGAAGCAGGTGAAGCGAAACTGGTCGGAGCCAGCCAGGTGGAGTGGCATAGACGGCTCGATGCCGAGCGAGGAAACATTCGGCGAGCGATTGCCTGGGCATTACAGCAGACAGATAACGCGTTCGCGCTGCGCTTCACCATCGCCATGTGGCGCTATTGGCGCTACTCGGGCGAGTTCGCCGAAGGGCGCCGCTGGTCCGAGGCAGCGCTGGCAATGTCAGGCACGGCTCCTGCATCGCTCCGGGCAAAGGCTCTTTGGGGCACTGCTTTCCTGGCCTATCCACAGGGTGATTACGCCAGGATGGCCGAGCTAGCGACGGAGTGTCTGGAAATGGCCCGACAGGGAGGGGACCCGATGGACCTTCGCAACGCGCTGACCGTCATCGGCCAGCTCGCGCTCTGCGAGGGGCGCTTTGCCGACGCCATGGAACCTCTTCGTGAGTCGCTCGAGATTTGCCGGCGTCTCGGGCTCACCTGGCAGCTGGGCACCTCACATCTCAATTTCGGGAACGCGCTGCTCCACTCCGGCCATAGGGCAGAGGCGGAACGCATCTATCGCGACGGGCTTGACGTGTATCACAACCTGAGCGACGCGACCTTCGCGGCCAGGATGACGAACGCCATCGCCCACGCCGCCCTTGCCGAAGAGGACATCGAGCGAGCGGATGGGATGGCGAGGGACGCGCTGAACGGCTTCGCAAGGCAGCGCGAACGGATCGGGGTGGCCGAAGCGCTGGACACCCTCGCCGCAGTCGCCGCAGCGCGCGGCGACTCAGAGCGTGCCGCCCGGTTGGATGGAGCCTCCGCAGGCATTCACGAAACGATCGCATCCCGACCCGCTCCCTTCGAGCGCGCCATCAGCGGACGGTTCATCAAGGCGTCGCAAGCGGCGATGGGGGCAAATCGGTGGCGACCCGCCTGGGAGGCGGGTCGTGACCTCAGCCTGGAGGAGGCAATCGATTACGCGCTCAGTTGAGCCACAAGGGAAGCCCTGAACGAAACATAGTCCGCGGCTTTCACGCTCGACCGATAGATCCGCGCCTCGGTGCGGTCCGGTTGTATCAGCATGCTTACGACCCGTTCGCACATCGCTGAGGCACCCGCCTCGCGCGGCAGGCTCGGCGTCAGCCGATCTGTTCCGCCAGGCCGACGATGATGCCCGCGGGGCCGCGGAGGTAGCAGAGCCGGAAGATGCTCTCGTACTGCGCCACCTCGCCGAGGAGTTCAGCGCCGTGGGCGCGCAGGCGGGCGATGGTGTCGTCGATGTCGTCGACGGCGAACATGACGCGATGCAGGCCCAGCGTGTTGGGCGG
>DATLPO010000146.1:0-9031 GCA_035535675.1 Candidatus Limnocylindria bacterium
GCCAGGTCGGCCACGCTCAGCTTCGGCGAGCGGAGCGCAGGCCCCATCAGGCGACGGTGTCGGACGTGATCTGTCCGTCGACCATCTCGACGCGGCGCGGCATGCGCGCGGCAATGCGCTCGTCGTGGGTGATCACCAGGATCGTGGTGCCAGCCGCGTGAAGCTCCTCGAGCAGCGTGAGGATGGCCTGCCCGGTGCCCTGGTCGAGGTTGCCGGTGGGCTCGTCGGCTAAGACGATGGCCGGTTGGCCCACGAGGGCGCGAGCGATCGCCACCCGCTGACGCTGCCCGACCGAGATCTGGGTCGGGCGCGCCTGCAGCCGGTCGGCCAGCCTGACCGCGGCCAGCGCCTCGGCCGCCGCTTCCCGCCGCTGCCTGATCGGCACGCCGGCGTAGAGAAGCCCGTCGGCGACGTTGTCCAACAAGCTGGCGTGTTCGGCGAGGAAGAACTGCTGGAACACGAACCCGACCCGGCCCGCCCTCAGCGCCGCGAGCTGCCGGTCCGACAGGCCCGCCAGGTCCAGACCCGTGATCTCTACCTTGCCGGCGGTGGGTCGGTCCAGGCTGCCCATCACGTGCAGCAGCGTGGTCTTGCCCGACCCCGACGGGCCCACCACCGCCACCAACTCCCCCGCGGTCACGGTCAGGCTGACCTGCCGCAGCGCGGTCACCGGCGGCTCACTGGGGTACGTCTTGATCACCCGATCGACCTGTAACACCACCGGCGGCCCATCGGCACCGCCTGGATCGAGGCCGGTGAACCTGCCCGTTTCCTGGATGGTCTCCTGGCTACTCATTGCCGGGCACGACCACTCGCTGCCCGGCCGCGAGCCCGGTCCCGGACACCTGCACCATGCCCGCCGCGTCGTCGAACAGCCCCAGGTTCACCCGCACCAGGTGGTGCGTGCCGTCGCCGGCGACCAACTCCACCGAGTACCCGCCGCCAGAGCGCGCCAGCAGCGCGGTCACCGGCACCGCCAGCACGTTGTGCACCGTCTGGTCGGTGATCGCCACCTCCACCAGGGCCTGATCCAGGCTGCCGGTGGCTGCCGGATGGGTCGGCCGGATCGTCACCGGCACCGTCGGCCCGCTATCAGAGCCGCCGGAGTTGTTCGACGGGGCGGTGGCGACCTTGCCCACCAAGGTGACCCGGCCGGGCGTGGTGCCGCCGTCCGGCAGCGTGATCGTAACCCGGTCACCCTTCTTCACCTTCGCTTGCAGGTCCGGAGCCAGCGCGACACTGACCGTCCGCGCCCTCGAGCTCGCCTGCAACACCGGCCCGCTCACCGGTGCGCCCAGACCGGCCCGCAGCGTGGTCACCCGCGCGGCAGTGGGCAGGAACACCACCTGCCCCAGGGACAGCTTGCCGGTCTGGTCCACCCCGAGGTGTTTCTGCAACCTCTCCACCCCGGTCGTCGTGGCCCAGTTGAACTCATTCCAGGCCGAGTCCACCTCGGACCTGTCCAGATACCTCAGCGTGACCAAGTCGTGGTTCAGCTGGGCTACGTCCGCCCCGGTCGCGCCCTCGGCGAGGGCGCGGTACGCCGGCGTAGCCCCGTCTAGCAGCACCACCGGCGCCTCATCCACTCGATACAGCACCTGCCCCTGAAGGACCACGTGCCCAGCTTTCGGCAGCCACGTGACCGTGCCACGCGTCAGACCCAACACCGTGTAGGAGCCCGCATACCCCAGCGTGCCGTTGAACTGCGTCGTCTGTGACAGTGTCCGCCGCTGCACCGTCGCCAACGACGTCGCCGACCCGTTACCACCCGAACTGCGGCTACCCCCGCCGCCGTCGAACACGCCGCGGACGACCGCCAGCGTGGCTGCGGCAATCAACACCAACATCAACACCACCGCCACGGTCACCCACCGGCGCCGGCCCCGCCACGGAGGCGACAGGCCTCCGCCGGACCCGGCGAACTCGGCAGGTTCGCTAGTCGCCGATGTTGTTCCGCCACTCAAGGCGAGACCTGGAATGGCGCCCCGGGCAGGGCGGGCATCAGGTGCGAGCATTCGTTGCCCTTGGCCCAGATCGGCGGCGAATACGGATTAAAGCCGTCTTTGCTGATGCTTATCGCGAAGACAGGACGCCCCTGGGAATCGGTGATCGGATCGGGCCAGTTCGGCACCCCGTGCGAGCGCATGCACCGGGCGAACCTCCGCTCCTCGTTCAGCACCTGCTGCACTAGGGGTTGGGGACAGTCGTCGGCCAGCATGCATTGTTGGACCGACCCGGCGTTGATCGCCTCGCCGGTGTTCGGGAGCAGGTGCTGGCAGGCTTGCTGGGCTGCCTGCAACTGGGAGCTGCTGACCCCGAGGTGGTGCGCGTCGGGCTTGGGGAGCTGTCCGCTGCTGTCGGGGTCTGGGTAGTTCGGCACCCGGTGGGAGCGCATGCAGGCCGAGTAGGTGACCGCCGAAGCGGAGGTCGTCGACCCTCCCGCTTTCGCTGAGTCGACGGAATCGGTGGATGATCGGCTGCCGCTGCATGCCGCGGCCAGCAGTGCCAAGCCGGCCATAGCGATGACGGCGGCGGCGGTTCGCGCTGTGAACGAGCTGCCCGCCGTGGCCTCGTGCTTGGCGCGCGTGTTGTCGTTCATCATGCCCTCCTCAGGCTCGGACGATCGTGCTGGCCGCCGGCGTCGTGGCCCGCCCCCCGTTGGAGCAGCCCCCGAAGACCGACCGAAGCGACTCGGCCGCAGAGCTCACGCGCCCTTGCCGACGCCGCTTGGCGTGAAT
Organism: Candidatus Limnocylindria bacterium; assembly: GCA_035535675.1. Taxonomy (GTDB): domain Bacteria; phylum Chloroflexota; class Dormibacteria; order Dormibacterales; family Dormibacteraceae; genus Palsa-872. The sequence continues at coordinate 2,739 of DATLPO010000146.1, forward strand.
ACGAATCTGAACCGGTGGCCCAGGATGCGCTGGCAGGCCTCGACCCCTCTCTGGAAGGTCGGGGCGTTCGAGTTCAGATCGCTACTTGAACCGCCCTGCAGCCGGAAGCCCGGATGGCCGCCGCTCCCGGTGACCGGGTCCGGGAAGTCCCTTATCCCATGCGAGCGCATGCATCTCGCGAAACTCAAGTACTCGTTCTCCAGCTGCGTGTGCTGCGCCGGGGTCACGTCATGTTGCGGGCTGAACCGCTGGCAGGCTTGCTCGGCGGTCTGGAAGGCCGGGTTGTTCCGATCGAGATCGCTGTTCGGGCCGGCACTGTGGATCGCGAAGTCACCGCTCGCGGTCGGGTCGGGGAAATCGGTGATCCCGTGCGAGCGCATGCACTGCGAGTACCCCAGCGCCTCCGCGTGCTTTGACCCGCCCGCATTCGCTGCGGCGCCGGAACCGTTGGGTGATGAGCTGCTCTGCGTTGCGGTCGAGCCGCGTTGCGCCACGTGACTGCTCGGCGAGCCGCCGCATGCCGCCGCCAGCATGGCCAGCCCGGCCGAGGCGGTGATCGCGACGGCGACACGCAGTGCGAGCGGCAATACCCGCCTCGGCCAGCCTAGGACGCGATTGCCGTCGTTCATTGCTTCGCCCAGCGTCGCAACCGTTCCTGTGCTGGCCCTGAAGGCGGAGCGGGTCTTCAGCTAGCGCTCAGGATCGGGCGGCGATACTGCGGCTGTGAGCGCGCACTCGCCACGGGTGGTGCTCGTCGAGGACGAGGAGCCGGTCCGCCAGGCGGTCGAGCGGGCGCTGCGGCATGAAGGGATCGCCGTCACCGGCTTCTCCGACTACCCCAACGCCGACCGGATTCTCGCCGCCGCCCCCGATCTGGCCGTGCTCGACGTGCTGCTTCCCAGTGGCGACGGGTTCGAGCTGGCGCGAGAGCTGCGCGCCGCGCGTGACCTGCCGATCGTCTTCCTGACCGCCCGGGACACCGTCGAGGATCGGCTGGGCGGCTTCGAGCTCGGCGCCGACGACTACCTAGTCAAGCCGTTCGCGCTCGAAGAACTGCTCGCCCGCGTGCGCGCCGTGCTTCGGCGAACAGGCCGGCTCGGCGCGGCGATCGAAGCCGCCGACGTCGTCGTCGACGAGCAGGCCGGGCTCGCCACCCGGGCCGGTTCGCCGCTCGAGCTGACCCCGACCGAGCTGCGACTGCTCGCCTACCTCGTCCGCCAGCGCGGCCTGGTTCTCTCCAAGCATCAGCTGCTCACCCAGGTCTGGGGCTACGACGCCTACGACCCGAACGTCGTCGAGGTCCACGTCAGCGCACTGCGCCGCAAGCTCGAAGCACACGGCCCGCGCATCCTCCACACCGTCCGCGGTCTCGGCTACCGGCTCGATCCGCGATGAAGACCGGCTCGCTCCGGGCTCGCGTGATCCTCACCACGCTCGCCCTGCTCGCGATCGTCCTCGCCGCCGTCGTGACCGCGGTCACCCTCGCCTACCGCGCCAAGCTCAACGGCGACCTCCGGAACCGACTGGCCGCGGCCGGCGCCGCCGTCGAGCGCGCCGGCTCCGCCCCGGCGGTGAAGCCGCTCATCCCCGGTCTCGCGCTCGAGGGGATCGCCACCCGCTTCTCGGCAGCACCCGGGACCGGGCCGACGAAGACCAGCTCGACGATCCAGACACACGGATCGCTGCTCACCCTCGACGAAGTCCTCCCCGACCGAACGCGCGTCGTCTTCAGCGCCAGCCGCGCGAGCATCGACCACGCCGTCACCAATCTGCTCATCGTCGAGCTCCTGGTCACAGCCGGCGCGCTCGCACTCGCCACCCTCCTCGTCCTCCGCGGCACCCGCACCGCCCTCCGCCCCCTCTCCGCAGTCATCGAGACCGCGACGCGCATCGCCCACGGCGACTCGAAGCTCCGCCTCAATCCCAGCCGCACCGACACCGAGCTCGGAAGCCTCGCGACCGCTTTCGACCAGATGGTCGACGCCCTCGAGACCGCTATCGAGGAAGCACGCGCCAGCGACGCCGCAACCCGCCGCTTCCTCGCCGACGCCTCCCACGAACTCCGCACCCCCATCGCCGCCCTCCAAGCGAGCGTCGAAACCCTTCTCCGCGAACAGCCCGAGCGGCCTGAGCGCGATCGCCTCGAAGCAGCCGTCGCCCGCGAAAGCGAACGAGTCGGCCGCCTCGTCGACGACCTCCTCGGACTCGCCCGCCTCGAGGCAGGCCCAATCCGAACACGGGTCGACCTTGTGACGATCGCACGCCCACTCATCGACGACGCGCGCGCGCACGCACCCCGCGCGACGATCACGATCAGCGCCGACACCGACACCACCGTCTACGGCGATCCCGACGCGCTCGAACGCGTCCTCCGCAACCTCATCGACAACGCCCTCGTGGCCATCCAGCCCACCGGCCGAATCGACGTGCAACTCCGCCGGCGGAACGGATACGTCCAAGCGCTCGTCGCAGACGACGGACGCGGCATACCCGAACACGAACGCCAACGCATCTTTGAACGCTTCGTCCGACTCGACCCGAGCAACCCCGGCCACGGACTCGGCCTCGCCATCGCCCGCCGAATCGCCCGCCAACACCACGGCGATCTCACCTGCGACCCCGCCCCCAACGGAGCCAGCTTCACCCTCCGCCTTCCCACGGAGCCCTGACCTGATCGACCGCGCTCAAGGCGCGGGGGGAGCGCGCAAGACTCCCTGCAAAGGGGATCGGCTCCGCCCGCACCGGTGATCACCTTGCTTCGTAAGCAAAGCGGGTGGTGTGGGTCCGAATGGCTGCGTCAAGCGAGGAGTCGGCCGCGTGGCCGGCCGACCCGCGAATTCCTCCCAGACTGGGAGATTGAGGCTTTAGGCCGTCGCGATCTGGCAGGCGATGCCTTCTCAAAAAATCGGGTCGCAGCTGGCATGGCAGCCGGGTCAGGCGATCTTCACGGGTCTCTCTGGCGAGAGGACGCTGGCCCAGGCCACGCTTCTGGGCCTACCACCTACTCAGGTGGCAGTGTCTAGGACTGTCGCCTTCCCTATCTAGAGCGACGAGGTCAAAAGCGACGAATTCGGCGTCATCGCCCTAGCAGGCGTCGCAGCAAGCATCGCCGCGCCAGCTTTCGACGCCCTCGCGCACTGCCACGGCACCAATCACGAGTGCAGCCAGCGGATCGGCCCACCACCAGCCGACAAGCGCGTTCAGGAGCAATCCAGCGAGCAGCGCCACGGACAGATAAGCGCAGATCATGTTCTGGCCGCCTTCGCCGACCGTCGCCGCCGAACCGAGCGCGTGACCGACCCTCCGCTTGGCCCGGGCGAGCAACGGCATCGTTGGTGCCGTAAATGCAGCAAGCCCGATTCCGACCCAGCTGACGCCGGGTTCGTTGCCACTAGCCAGATCGCGCACGGACTCGACCGCGACGTAGGCAGCGAGTAGGAAGTAGCTGAACGCGATGATCTGCTGGGCACGTCGCTCGGAGGTCGCCGATGCCAGGCGGGATCCCGAAAACCGCCAGACGATCGTGAGCCCGGCCGCGACCTCGATCAGGCTGTCGACCCCGAAGGCGACGAGCGCGATTGAGCCGGCGGCGATGCCCGCGCCGACTGCGATCGCGAACTCGACGATGTGCCAGGCGTTCCCGCCCCAGGCGAGGAGCCTGGCCTGGCGCTCCAGTCGCGCGCGCTCACCCGTGTCTACCCGAGTGAGCGGGACAGGCGTTTGAGCTCGCACAGCCATCAATCGAGCGTACCCGACCGTCATTTTGTCGCTGTCGCTGGTCGCTGATTGCTTTTGCTCAACCCAACCTCTATGAAAGGCGACAGTGATGCACGAGCTAACCGCGACTAGCTGTCAGCCCGAACGGTGTGCCAGCTCTCCCAGGTGATCTGAAGGATGACCGCCGTTATGGCCAGGCCGATGACTGGGTCGGCGATCGGCAGGCCGAGTGCGACGACCGCGGCGCTCGCGAGAACACCTAGGCTGACGAAGCCGTCGACCCGCGCGTGGTTGCCGTCGGCCACCAGTGCCGGACTGTTTAGCCGCCGTCCCGCCCGAAGCCGGACCTGGGCCGCGATCTCGTTGCCGATGAAGCCGAAGACGCCCGCGGCCGCAAGCAACCACAGGTGAGACAGACTGCGCGGGTGGATGAAGCGCTCGATCGTCTGACCGAGCGCGACCAGGGCGCTGATGAAGATCGCGAGCACGACCGCAACGCCGGCCCAGCGCTCGCCGCGGGCGCTCCTCAAGTAGAAGGCGATCCCGAGCGGGATTGCCGTCAATGCGTCGCCGAAGTTGTGGATGAGGTCGGCCAGAAGCGCGACGCTCAACGTCCGGCTGTAAATGAACGCCTGCGCCAGCGCGGTCACGGTCAAGATTGCGAGGCTCCACGACACCGCCCGAATCCCTGCGCGAGACCGCAGGATGGAACGGTCGACCAGCCCGTGCGCGTGGTCGTGCTCGTCAGCGTCATCGTGCTCGACCAGTTCCTCCACGTGCGCGTGCTGCGGATCGAGCGCGCAAGTAGTCGTGTGGCTCATGTGCCGAGCGTACCCAGGTCACAAAGGGAGTCACGCGAAACACCTTCGAGCCCGACCGCTCGAGAAGAAGTGCGATGGCTGTCGCCGTCGGGCGCCGTCGCAGAGACAACCGCCAGCTAGAGCACAATTCAGACGTAGGCGGGCGAGAACGATCAGCCGCCGCCTCTTGGCGTAGATGGGGGTGCCAGATTTTTTGAGGGCAGGCCCGCCGCAACATCGCGCCGGCTAGACGCTTCAATCTCCCAGTCTGGGAGAAATCCGGACCCAAGCGCGTCGAAACAAGCAGCGGTTTTGTGACGGTGGCGTCGGCTTCACTGGGGCGGGAGCTCGTATCTGAAGACCCGCTCGGATCGTTGTGACTTACGAGGAGAAGAAGCTTGTTCCAGTTCTCCGCCGAACACACCCCTCAGCCACGCGCGCGGTACCGCCGCCACGCTTGGCTCGAGTTTCAACGCACTCTCGATCCGTTCGGTACACCCAAGCCTGTACCGCCGTTAGCTCATTCTGCTCGTCGACTGCGGGCGCCTCAGGCCATGGTTTGCGACCCGAGTTCGATCTCGTTCCGTGTGTCTGCGGAACGTCGCAGCGACTCCAGCTTGTTCGGGTTACAGCGCTGAGCGAACGCGTACTAGCCGCGGGATCGCCCCTCCCCGGCGACAGCGTTCCGTCAAAATCGGGCGTAAAGTCGCTTTCCTCCGCCGTTTTCGTATTTTGACGGAAACGGACGAAATACCCGCTTCGCCGGCGCGATCTGAGAGCCCCTGCGGCCTCAAAAAACGGAGGCCCCGTTCGGGCCGGTCAGCCCATCTTGACCACCCGTCCGGCGCGAGGCGCTCGGCTAAGCCGAGCGCCTCGTGATTAAGTCGGGCTTATGCCTCCCGCCTGGAAGGCGGCGAGGATTGCGTCGAGCGGATTGACGCGCTTCCCGAAAGTCGAAGCACGGGCCTGCAGAGTTAGGCAGTTCGCACAGGCGATGGCCGGCATACGTAGCACCAACTCGAACGGTGGCGCATCACGAAGTCTTGGCTCAACGCGGAACTCGAGCTGGGGCGTCCGAATCCAGGCGAGACGTGCACCGCACCCTGCGCAGGATTCGCCTCGTCCAAGCAGACCCGCCTTCTTGGTCTGGGGTATCGCACCGCCGAAGATGAACTCCCTCAGATCTGAGCCGAAGTCGGGATAGACATAGGTCTTCTCGTGGCCTGCGGAGCAGCTGCGATACGGAAACCCGATCAGCTCGGCATCGACTCCCTGCGCCTGCGCGAACAGGTCAACCGTGGAAATCGAGTCGCGCTCTTGCCCGCACTGCGCACAACGCTTCGCCATCGCTTCATTTTCGCCGTCGCGCGAGACGTCAGGCGAGATCGTGACCGGGGTCTACTTTTCTTGATCACCGGCCCTGACAGATCGCGCCGGGATAACGCTTCAATCTGCCAGTCTGGGAGGATTCTGGGCCGATTCCGCACAGCAAAGCCCTTCGACTAATCGTCCAGACTGGATGAATCGATGGTTCTCCCGGCGCGGCGTGAGAGGCGCTGCTGCCTCAAAAAACCGAGGGCCCCGCTGGACTAGCACTCACGCCCATCTAGATCGGCGTGCTCTGGCGAGATGACGCTCGCCCAGTCGTCGATCCTTAGCGCCTCCGAGCGGCCTCTTCCTCGGCTACGTGCTGCCGCACGTCATCAATGTCGCCAGCGAGTACGGCCAGCCAGCTCGTATCGACTTGCCAGGCTTCCCCGTCCGCGCCGGCCTCGC
>DATLPO010000147.1:0-2035 GCA_035535675.1 Candidatus Limnocylindria bacterium
TAGCCGACGATCGCCGCCGTCTCGAGCTCCGCCCGCCTGCGCCCCGTTCGCTGCTGGTGGCGCTGTGAGCGCACCTGCTCGATCTCCCTCTCGAGGTCGCGCATACGCTTGCGGATCCGCCTGCGCTCAACCTCGATCTGCTGCTCGCCGGCGCCGCCTCGCGCTCCCACCCCGCCCCGCCGGCCGCCAACCTGGCGGTCGTACGCGTAGGACCCGATAAGTCGAGGCAGCATGTGATGGAGGCGCGCCGCCTCCACCTGCAGGCGCCCTTCATGGGTGCGGGCGTGCTGGGCGAAAATGTCGAGGATCACCTCGGTCCGATCGAGCACACGCGTCTTGAGCTCGCGCTCGAGGTTTCGCTGCTGGCGAGGGCTGAGGTCGTCGTTGCAGATGACGACGTCGAAGCCACCTTCGAGCTTCATCTCACGGAGCTCCTCGACCTTGCCCATGCCAATGAAATGAGCAGGGTCCACCCCACTCCGCCTCTGGATGTCCGAGCCGACGACTTCGGCTCCAGCCGTGCGCGTCAGGTCCGCGAGCTCGGTCATCTGGTCGGCCACGACTTGCGATGTCGTCCCCGGAAGCAGGATCCCCACCAGGTACGCCCGCTCGCGCGGTGTTTTGGTCGTGATCAGAGCTTGAGAGTCCTCAGCCGGGTCATCGCCTCCTCGAGGCGGGCATCGGGAGCTGTCACAGACAACCTGAAATAGCCCTCGCCATGGGCGCCGAAGCCGACGCCCGGTGTGATGTTCACGCCCACCTGGTCCAGAACGTGTCCCGCAAAACCAATCGAGTCATATCCGTCGGGCACTGGCGCCCACACATAGAAGGTCGCGCGTGGCGGTTTGATCGACCAGCCCAGCTTGTTCAATGTGTCGGCGACCAACCTGTGACGGCGCGCGTAGATCTCATTTGCCGCTCGCGTCTCGTCCTCTCCCCCATTCAGCGCCTCGATGGCGGCCCACTGGACAGCCTGGAAGATCCCGGAGTCGATGTTCGTCTTGAGCTGGCCGATCAAACCGACAAGGTCGGCGCGGCCGCAAACCCAGCCGATGCGCCAGCCCGTCATGTTGAACGTCTTCGACAGCGAGTGAAACTCGAGGCCGATCTCCTTCGCTCCAGGGATCTCGAACAGGCTCAGCGGACGGTAGCCGTCGAAACAGATCTCGGAGTAGGGAGCGTCGTGGCATAGCACGATGCCATGCCGCTGGCAGAACTCGACAGCGCGCTCGAGGAAGTCTCGCTCTGCCACCGCCCCAGTCGGATTGTTGGGGTAGTTGAGCCACATCAGCTTCGCCCGGTCTGCGACGTCGGCAGGGATCGAGTCAAGGTCGGGAAGCCATCGGTTTTCGATCGTCAGCGGCATCATGTACGGATCTGCGCCGGCCATGATCGCCCCGGTCGCGTACACCGTGTAGCCAGGATCCGGCGCCAGCACGACATCGCCTGGGTCGACAAGCGCGAGCGGCGCATGGCTGATGCCGTCCTTGGAGCCGAGCGTAGGCAGGATCTCGGTACCCGCATCCAGGCTCACGTTGAAGCGTTCGCGATACCAGCCTGCGATCGACTCGCGAAGCTCAGTAAGCCCGAAATAGGATGGATAACGGTGGTTGGCGGGGTCGGCCGCCGTCTCCTGCAGCACGCTCACTATCCGCTTTGGCGTGGGCAGGTCCGGGTCGCCGATGCCAAGAGAGATGACGTCGATCCCCGCCTTCTTCTTCGCCTGGACCTTGCGGTCGATCTCCGCGAACAGGTAAGGCGGGATGCGGCTGAGGCGCTGCGCGCCGGCGCTTGCCGTTTTGCTCAAATCATTTCCTTCAAGTAATTGAGGATAGCTGGGAGAGGATCAGGCTCGATCTCGAACCATCTCACGCGCGGATCGCGCCGCCACCACCGCAGCTGCCGCCGGGCATATTGGCGGTTGGACTGCGCCATCGCCGCGGGCAGCTTCTCAAGGGCTATCTCGCCCCGTATGTGCGCGAGCGCCTCCGCGTAACCGATGCCGCTGAGCACGGGGGCCGTGCGGGGGACTCCA
>DATLPO010000148.1:0-11403 GCA_035535675.1 Candidatus Limnocylindria bacterium
TCCACGTGCTCACCGATCAGGTTCACGCGCCCCGGGGCGCGCCCATGCCACGTGCCCTGGTTAGAGGCCACGCAGCTCCGCGGCGGTGTCTTCAGCGCGCGCGTCCACGATGAAAGCGCCGGCGCCGAGCTCGGAGCCTGCCAGGTACTTGAGCTTGTCCCGGCTTCGGTTGGGCGGGTAGAACTCGACGTGAAAATGATGGTCAGGGCCGCGGGCGCCTGGTGGCTTCTGATGCATCGCCATCACATAGGGCAGCGGGATGTCGAACAGGCGATCGTACTTTTGCAGCAGGCCTTTCAGAATGCGCGCGAACGATTCCCCGTCCGCCGCGTCGAGGTCGAGCAATCCTGTCCGGTGGCGCAGCGGAGCAAGGTGCACCTCGTAAGGCCACCTTGCAAACGGCGGCACGAATGCGATCCACCGGTCATCTCGAAGGACCGTCCGTTCTCCCCCTCGCTCTCCCTCGAGCACGTCGCAATAGATGCAGCGTCCAGTCTTCTTTTTGTGCACGGCGTGGGCGCGCAGCTCGCGCTGCATGACGGGCGGAACGAATGGGTAGGCATAGATCTGGCCGTGCGGATGGCTGAGAGTCACTCCGATCGCCTCGCCTCGATTCTCGAATATGTAGACGTAACGGACATTCGGCAGGCGGCCCAGCTCCTCGGTGCGGTCACGCCATACCTCGATCAAGTCCTGGATGTGATCGACAGACTGCTCACCAAGCGACGAGTCGTGCACCGGCGTGTAGCACACGACCTCACATCGCCCCTGCTCTCCAGTGAAGGATGGGAATCGGTTTTCGAAGACTGCGATGTGATAGTCGGACTCAGGGATCTCTGTTTGGAGATGCCCTGGCTTGGTGGGGCAGAGCGGGCAGTGATCCGCCGGCGGATGGTAGGTGCGGTCCTGACGCCAGGGCGCGACAGTGACCCATTCCTCAAGGAGCGGATGCCAGCGAAGCTCGCTCAAATTTTTTCGAAGTAGATGATGTAGCGACCGTCAGCTTTGGGCACGACGCGTTTGCTCAACCTTTTGCTCCCGACCTGCGCCGTGATTGTTCGGCGCGCACGACTGGGCGGGGATGTCTCGTGTGCTTGCTCAGGCTGCGCGCGAGAGGTGTGGCTACGAGGCATCGACCGAAAAGTGTAGTTGGGGGCTCGCTCTCCCTCAGTCCCGGAGCACTGGTACACTCCGATGCGAAGTTCATGCCCAAGGGGCAAAGGAGGTGAGGCGGAAGCTTGGATAAACCGAATCGTGGTGCCAGCCGCCTCGTTTGCCAGCCGGGAGCTCGGGAGGACGTGAGCCTCTAGGGCTTCCATTTCCGGAACCGGCTCCTGGAGTCGGAGGCGGAAGCACTGCGAACGTCGACAACGGGGGTCGGAAATTTTCCGACCCTCGTCTTGTTTCTGTAGGACACCCTTTGCCGCTGGCCGTGCGACCATCTCGTCTGTGAGCGAGGACTTCGCGAAGCGAATGAACGAGCTGCCTGAGGGCTGGCTGCAGGCGATGGGCGTCACCATCACCCGCGCGACGCAGGATGAGGTTCGCGCCGAGCTGACTGTGGGGCCGGAGCACCTACAGGGGTACGGAATCGTCCATGGCGGTGTTCATTGCGGCCTGATCGAATCGCTGGCGTCGATCGGTGCTGCTCTCTTCGCCCTCCCCCGTGACCAGTCAGTGGTCGGCCTTGAGAACAACACGAGCTTTGTGCGCGCAGTCCGCGCCGGCGCCAAGCTGCACGCGGTGTCGACCCCGGTTACGCGTGGACGCCGCACCCAGGTGTGGGAAGCGCGCGTCCTCGACGATCAGGAACGGTTGGTGGCTACAGGCCGAGTACGCCTTCTGTGCATCGAGAAAGACCAGGAGCTCGCCGGCGAGCAGGTCAAGGGAGTACTTCACCCTCCCAGGTAGACGAGTTCAGCCGCCGCTCACGTACCTAAAGATGATCTCGTCGATCAGCCTCTCGACTGGCGCGAGGTCGTCAGTGAACACCTGGCTGTGGTACTCGGACACCCGCAGCTTGCCCTCCCCCACCGCGCTTGCCGCCACAGTCTTAGCCAGTGGCTCGCTGATCAGTCCAAGGTTGTGTTCGACGTCTGCAAGTGTGGTCGGCTCGGTGGATGCGTACACCAGCGTGTTGGTGAACTCAGGAACGTCAACGAGGAACACGCTCGGGTAGACCGCGGCCATCGTGCTGGCGATCGCGTCGACAAGCCTGTAGTCGCTGGCGGTGCGCCCGGCGTTGACCACAGCCACCCCTCCCGGCCTCAGGTGGCCGCGGACCTCGGTGAAGAACTCGCGCGTGGTGAGGTGAAACGGGATGTAAGGCTGCCTGTAGGCGTCGACCATGATCACGTCGTACTGGCCTGCGTGGGTGTTGAGCCAGTAGCGGGCGTCGTCCACCACCGGGTGCACATTCGGCTCGTCGAGGTGGAAGTAGCTCCTGGCCACGTTGAGAATTTCGGGATCGATCTCTACACCGGTGATCTCGACCCCACTCCCAAACGCTGCTGTGTACTGGCGCGCAGCGGTACCACCTGCAAGGCCCAGGATCGCGACGTCCATAGGCTCCGGTTCGCTTGCCTGCGCCGGTCGAAACGAGTCGGCGATGAGGAAGTAGTCCCAGGGCCCGCCCGTGACCAGGCTCTGAGGGTCGTAGATCGAGTGGACGGCTTCACCTTCGTTAAGGATCAGCTCGGTCTTCGTGCCCACCTGGACCACCTGTATGTAGTGGTAGGCGGATTCCTTCTCGTACACCAGCGTTCCGACCTGGGGTGGCTTGATCCCCGAGGGCAGAAAGATCCACGCGAGGATCACCGCGAGGACGAAGAGGGCATACAGCTTGCGCCGGGGCCAGAGCCCGACGACCGAGATGACCACTAGCGCAAGGCCGAAACCGACAAGGGTAGGGCGCGTCCCGTAGGTGGGAATGAACCAGAAGACAGGCAGGAAAGTGCCGAGAATGCTCCCGGCCGTGGACAGCGCGTACACGCGGCCGGCAGTGTTGCCACCCGTTTCGACGCTCGTCAGCAGAAGGCGGATCGCAAAAGGGCTGACGCAGCCGAGCAGGATCACCGGCGCCGCGAAGAGCAGAACGACGGCAAGCAGGGTCCCCGCGACAAGCCCCACGCTCAGGTCCCTGAAGCCCTGCTGGGACGCGAGCAGGATGGGATAGCTGACGAGAGGAATCAAGCCGATCCACAGGCCCGCCCACGCGGTGAGCTGGTACAGCACCTCGGCGCGTGGGTGACGGTCGGCGAGCCAGCCGCCGATCACGTAGCCGGCAGAAAGATAGATGAGAACGAGACCGATGAGCACTCCCCACACGTAGAGGCTCGTGCCGAAATATGGGGCGAGAAGACGAGACGCGCCGAACTCCGCGGCAAGAGATGCCATGCCCGAGATGAATACGAGCGACAGCAGCAGACGTCGCGACAGGGGCAAGGCGCAGTAGAGACTAGCTGGAGGCCTAGACCGGCTGCTCGTCAGCCCACTTGCGCGTGCGCTCGTCCATGGGGACTGGGAGCTGCACCTTGACCTCTGCATACAGGTCCCCGGGGGTGCCGCCTTTCGGGTCAGGCAGCCCGAGCCCGCGCAACCGGATCTTGGTCCCGTTCTGCGTCTCGGGCGCCACCTTGAATTGCACCTGGCCGCCCTTCAACGTCGGGGCTGCCACTTCACCGCCGCGCAGCGCCATGTGAAGCGCCACCGGCACTGTGACGCGTAGATCCTTGCCTTCCCGCGTGAACAGCGGGTCGGGCGCGATCTGCACCCGCGCGCGCAGGCCGGGAACTCGCAGCACTGTCCCTTCCTTCACGCCCGCCGGCACCTTGACCTCGACGCGCCGTCCACCAGGCAGCTCGACTGTCCGGCTCGTCCCCCTGTAGATCTCGGCGAGGCTGACTGTGATTGGCGCCTCGACGTCAGGCGGCTCCTGCCGCGCCCTGCCGCGAGCGCCGCCGCCGAAGATCGAACCGAAGATGTCACCGAACCCCCCGCCTGCGCCACCGAACAGGTCCTCCATCTCCTCCGGGGTCACGGTGCGGTACTGCGCCCCGCCTCCCGGCTGCGGACGGAACCCACCGGCTCGCCCCTGGCCTGGCTGCACGCCACCTGCCTCAGCGGCTGCCCAATTAGAGCCAAACTCGTCGTAGAGGCTGCGCTTCTTGCCGTCGGAGAGCACGTCATGGGCTTGCGAGATCTCCTTGAATCGCGCCTCGGCCTGCTTGTCGCCCGCGTTCAGGTCGGGATGGTGCTTGCGCGCCAACTTGCGGAAGGCGGCAGTGATCTCCTTCTGGCTCGCCGTCCGCGGGACCCCCAGCACCTCGTAGTAGTCCTTGGTCTTTGGCATTTACCTAGCTAGTTACCCGTTTCACGAGGTTGATGTAACCAGGCAGCGGATCGTAGCCGAGCGTCTCGTTGATGTGGAGCATCGGAGCGTTCTCGGAGTCGTTGTCGGTGCGGACGGATGGTATGCCGAGCTCGATCGCCTGCACCAACGACTGGAGCTTGACTGCTCGCGCTATGCCGCGCCCGCGGTAGTCGGGGTGGGAGCAAGTGAAACCTGTCCAGACATTTCCACGGACAGGAGGGAAGCGCAGAAAAGACATCCCGACAGCGCGATCACGATGACGTGCGATCCACAGCCTTTCGGGTGGCAGGTTCGGGGCGCTTATCCGGTCCATGAAGTTCGCGAGGGATTGCGATAAGAGGGGCTGGTTGGTTGGAATGTCCCGCTCCGCTGCCTCGTTCAGCTCGTGGATGCTCCGGAAAGTGTCCGGGCCTGGCCAGTCCGCGAGCGAAAGCAGCTCGACGCCTTCCTTTTGCATCTTGCCACGAGCGGTCCTCGCCTCTTCGAGGAGCCGCTTTCCGTGCTTTTCGAGGTCCAGCCTCCAGACCTTCTCGGTGCGATCGCGCTCGTAGCCGAGGCGGTCGAGCGCTTTGAGCACGTTGGGCTCGTCCACTGCTGCATTTGCGTGGAGGATGCGTGCCCCATCGGCGGCGGCCTGCTCACCGGTCCATCCCCACAGGTAGTCGAGCAGCCCGTCTGACTGGCGCGCCTGGTCCACATCGGCTCCGACATCGCAATGGCGCTCAGGCAGGTTCTTCCACGGGCCGTGAATCCACCACAAGTAAGCGAGCGGCTCCGAATCGATCTCCGCGATGAACCGCGCCACCGACCAGCCGTCCCGTGGGTGCTCCCAGCGGTATCGCGTCACAACCGGGTCCTCAGGCTCGGGCGGGTAGGCCGCGGTAACGAGGTCAGCCGCCAGCGCGGCGTCGTCGAGGGTTGCGGGCCTGATCAGCGGCGCGACCATGCCCAGACTCTACCGTCCCACTAGAGCTCGATCACCGAGGGGACGATCGCCGAACGGCTCACCACAAGGATTCCAACCGACGGAGCCTGATATTTGCGTAGGTGGCGCGCAACCTGCAGCCAGGTCCATTCGAACCAGCCCGGCGCCTGCGTCAGGCGGCGCCTGGCAGTCTTGGGATTCCACTGGTGCACGCCGCCCGGGTTGAACAGCAGAGTCCCCTCGACGGTCTCGAGATGCGGCCGGTGGGTGTGGCCGAAAACAATCGCGTCGGCGCCGGGGAATTCTCGATGAAGAGCGCGAGGCAGGCTCGCGTTAGGTCGAACGTAGCCAAGGCTCAGCGTCCACAGTAACGTCTGCGGCTCCTCAACCCAATGGGACCGGTTGCCGTGAATGACAACGATCCGGCGTCCCTCGACACTGACCTCCCGACTCGCAGGCAGCGCCGCGAGATTCTGATCGTGGTCTCCACGGACTGCCTCGACCGGCGCGATTGTCTCGAGCGCAGCGATGGTCTCTGCTCCGTTGACGTCGCCCGCGTGGAGGATCAGGTCCACGCCCCTCAAGACTTCAAAGAGGCGATCGGGAAGCCTGTCGATGAATTCGGGGCAATGGGTGTCGGCGACCACCCCGATGCGTGTCGTCAAGCGCCGGGTTCCCTACCGAAGAAAGTCGGTATTGGTGGCGACTACTTGATCCCGGCCGCCTCGAGCCCCGCGGCGTGCGCTCCCTTCGCGTCCGCGCCCCTGTCAAGCGCATGCACTGCGGCGGTTGAGAAGAGGTGCGCGCGAGGCTGGTCCAGGTTCAGGTCAATGTTGGCCAGCGCAAACCACGCGCAGTAGGTCTGACGGCCAGAGTCAACAGGCAGCGGCGGATTGACCATCGCAGCAGCCGCCATCTGGGCGGCCACAGCCACGTCCTTGCCGGTAGACAGGGCATGGAAGGCCGCTTGCGCAGCGGAGTGGCAAGCACTCACGGGCGCCCCACCGCGCTTAGCCCACGTGAACCACTCCGCATAGGAGCGGTCTTCGGGCGTGGGGACGACTCGCCTGATGTTGACTTCGCGAGTCGGCCTCTGCTCCACCACCTGCCATGACGACGACGAAGGCGACGCCGTGCCCGATGCCGGCGTTGGCGCCGGCGCCGGCGCCGCGGGCTTGGCGACGGGAGGGGTGGCAGGCTGAGCGGCCGGCGCCGCAGGCGCTGCGGCCGCCGGTCTCACATTCGAGATGTGAACCTGCGGGGCCCACGCCGGAACATCGACAGCGGCGGGCCACAGCGTCGCGTCGTCTTGCGGAGCCGCAGCAGCCGGAGCCGCGATGTTCGGCGCCCATGAGGGCGCGGAAGGTTTCGCAGGCTCGGGCGCTTTTGCGATCTCTGGCTCGGGGGCCGGCGTCGCGGCGATCTGCGGAGCTGCCGCGGGGGGCACCGTTTCGGGCTCCGACATGGCAGGAGGAATCGTCTTGGCCTGCACCGGCGCCGGCACGGTTGGCGCCGTCGGCACTGTGGCGGGTGGGACTGTCTTGGTCGTCGCGGTTGCCGGCGGTACAGTTGCCGGCGGCACGGTCGCCGGCGGGACCGTTGCGGGCGGGATGGTCTTGGCGGCCTGAGATGCGGAGGGGCTGGTCGCGGTTGGGCCGGGGGACGATGCCTTCGTTCCTTGCGCAGAGACCGGGGGCGGCGCCCACTCTGACGGGGTTGGTCCGGCCGGCAGATCGGGCAGCCTTCCCTCTGCGTCGCCAAACATCGATGGCGGCCAGGCCGGCATGGTGTGCTCAGTTGGCGGCTCAGGCGGCCAGATGTCGCTCTGCGTTGGGGGCTCAGCGTCGGCGTGCGTCTTTGGCGGCCAGGTCAGGGGCGCCGATTTCACGGGCTCGGCAGGAGGCGTCGGATCGGGCTCGCCGCCGGCCTCAGCCGTGGGCGACACCGTCTGCGCCCAGGAGGGCGCCGGCTTCTGCATGGGCACTGCCGGCTTTGGCTCTGTCACGTCCTCAACTTCCGCCGGCTCGTCGACCGTCGGGTCGGTCTGTGCCCAGGATGGGGCTGGTTTCTGCATCGGCAGGGCAGGCTTCGGCTCGGTATCGACTGTCGCCTCAGCCGCGTCGTCTCCATCCTCCGGTCCCTCAGGTTCTGCCTTGGCCTCGTCGAGCACGGGTTGGGTCTCGACGGTCGCTTCTATCGCTCCGGTCCCCATCGCCGAGTCGGGCACCGGCAGCCCGTCGGACTTGGCTTCGGCTGTCGCCTGGATATCCCCGTCCCCGTCCGAGGACTCAGCCTGCAGCGGAAGCTCGTCGGACTTGGCTTCGGCTGTGGCCTGGTCCCCGTCCCCGTCGGCTGACTCAGGCGCTAGCGGCAGCTCAGGCTCGGTCAGCGGATCGAAAGCCTGCGTAACGAGCGGCAGCTCCGGCTCCGCGGCAGGTTCGCTTGCCGGAGCCGGAATCACCCGACCCCAGGGCGGCTTGTCGTGAGCGGCTTCGACTGGCGGAGACGGCTCTGTCTTGCTCTCCGATTGGTCGGGCTCGGGTGGCTTTTCGTCTTGCGGATCCACTCCGAGGTCAGTCTATCGCCGTGGCAATAAGGCCGCTCGGGCTTACGTCGCGAATACGTTGTTGAGCGCGTCCTCGGCGATCGGGTCAGCCTGCTGCTCAGCCCAATCGGCTGCATCCGACGCCTCCGCGGCAAGGTCGGCCTGCGTTCGTTGAAGCTCGGCGGCAGTCAACCAGCCGCGCTCGATCAGCCAGGCTCCGAATCGCTCGATCGGGTCGTGGGTCGCAGCCTTGTCGATCTCTTCCTTGCCGCGGTATTTCAGGTGGTTGTCCTCAGACGTATGTGAGTTCATGCGCCAGACCTTGGCGTCGATCAAGGTCGGCCCATCGCCCCGGCGAGCGCGCTCGACGGCCTCTTTACAGACCGCATAGCAGGCAGGCACGTCAGTACCGTCAACTGTCGCGCCGGCGATGCCATAACCTGCGGCGCGATCGGCCACGTTTGGATTTGCCATTTGCAGCCGAATCGGGACGGAGATGGCGTAGCTGTTGTTCTCACAAACAAAGACGACGGGCAAGCGGTGAACTGCAGCGAAGTTGACGCCTTCGTGGAAGACTCCCTGGCTCGTGGCACCGTCACCAAACGTGCACAACGTCACCGAGCCCTCCCCTCGCAGCTTGGCCGCATAAGCGATTCCGGATGCCTTCGGCACCCACGACGCCACAACCTGGGAGACGGGGGCGATCTTGAGCCTGTGGTAGCTGTAGCAGCCACCGGGGATATTGCGGCCCGCTGACAGGGGATCGTCGGCCTTGGCGAAGACTGCCAGCATCCATTCCTTCATCGTTAACCCGCGCACTATCGAGTTGGCGAGGCCTCGGTAGTGAGGCACCAGCCAATCGTCAGGCCCAAGCGCGGCGGTGGACGCGACCTGGATGCCCTCGTGTCCGCGACTGGAGCCGACGAATGGGGCTCTGCCCTGCTTGACCAGCATGTGCATCCTGTCGTCAAGCGCTTTGGCGGTGCACATCCAGCGGTGAAGCTGGACAAACTCCTCCTTGGTGCCCGCCGCCTGGCGGACCTTGGTCGCCATCAGCTCAGCTTAGCGACCGGTCAGGGCGCGAGCGATGTCCACCACCTCTTCCGCGGTGAGCCCAAGGCGATTCAAGTGGTCGTAATAGCGCCGGTGGAACTCTGAGAAATCGGCGCGCTCGGCGCGCTCCTCGCGGATGCGCTTGACCTCAACCATCACGCTTGACACGAGCTCGGGCTCGGGGCGGATCCCTGCCTCGCGCAGAGCATGCTCGATGACGAGGGCGCCGGAGTGCTTGCCATAGACGTACTCGATCTCGGCGCCCATGTCCGCCGGTGGCATGAACTGGTAGATCGCAGGGTGGATCAGCATGCCGGCGGTATGGATGCCCGACTCGTGGGTGAAAACGTTGAGCCCGATGCCAGGTTCGGTCGGTTGGACAGGGATGCCGCTGACGAGCTCCAGGTGGCGCGCGAGGTCGCGGAGCTTCTCGTACTTGAAGTTTGGGATCTCGATGCCGAACAGGTAGCGCAGCTGCAAGAGGACCTGGTGCATCGGCGCGTTGCCGGTTCGCTCGCCGATTCCGTTGACGCTCGTGGTGAAGATCTCCGCACCCGACCCCAGCGCCATCACAGTGTTCCATGCGCCAAGCCCGAGGTCGTTGTGAAAATGGACTACCAACGGCGCGTCGGGCGCAGCGGCCTTGATTTGGGGGATGTACTCGCGCACGGCGAAGGGTGAGTAGCATCCGACAGTGTCCGGTGTCGAAGGCCGCGTCCCCCCTGCCTTCAACCCTGCGCGGTGCAGCTCGCCGATGTAATCCACGTCCGCACGGCTGCCGTCCTCCCCGCCGAACTCGATCGATGTGGCGCCCTGCTCGCGCGCGTAGCTGATCGCCTCGCACATCATCCGCAGATTGGCTTCGCGGTAATGCGATACGGGCAGCTCGAGCCACTCGGACTCGGGGATGCCATCGCGATGAAGAAGCGTCTTGCCGAGCTTGTATTTGACGTGCAGATCGGAGGCCGAGGTGAAGATGAAGTACGTCACCTCGTCGCGCTTGTGACCGAGGGCGTCGATCACACGCATGGTTGCGTCGATGTCACCCTTCGTCGAGCGCATCATGCAGACCACCTCGAGGTCCTCTCGCAGTTCACCGCGCTTGCGGCCTTCGAGGACGAGCCTTAACGTTTCGCGTTCGCTCTCCGAGACCGAGGGGAAGCCCACATCCATGATGTGGACGCCGATATCCGAGAGCATGCGGGCGAGCTCGTACTTGTCCTTCGGAGAGATGGCGACGCCTGGCATCTGTTCCCCATCGCGCAGCGTGTCGTCGTAGACGCGGATCGTATCGGCAGGCGGGAACTCGAGGTCGTGGGCGAAACGAGTCGGATCTCGGGCTAGCTCCGCAAGTGGCTCCTGCAGCTCCACCGGCTTGACCCCGTCTAAGGTCATGTGCGCCCGGCCAGCTGCCGCCTCTCTTCCAGCCGCTTGCGCACCCACGGCACGAGGCCGCCCATGTGGATCAGCTCGTTCATGAATGAAGGGAATGCCTCGCACCGATACTCGTCGCCTTTGGCGAAGTTCTTGATGATTCCCTCTTCGAGGTCGACCTCGAGCTCGTCGCCCTCGGTGATCCCCTCCGCCGCCTGCGGTGACTGGAGAATCGGGTAGCCCATGTTGATCGCGTTGCGAAAGAAGATCCTCGCGTAGGAGTCGGCGATGACCAGAGATATTCCTGCGCCGCGGATGGCGACCGGCGCGATCTCGCGCGAGGAGCCGCAGCCGAAGTTGGAGGCGGCGACGAGGATGTCGCCTTGCGTCACCTGCGCGGCCCAGCCCTCGCGGCCCGGGACGCCTTCCATCGCGTGCTTGCCCAGCTCCTTCTCGTCGAGGGAGTAGATGGCGTATTTGGCGGGGATGATCTGGTCGGTGTCGATGTTGGCGCCAAAAGTCCAAGCCTTGCCACGAAGGACGATCGGGAGGCTCATCGAACCACGTCGTGCCAGACTTTGCCATCCCACCACTTGGCACCGTCTGGCGAGCGATACGCGGTGGATGGCGAGGCGCTGGCTATCTCGCGCCAAGTGGATCCGTCGGACCAGAGATTCCCATCAGGTGAAATCGGAATCACAGGCGCCCGCTTGAGAGTCTGCCGCCACTGGGCGGCTCGCCTCACGAATATTGCGACGTGGACAACCGGAGCCAGGGCGACCACGACCGCGCCCGCGATAATTAACGCGGTATAGGCGTTCACGCGATGCCCGCGGGCATGTGCGCCAGCACCTCGCTTGGATGCGTGATCACGCCGGTCACCGCGCTGGCGGCGGCCACCGCCGGGTTCGACAGGTAGACCATCGCCTTGGGATGGCCCATGCGGCCTGGGAAGTTGCGGTTGGTCGTGCTGAGGCAGACCTCGCCTTCACCGAGCACGCCCATGTGGCCGCCGAGGCATGCGCCGCACGTGGCCGTGGTCCAGGCCGCTCCCGCCGCCAGGAAGACGCCGATGAGCCCTTCCTTCTCCGCCTGGATTGCAACCTGGTGCGACGACGGCGTGATGATCAGGCG
>DATLPO010000149.1:0-4138 GCA_035535675.1 Candidatus Limnocylindria bacterium
GTCTGGGCCTGGAGCTTCGTCGGGGCGGTGGCGGCGACGATCATCGTGGTCGCCGCACTGGCCGCGGTGAGCGAGATCGTGCTCCCGCTGACGTTCGCGGTCGTTCTGGCCGTGGTCTTCCAGCCCGCGGTTGGAATCCTCGTGCACCACAGGTTCAAGCCCGCCATTGCTGCCGGCCTAGTCGTCGTCGGCCTGCTCGCCTTGATGGCCGGCGTCGTGGTCGCAACCGTCCGGGGCGTGACCGGGCAAACGGATCAGATCGGCGCCTCGGTCGACGCGGCGCTGCACAAAGCGGTCGACGCAGTTGGTATCGATCAGGCGTCACTAGATGCGGCTCGGGCGGCAGTCGAGAAGGCGTCTCCGGCAATCAGCGGCGGCTTCCTCACCAATCTGGTTTCCGGCATCGACACACTGATCGGCGTCGCCAGCGGCCTGATACTCGGCGCCATGATCATGTACTACCTGCTCAAGGACGGCACACGCTTCCGGCGCAGCATCGTCGCACAGTTCGACCCCACGCGGCGAGACGACATCGACGACCTCATCGGCGACTCCAGCCGAATCCTCCGCGACTACGGGCGGGGCCGCACTGTCATGTCCGCCATCGTGGCGGCGGTCATCGGCCTCGTCAGCCTGCTGCTCGGCCTCCCGCTCGTGTTCACCATCATCGTGGTCAACTTCGTCGGCGGCTACATCCCTTACATCGGCGCCTTTCTCGGTGGAGGGCTGGCCGTGATCGTCGCCCTCGGCGACGGCGGACTCGGTGAGGCCGCCGTCATGCTCGTGGTGGTGCTCGCCGCGAACCTGCTGCTGGAGAACTTCATCGAGCCCAAGGTCATGGGCCGCACCCTCGACATCCACCCGCTGATCGTGCTCGTCGTCACCGCGCTGGGCGGCGTCATAGGCGGCATTGTCGGCCTCATCTTGGCGGTGCCCTTCTTCGCCATCGCTCGCAACGCCATCGCCCGCCTTCGATCCAGGGGCGTCGTCAAGCAGGTAGCCGACCGCGCCAAGCCGGCCGTGCGACACATACTCGAATGACACGCCGGAGTCAGTATTCACGTGCCCGCCGACACCGTTGGCGTCCGGCGAACCGGGCAAGTCGGGAATCGGGGCTGACGACTTGAGCCAGAGATCGCCTTGACAGAGCGTCGAAACCTCAACTTCGTGGCCTTGCTGCGCGATCGGCTCCGCCGACTTTTGACACGCCGGTCGCTCACAGGGGGTTCGGCGCCTGCGAGACGGGACTAGAAGGCCATCTAGGAACTGATCTCGCTCGGCGCTGATATAAGGGTGACGCTGGAAGGTCATGCTCGCTGGCAAACGATCCGCGCGACCCGCTGAGCCGCGAATACCGTTCTTAATCCCTGCGGGGTGATGCTGGCGGCTGCACGGGGTGCTTGCCTGGTACCAGCACCAGCGGAGCTATCGATGTCCTGGTCTGGAGCAAGGAGCCTACATCGGCGGCGCGCACTTTGGCGCCGGGCTGACCATCGACAGCGCCGCCGGGATGTCCCGGTGATGGCCGAACCGAAGATCACTCGCGGAGGGATCCAGCATGAGCGGGCAGGGTAAGCCGAACATCGTTTTCGTGCTGTGCGACAACGTGGGCTGGGGTGATTTCGGGGTCTACGGTGGGGGCACGCCGACTCCTCGCATCGACCAGCTCGCGCGCGAGGGCATCCGGTTCAACAACTACACCGTCGAGGCCCAGTGCACGCCCACGCGCTCGGCGATCATGACGGGCCGGCAGTCGGTGCGATCGGGAACGTTCAAGGTGCCGTTCCCCGGGGAGGGGGCGGCGGGGCTGGCGCCGTGGGAGTACACCATCGCCGAGCTGCTGTCGGATGCGGGGTACGCGACGTCGCTGTTCGGCAAGTGGCATTGCGGTGACACCGAGGGCCGGCTGCCGACCGATCAGGGCTTCGACGAGTGGTGGGGGTACCGCAACAGCGTCGATGAGGCGGGCTGGACGTCCTACGCGACGTTCGAGGCGATCGCCAAGGCCAGAGGGATCCAGGTGCCCCAGATCTGGGAGGGGAAGAAGGGCGGCGCCCAGACCGCGGTGCGGGAGCTGAACCTGGAGGTGCGCCCGCTCCTGGACGAGCTGATCGTCGAGAAGGCGACCGACTTCATCACGCGGCAGGCAACAGCAGATACCCCGTTTTTCACCTACGTCGGGTTGTCTCACATGCACCCGCCGGAGGCGGTGCACCCGGACTTCGACCAGACGTCCCCGGCGCGGCTGGGGCAGTACGCGGACCTCATCGCCGAGATGGACCACCGCGTCGGGCAGATCGTGGACTGCATCGACCAGGCGGGGCTGGCCGACAACACCCTCATCATCTTCTCCAGCGACAACGCGGCCGGGGACATCCCGGCGATCCAGGGCGGATCGAACGGACCCTTCCGCGGGTCGTTCATGACCCCGCCGTGGGAAGGGTCGATGCGGGTCCCCGCGATGGTCCGCTGGCCGGGGACGGTGCCGGCCGGGGTGGTCACCGAGGAGATGCTGTCGGCCCACGACTGGTACAGGACCTTCGCGGCGCTGGCGGGGGCATCGGACAAGGTGCCTACCGACCGGCCGATCGACGGCATCGACGCCTCGAAGTTCCTGCTCGGGCAGAGCCCGGCCAGCGGCCGGGAGAGCATCTTGTTCTTCGGTCCCGATGGTTCGCTGATGTCGGTCAAGTGGCACAACATCAAAGCGGTCCTGCGCTACAGCGAAGGCATGGACCAGCCGATCGTGACACCGCAGTGGCCGATGCTCTTCGACCTCGCCAGCGATTCGGGCGAGCTGTACAACCTGCTGGCCACCAAGATGGACATGGGCTGGATGCTCGGCGTCGCCCTCAAGTTCGTCGCCGACTACCAGAAGAGCATCGCCGAGTACCCGAACATCAAGACCGGCGGGGAATTCAAAGGGTATCCAGCGGCGACCTCCCCGGCAGGGAGCTGATCGCGCGCCCGGCAACCCCAACCCCCAACCGGAGATGGACCACGCATCCGGACGAATCCGCTGATGAAGCGGACGCGGTGAGCTGAGCCCGCGGCAAACCAGGGGCGGCCTGGCTCTGCCTAAGCCGAAGTTGCTGTAACTCCCTGTAGCAGTGCTTCTGAGCTGCGAAAACTCCGTTGAGATGGCGGTCTTTCGATGCCTGTAGCCAGAAAGATCTTCGATCCACAGCGCTGTGACCAGGGCAGATACGCTCCATCCTAGGAAGATCACGTAACTCCGGCCTAAGAAGGCCGTGTGCCTGCGGCCGACTCACCAGTGGTAGTTGAGGTCGTTTCTCGTGCCTGCTGGCCTCGAAGGCTATGGCGTCCCGCAAGGTCGTGAAGCCGGACCCTGGGCTCACCGGCCGGCGCCTTCTCCGGGATATTGCCCGCCTTCGCAATCGACGCCCCGTACCGGGCAGCGAGCGGTGGCGCGGAGATGCCGTGCAGCACCACTGAGAGCAAGATGGTCCACGTGACGGTCTGCAGGAGCATCCCGCCGCCGCTATGCTCGATCTCTTGCAGGGCCAAGAGCGTGAAGACGACCGAGGCTAGCCCGCGCGGGCCGAACCAGCCCATAAATGCCACGGTGGCCGGACGCAGATGCGTTCCGATCAGCACGATCGCGACCGGCACCATCCTGATCACCGTGAGGCTCAGTACTGCATAGACGATGGGTCGAACTGACAGGTCGTGGGTGAGCAGCTCTCCTACGAACAGGGCACCGAAGAGCGACCACACCAGGAATGAGGCCGACAAACCGAGCGTCTCAGTGAACTGGACGGGTTCTTCCAGGCGGCCTCTGGTGGCGGCTCCGAACAAGATGCCGCCGGCGAACCCTGCGATGAATCCGTTCCCGCCGATTGCGACGGCTCCCTCGTACGCGAGAAACGCGAGCGCGAGGATGGCGATCTGCTCCGATACGCCCGAGGTCCATCCACGTTCCCTGGCGAAGGCCAAGAGCTTCCCGCCGATGTATCCGACCACGACCGCGGCGACGATCGCCAGCCCGATTTGCTTGAGCGCTTCGAGCCCCCATGCCTTATCGCCGATAGATTCCTCGGCTGCCGCCGCGGCGATGAAAAGGGTGACGAGTGGCGTCGCGATCCCGTCGTTGAGACCGCTCTCGACGTTGAGCGCT
>DATLPO010000150.1:0-29159 GCA_035535675.1 Candidatus Limnocylindria bacterium
CGGGAACGACAAGGTTGATATCGCGAAGGGCCTCGGTGCCCGTCGGATAGGTCTTCCAGACGTGCTGGAAGCTGATGATTGGCCGGCTGTCAAAATCAGGTGTTAGGACCATAAGCTGAATCTCTTGCAGTGACGTTGGGCAGTTGCGGGCACGCCCGGCTGAGTCGCGGGCAGTATACCGTAAGCCCCCTTTAGGTCCAAATCCCCCGGAATGGTCCAAACACGTGTGTAACGGAACGCCGGAATTTAGCTTGCGCCCGCCCCCACCGGGCCGCGCTAAAGCGCGGCCTGTCCTCCCCGCGGAGCGGGGAGGAGCCCTATTTAACTGCTTCGCGGCTTTGACCTAGCTTCCAACTTAAATAGCTTTCGATGAATGGGTCCAGCTCACCGTCGAGCACTGCCTGGGCGTTTCCGAACTCGAATCCGGTGCGCACGTCCTTGACCAGCGTGTAGGGCTGGAGCACGTAGTTGCGAATCTGGGATCCGAACTCGGCGGGCATGACCTGGCCCCGGATCTGATCCAGCTGTGCTGCCGCCTCCTGCTGCTGGCGCTGGAAGAGCCGAGCCTTCAACACCTTCATCGCCATCTCACGGTTCTTCATCTGTGAGCGCTCGTTCTGGCAGGTGACGACGATGCCGGTGGGCAGGTGGGTGATCCGCACTGCTGAATCGGTCTTGTTGACATGCTGGCCGCCCGCGCCTGTGGACCTGTATGTGTCGATTCGGAGGTCCTGCGGGTTGATGGCCACCGCGTCCTCGTCGGCGCTCTCCAGCTCGGGCATGATCTCGACGAGCGCGAATGAGGTGTGGCGCCGGTGGTTCTGATCGAAAGGCGAAATACGCACAAGCCGGTGCACGCCGTGCTCCGAGCGCAGCAGGCCGTAGGCTCGCGGGCCGCGAATGATGAACGTCGCGCTCTTCAGCCCAGCCTCTTCGCCGGGCGACGTCTCGAGGATCTCTGTCTCGAAACGCTTGCGCTCAGCCCACTTGATATACATGCGCATCAGCATCTCGACCCAGTCCTGAGCCTCCACCCCGCCCTGCCCGACGGAGATCGTGATCACTGCGTTGTGGTTGGCGTACGGATCGGTGAACAGCAGGTCGAGCTCGCGCGAGCGCAGCTCGGCTGTCAATGCGCGCCGTTCCTCTTCCACCTGGCGCTGGAGCTCCGGGTCACCGGATGCCAGCTGATCTAGCTCGATCAGGTCGCGGGCGCGTTTCTCCAGCCGGTCCCAGCCGGCGATCAGCTGCCGGTGGTCAGCAGCCTCTCGCGCCATCTGCCCGGCGCGGGCGGGGTCGTCCCAGACCCCAGGTTGAACGAGCTGTTGCTCGAGCTCCTCAGCCCTCTTCGATTTCGCTGCAAGGTCAAAGGTGCTCCTTGAGTTCAAGGATCCGATCCAACAACTCTTTGGGGCTCAGTTCAGCGTCCATTGCGTGCTCCTAAGAATCCGATTACTTGCCGTGACAGCGCTTGAATTTCTTGCCTGAGCCGCACCAGCACGGGTCGTTGCGGCCGAGCTTCGCCGCGGCACCGGGCCCCGAGGCCGCCGCACCCACAGGAGAACCTCGGCGCGGTTTGGGCGGCGCGCCGTTTCGCCCTGCCCCACCCGCCCCATCCGGGTCGCCGGGGCCGCTCTCCAGCACCTGCCTGACGATCGGTGACGGTGGTGGAGGTTGGGCGTTGCGCTGGACCTGCACCCTGTAGATGCCGGCGACGATGGATCCCTGGATCCGCTCGCGGAGCTCGTTGAACATCTCGAACGCTTCGTTTTTGTACTCGACAAGCGGGTCGCGCTGGCCGTAAGCGCGCAAGCCGATTCCCTCTCGGAAGTGCTCCATCTGAGTGAGATATTCCATCCACTGCCAGTCGATGGTCCTGAGCATCAGGTCGCGCTCTACCAGCGGCATCAGGTCTGCGCCGACCTCCTCGACCTTCCTGTCGTAAGCCTCGGCGGCGGCGGCTGTCAGGTGTTCGACAAGCGCCTCGCGACCCTTGAGGAGAACCTCGTCTGGAATCTGCGAACCGGGCTCGATTGGCAGGTAGGCCGAGAGGTAGCGCACCAATCCGTCGATGTCCCAGTTCTCGGAGTGTCGGCTCTCGCAGTGGGCGTCGACTCCCTTCTGGATCACATCCCCAACGTAGGTGACGATGTTGGAGCGCGTGTCGGCGCCCTCCAGGACCTTGCGTCTCTCCTCGTACACGATCTGGCGCTGCTTGTTCATCACGTCGTCGTACTCGACTACGTGCTTGCGTGCATCGAAGTGCATCCCCTCGACCTTCTTCTGAGCTCCTGCGATGGAGCTGGCGACCCACGAGTGCTCGATCGGCTCCACCTCGAGCGTGTCCATGAGCCTGCCGATCCGGTCCGCCGCGGGCCCGAAGATTTTCATCAGGTCGTCCTCGAGCGAGATGAAGAAGCGGCTCGATCCTGGGTCACCCTGGCGCCCTGCACGCCCGCGAAGCTGGTTGTCTATGCGCCGGCTCTCGTGGCGCTCGGTGCCGATGATGTGAAGGCCGCCGACGTCAGTGACGCCCGCGCCGAGCACGATGTCGGTGCCGCGGCCTGCCATGTTGGTGGCGATCGTCACAGCGGCCGGCTGGCCTGCCTCCGCGACGATTGCCGCCTCACGCTCGTGCTGTTTGGCGTTGAGCACGTTGTGCTTGACGCCGCGCTTCTCGAGCATCCGGGAGAGTCGCTCCGATTTCTCGACCGAGACGGTGCCCACAAGAACCGGCCGCCGCTCTTTGTTCATCTCGACTATCTCGTCGATGACGGCCTCGAACTTTGACTTCTCCGTCTTGTAGATGACGTCTGGGTTGTCATCGCGGACCATGTTGCGATGGGTCGGGATGATCACCACGTCGAGGACGTAGATCTTGTGGAACTCCTCGGCTTCGGTCAGCGCCGTGCCTGTCATGCCCGCCAGCTTTTCGTACTGGCGGAAGTAGTTCTGGACAGTGATGGTGGCGATCGTCTTCTGCTCCTGCTGGACCTTCACTCCCTCTTTGGCCTCGACCGCCTGGTGCAGGCCATCCGACCAACGCCTTCCGGGCATCGTCCGTCCGGTGAACTCGTCGACGATGATCACCTCTCCATCCTTGACCAGGTACTCCTGGTCGCGCCGGAAGAGCGTCTTCGCCTTCAAAGCCTGGTTGATCTGGTGCGCCTCGATCACGTTCTCGAGGTCATAGATGTTGCGGATGCCCGTCCAGCGCTCCATCTTCGCTATGCCTGATTCGGTCAGAGAAGCTGACTTGTGCTTGAGGTCGACCTCGTAGTCGTCGCCCTCGACAAGGCGTCCCGCCCACCTCGCGTACTCGTAGTACTTCTCGGTGGATTCCTCCGACTGGCCGGAGATGATGTGCGGCGTGCGCGCCTCGTCGATGAGGATCGAGTCGACCTCGTCGACGATTGCGTAGTTGAGGGCTCGCTGCGCGCACTGTGCAAGGTCGCGGGCCATGTTGTCGCGCAGGTAGTCGAATGCGAGCTCGGAGTTGGTGGCGTAAGTGATGTCAGCCTGGTAGGCCTCAGCTTTGGTCACCGGACGCAGGTGTTGCAGCCTGCTGTCACCGTGCGTCTCGTCGAGAAAGTCAGGGTCGTACAGGTACGTGCCGACTGACCCGACGTTGATGCCTACGCTCAGCCCTAGCAGGTGGTAGATCGGACCCATCCAGCCGGCGTCACGGCGCGCGAGGTAGTCGTTGACGGTGACCAGGTGCACGCCCTTGCCGGGAAGCGCGTTGAGGTAAAGCGCAAGGCTCGCCACGAGTGTCTTGCCTTCTCCAGTCTTCATCTCGGCGATGCGGCCTGAGTGAAGGACGATGCCTCCGACCAGCTGGACGTCGAAGTGCCGCAGGCCGATGGTGCGTCGAGAGGCCTCGCGACACAGCGCGAAGGCGTCGATCAGCAGCTCGTCGAGGTCCTCCCCATCCTGGGCGCGCTTGCGCAGCTCGTCCGACCGCTCGCGCAGAGCAACGTCGCCGAGCGCCTCGAGCCCGGGCTCGAGCTTGGTGATGGCGGCAGCCACGGCGAGGTGGCGCTTGATCTCCCGCTCATTGGGATCGAAAAGCTTGGTGAGACTTGGCACTGGATCTAGGTTACCGGGAAGCGGCCAAGGCCAAACTCAGGAGCCTGCAATCTCAGGATTCACTAGGGAACTATGGGTTCAATGATCCCCACCGAGCCATCAGTGCGCCGGAAGGCGACTTCGACTAATCCCGAATCCTCGTCCAGGAAGACATGGAAGCTCTGCCCGTCCGACTGCAGCTCCGAGATCGCGTCCTCGACTGACATCGGACGCAGCTTCATGCGGATTCGTTCAGGCTCCGTCGACTTCTCTTTTCCCTCTTCGAGTTGAGGCACGCGGACTGGAGAAGTCGCCTTCTTCCGATTCGTTCGCTTCTCTTTGAGCTTGACCACCTGGCGGTCGATCTTGTCAAAGGCGAGATCAAAAGCTGCTTGTGGGTCGGCACCTTTCTCGTGCGCCGACAGCAGAGGCGTTCGCCGCCCGTCGACGTGAACGTTGATCCGGCACAGGACAGTCGTCAGCCCATTGCGCTTTCGCTCGGGCGAGAACTCGAGGTCGGCCTCGGCCACCTTGCCAAAGTGGTGCGCGAGGCGGGTCAGCTTGCGCTGCGCATACTCCCGGAGATCCGGACCGAGGAGGTCCGTGCGGTCGTGCAGAACGACCTTCACAGCCCGAGTATAAGCCTGCCCATTGAAGCCGGCGCGGACCCTATTTGGTCGAGGGCTTGTATCCAGCCGGGGGCGGGAACAGGGTCAGGATTTCCTTCGGAAGCGGGATGCCCTGCGCGAAGATTCGGTCGAGGATCTTGGGTCGCAAGCCGCTCGGCTTGAACTCCGCGATGACCTTTCCTTCGGCGGTGGCGCCCTTCTGCTCCAGCAGGAAGATGTCCTGCATCGTGATGACCTCTTGCTCCATGCCCATGATCTCGGAGATCGCCGTCACCTTGCGCGACCCGTCGCGAAGGCGGTTGAGCTGGCAGATGATGTTGATGCCGGCTGCGACCTGCTGCCGGATGGCCTTCACGGGTAGGTCGACTCCCGCCATCAGGACAAGGGTCTCGAGACGGGCCAGGGCGTCGCGCGGGCTGTTGGCGTGGATTGTCGTCATCGAGCCGTCATGGCCCGTGTTCATGGCCTGCAGCATGTCCAACGCCTCGCCGCCACGGCACTCGCCCACGACGATTCGCTCAGGGCGCATGCGCAGCGCGTTGATGACGAGGCGCTGGATGGTGACCTCGCCTTCTCCGTTGATGTCGCGCGGGCGGGTTTCCAGACGGCACACGTGCTCCTGGTGCAGCTGAAGCTCTGCCGCGTCCTCGATGGTGACGATGCGGTCTTCGACCGGAATGAAACCTGACAGCACGTTGAGGAAGGTCGTCTTACCGGTACCGGTGCCTCCCGAGACGATGATGTTCGCCTTGGCGAGCACCGCCGCCTTCAAGAAGCCGAAGCCTGCCTCGTTGCAGCTGCCAAAGCGGATCAGGTCTTCGACCTGGAACGGGTCTCTTGAGAACTTGCGCACTGTGAGCAGAGGGCCGTTCAACGCCAGCGGCCGGATGACCGCGTTGACACGGGATCCGTCAGCCAGGCGAGCGTCACAAAGAGGCTGGCGCTCGTCAATGCGCCGGCCAACGGTGCGAACGATGAACTGGATCACATTGAGAAGCTGGTCTTCGTCTGTGAACTTGATGTTGGTGAGAACAACCTTGCCGCCCATTTCCACGTAAACGTGGTCGCTTCCGTTGACCATGATCTCTGTCACACGGTCGTCGCGAATTAGCGGCTCGATCGGCCCGAGCTGCTGGTAGTACTCATCGATGTTGATACCTGGGATCCGAACTGCCATTCGTCAGCCTCCGCACCGTGATACGGGAACGCCGACCCACTATAAGCGGGAGAGCCACCTCTCCGTTCCGCCTATACGGTGACTCTCGCCACGGAGGCGCCGATCACGGGACCCGAGCCGCCAGCCCTCAAGGCAGCCGCACAGGCGTCGAGAGTGGCCCCGGTGGTGGCGACATCGTCGACAAGAAGCAGCGATCGGCCGGCGAGATCGGCGCCGCGCCAGGCGAACGCACCCCGCACGTTCTCCAGCCGCCAGAGCCTGTCGTGGCCGACCTGGGGCGGCGTGGCGCGAGTCCTGACGAGCTCTCCTTGCAATTGGTCGAGGACCAGTCGCCTTCTAAGCTCGCGGGCCAGGAGCTCGGCCTGGTTGAAGCCCCGCTGCCGCAAGCGACCCGGGTGGAGGGGCACCGCCACCACCCACCCGGCCGCGAGGCCCTCAACCACCAACCGCTCCGCCAGCAGGAGCGCGAGTGGGCCCGCCAGCCTGCGCCATCCCTCGTACTTGAAGCGTTGGACGGCCAGCTCGATAGGGCCCTCGTAGGCGACTGCTGAGCGCAGGCGCGCAAGGGCCGTGAGGCGGCCGCGACACCCGCAGCTCCCACGAACATGCTCTAGCTCCACGCCGCATCGCCGGCACATCGGCTCTTCAAGGCGCCTGATCTTTCCCCGGCACCGCTCGCACAGCCATGACCCCACCACGCGGCAAGCGCCACATCGCGGTGGCAGCACCATGTCGATGACGCTTGAGAACACGAAGCGAGGCTACTGTCGGAGGTCAAGCCCGCCTTTACAGAAGTATCTGGTCACCGATGCGAAGGTCGAGCTCTGCCGTCGAGCCCGGTGGCAGCTCCAGGACGCTTTGCGCGCCCCACACGAACCACACCATCCCCCACCACGCGGGGAGCTTCGGGTAGATCTTCTTCACGCGCTCCTTGCTGTCAAGGAACACGGCGTCGATGGCGGATCTCATGAACATCATGTGGATGCCATTGCACGGGTTGATCCACATTCCGCGGCCTGGTTCCAGCGGACGGCGGAACATCAGCCCGATTCCGCGCCCCATGAACGTGCGCGGCACCTCCAAATCATTGGCCACCACCTTCCCGGTCCGCTCATGTACCGCGCGCACGATGAAAGAATGAGGGAAAACCCGGATGGTTTTCCCTCATCGCCGCCCAGCGGACCCGGCCCTGAACTTCGAAACAGCGAAGGGTTGCTCTCTGAGAGGGCCGGCGCTCCCATTCCGGTATATCGATGGGCCTTTATTGAGACGAGATTTCTCCTCGCCACGGTTCGGAGTGATTAGGAACAAAGTCATGGCCGGGGGGACCCCGGCCAACCCTGCTATGCCAGTCATGGAGACGATTTAGTAAAAGTGGAGCTCGACAGCGATGGGGTGCGTATTCATTACGAGCTCCATGGGCCGTCAACTGGCAGACCTGTGGTGCTTGTGCACGGCTACGCGTCCGACTACCCGCTGAACTGGGTTGGCACGCGCTGGCAGGAAACGCTGACCACCGCCGGTTATCGCGTGGTTGGTTTGGACTGCCGCGGCCACGGGCGCAGCGACAAGCCCCACGATCCCGCAGCCTATGCCCTGCAAACGATGGCCGCCGACGTGGGCCGCCTGCTCGACCACCTCGAAATCGAGACAGCCGACTACATCGGCTACTCGATGGGCGCCCGCATCGGGCTCCAGGCGATGCTCGACCTGGGGGCCCGCCTGCGGCGTGCGGTGCTCGGCGGCGTCGGATGGGGAGGCGCCTTTCACGAATCCGAGGAGATCGCCCGTGCCATGCGCGGCGAGGCCACGAGCAGCGCCGTGGCGAAATCGTTCTTCGAGTTCGCCTCCGCCAGGCCGATCAACGACCTCGAAGCGTTGGCGGCTTGCATTCTCGGACCTCAGCCGGATCTAAACGAAGCACGCCTCAATGCAATTAAGATTCCGGTCCTCGTCGTGGTCGGAGAGTTGGACGACATCGTCGGCAAGGTCGACAGGTTGGTCAAGAGCATCGCGCATGCCAAGCTCGTCACGATCGCCGGCCGCAACCACATGTCGGCGGTCCCCGCCCGAGAGTTCAAACAGGCAGCGCTGGAGTTTCTCGCGGCCGGCTAACGCGACCGTTGGTGGAAGCGGACCTTTCGTTTGGTTCTTGTCGCGTTGCCTGGGGCCACGATCGAGATGCTGCCGTCAGGCTCGAGGACACCCAGCTGCACCTCCTCGACATGCGCCACGCCGTGCTCCCGCATCGCGGTCTCAGCCTCTTCCTGGTCGACGCCCTCACGTTTCATGACCTCGGTGATGTACTTGCCGTCCTGGATGATCACGGCAGGTGCCGCCGCCAGCAGGCGGTGAAAGCGCGGTATCCGGTCCAGCCTCGAAACTCCCGCGTTGGTCAACACAAGAGCAAGGATCAAAACCAATCCGCCGCCGATGGAGTTGTCAGGGCCCGTGATGGCGGGCTGCAGCGCATTGGCGACCAGCAGGATGAAGACCAGGTCGTAAAGCGTGAACTGGCCTACCTCGCGCTTCCCGAAGATCCGCAGGGCAACCAGGAGCGCGACGTAGATCAGTACCGCACGCAGGATCAGCTCCCAGGCCGGAATGCTCGGCAAGAGGGATGAGGGCAGGGCTGCCTCCGGATCAGGTCCTTGGCTTCATCAGGATCAGCGCAGCGGGCCCGAGCAGAACGATCCAGAGCGTCGGGAAGATGCAGCCGACCATCGGCAGCATCATCTTGAGTGTCGCCTGGGCCGCCTTCTCCTGCGCGCGCTGGCGCCGCTTGCGCCGCATCTCGTCGGCCTGGATGCGCAGGATCTTGCCGATGCCGGTGCCGAACTGCTCCGACTGGATGATCGCCTGGATGAAGTTGTGGAGGTCATCGACCCCGCTCGTGCGCCCCATCTCGTCCATGGCTTCGAGCCGTGGCCGGCCAAGGCTCACCTCGCGCAGTACCTTCGCGAACATGTCCGAGAGAGCGTTCTTGTATTTGTCGGTGACTCGCGCGAGCGCGGCGTCGAACCCGAGCCCGGCGTCGACGGCGATCACCAGGAGGTCCATGGCATCGGGTAAGCCTTTCTGAATCGCTGCGCGGCGAGCGTCCACCTTCTGCTTCAGCCACAGCACCGGAAGGTAATAGCCGAAGACGATGCCGAACACGAGAGCCCCGATGATGTAAAGGGTGCCTCCCAAGAGGAGACCAAGGAGCAGCCCGAGAGCCCCCATCACAGCCGCGGCGACGAGGCGAATGGCCCCGAAGTCCGCGGGGGTGAGGTTGCCAGGTCGCCCTGCCAGCTCGAGCCTGTTGTCGAGGTCCTGCCGCGCCTTGGCCGGCGTGGAGCGGGAGAGCATGTTGCCGAGCCGCTCGATCGCGGGGCGTAGGAAACGCTCGCTGAACGGCCTCGACAGCTCCACCTCTTCGAGGGTGAGCGGCTTGTCGCTGCCCGCTGCGCCGTACACCTGCAGGCGCTGCTGGACCATCTGAGCAGTGTTGGTCGTTGGCGTGCGCGCCAGGCCGATGAAGAACATCAGCACACCAAGGCCGGCGACGACCGCGAAGAGGAGGGTGGTGGTATTCATGAGCTCATACCTCGATGGCGACCACGCGCCGGATGATCAGGTTGCCGATGAAGATCATGAAGACACCAATCGCGATCAGGATCCAACCGATGAAGTTCTCGAACATCGGCCGGAAGTAGGTGGGAGTGACGAAATACATGAAGACCGCCAGCACGATCGGCAGGAACGTGATGAGGGTGCCCGAGGCTCGCGCCTGCGCCGTGAGGGTGGCGATCTCGCCCTTGATCCTCACCCGTTCGCGAATTGTGTAAGCGATGTTGTCGAGGATCTCCGCCAGGTTTCCACCGACGGTTCGATGGATCGAGTAGGCGGTCGCGACCAGGTCGAAGTCCGGGCTCTCCACGCGCTTGGTGATGTTCTGCAGCGCCTCGTCAGGCGAACCGCCGAGGTTCATCTCCCGGACCGCTCGACCGAACTCATCGGCGATCGGCGGCACCGCGTTCTTGGCGACGGTGTCGATCGCCTGGGCGAACGAATAACCAGCCTTGATCGCGTTCGAGAGCAGGGTCAGCGTATCGCCGAGCTGGTTGTTGAAAGCCCTTAGCCGGGCACCGATGCGGTACTTCACGTATCGCGCCGGAATCAGGTAGCCGATGAAGCCCGCGATGACCAGCTGGACGACGCTGCCAAGCCCGAAGCCGAACCGCAATGCAGCGATCAAGATGAACAGCACCGCGCTGCCGACCTGGATCAAGAAAAACTCCGAGGTTCGGAGCTTGAGGTCAGCACGGACCAGCTGCTCTGCGACGGACGGCTTGCCTTTCTTGACGTCGCCCCGGCCCATCCGATCGGCAGCCGGCTGGAACATCCGGTTGAGGCTCTCACGCAGACCGCTCGCCGGCGGGAGCGCCGTTGCTCCGGCGGTGGTCACTCCGTACGCGGCAAGCCTGGCCTGAAAGTCCTCGGCGCCGCCGGGAGACCGCCTCATGCGGCTGATGCCCAGCATGAAGAGGAAAACTCCGGCGAAGGCGATCATCGCAAACACAACTGCGGTCGACAACTGCGGCATCGGGACCTCCTAGACGGTCAGTACAGCTTATCCGGGGGTGGCTGGGGCGTGGGTTTGAAGAGCGACTCCGGAACATCCTCGCCCTCTGACTTGAGGTGCTCCATTCGCATCGGGATGACGCCGGTGGCGGTGTGGTAGCCGACTGCCTTGCCCTCGGCGTTCACGCCGAGCTGATGGAATTTGAATATCTCCTGGTACTGGACGTCTCCGTCCTTCATCCCCAGGACCTCGGCGACGCTGACGATGCGCCGGATGCCACCGCGAAGACGGGACTGCTGGACGATCAGGTGGATGGCAGCGCCGATCGTCTCGCGGATGGCCCGCGAAGGGAGGTCCTGTCCCGCCTGGAGCACCAGCGTCTCCAGCCGGACCAGGCACTCGTGTGGGTTGTTGGCGTGGAGCGTCGACATCGAACCATCGTGGCCGGTGTTCATCGCCTGGAGCATGTCCAGCGCTTCGCCGCCACGGCACTCGCCGACGATGATGCGGTCGGGCCTCATACGCAGGCAGCTCTTGACCAGCTCGCGGATCGGGACCGCGCCCTTGCCTTCGACGTTGGGCGGTCGCGACTCGAGCTGGATCCAGTGCGGCTGCTGCAGCTGGAGCTCAGCGGCGTCTTCGCAGGTGATGAGTCGCTCGGTCTCCGGGATGAACGACGAGAGGATGTTGAGCAGCGTGGTCTTACCGGAGCCGGTGCCGCCAGAGACGAGGATGTTGAACCGGGCACGCACACACGACCGCAGGAATGTCATCAGCTCCGGGCTCGCGGAGTGGAAGCGGTTGACGATGTCGGTGGGGCCCCACTTCTCCTTCGTGAACTTTCGGATGGTCAGGCACGGGCCCTTGAGCGCGATCGGCGGAATAACCACATTCACACGGGAGCCATCCTTGAGGCGCGCGTCACAGATCGGGGTCGACTCGTCGACCCTGCGGCCAACCAGGCTGACGATGCGGTCGATGACCTGGCGCATCTGCCTGTCCGATTCGAAAGTGACGGCGGACAGTGCAGGCTCGCCGCTCTTCTCGACGTAGATCTGCTTGGGATGGTTGGCCATTATTTCAGTGATGTTCGGGTCTGCGAGCAGAGCCTCTAGGGGACCGAGGCCCAGAACGTCGTCGAGGACCGAATCGACAAGTCGTT
Source organism: Candidatus Limnocylindria bacterium (assembly GCA_035535675.1). GTDB lineage: Bacteria > Chloroflexota > Dormibacteria > Dormibacterales > Dormibacteraceae > Palsa-872. The sequence continues at coordinate 11,604 of DATLPO010000150.1, forward strand.
CCTTGTCGGTCTTGGTCATCGTCATGGCGGTCGTGCGGAAGTACTCGTCCGCGAGCTCGGTGATCTTTTCCCGAACGCCTGCCTTGTTGCTCGAGTCGATCTGATCGGCGAAGCGCTCGATCAGCTTGGCGTGGATCTGGACTTTGGCTGCGGTGAAAGCGGGTGGCGCCTCCCCGACCTGTGGGGCGCGAGGAGCCGCGACCGGCGGTGGAACTGTGTCGGTCGGGCGCGCTCGCGGAACCGCCGACGAGGTGCTGTACGAGCTGGCTCCGCCCGGAGCGGTCGCCGCAGCGGGTCCGTTAGTGGCCGGACCCGCCACGGGAACACCCGTCTGGTTCTGCTTGACCCTGTCGAGCAGACCCATCGTCAGCTGCCGCCGGGGCGGAGCTCAGATGTCATCCGTTGAGAGTTGAGAAGTGGTACCTGGCGTCTACCTGCTTGACAGTCACACCGTGCGCTGCCAACACGTCAGGACAGGTTGGATCGGGCGCGGTAGGCGCTTGAGCCAGGTAATCGGCAAACGATTCCAGCGTGTACTTGACCTGCATGGTGTTGAGGAACCACGTGAAGTACTCAGCATCACACTGGGTCAGCTCGATGGTCAGGCTTGAGGTAACTCCACCGACTGGCTGCTGACCGCTGACTGTGGTGGCCCCGCTAGCCGGCTGGACGTTCGCTATCGCAGGCCCCAGGCCGATGATCCTTACGTTGGTGAAGACCGTCTTGCTGACGGCGGCGATCCCGGGGTTTCCGGTTGACGCTGCTGCCTTCTTGGTGGGGAACATCGTCGTCTGGCCGGACGCGACAACTGTGATGTAGTCGCCCAGGGTGATATGGCCGGCGACGCCGACCTGCTCGCTGGTGGGGATGGTCACGGCGACATAGCCGCTCGCAAGCGGCAGGTACGCCGGCGCGGTGCCTGACGTGAGGCTGATGTCCTTGCCGAGCATGTCCTTGGTGATGACCGAGCCCTTGGTGATCTGGACTTGCGCGATCAGTCCGACGACGTCGTTGATGTTCGCGTACACGTTGGTCACGTTGGTTGACACGTTCTTCAGGACGTCGAGGTCGTCCTTGGTGATCGCGTGGCGCAAGGGGATTGCTGACTTCGCCATTACCACTGACTGGGTTGGGCCGCCGCCGATGGTTGCGCCACCGCCAATGCTGCCAAACAGGTACACGCCTCCGGCGGCTAGCAATGCCAATAACAAGCCCACAATGATGAAAAGACGACCTCCCCCGGGTCGGGGTCGTGCTGGTGCTGCTGTGGCCAAGGGTTTACGTCACCTCCGAATATGTGTTCTTCAAGAGTGTCGCCATTGTAGCGACGGGGTACCGGGATCGCGCCCCCTGAAGCGAGAGAGCCCCTTGCGGGGCTCTCTGCTTTGAAGGTGCTACTACGTTGGTTCTCGTTAGCCGAGAGCGGCTACGACGTTCGAGAACACGTTCTTGATCTGGTTGCCCATCGTAAGAAGGATCACGATGACCACGATTGAAACGAGGACGAGGATCAGAGCGTACTCAACCATGCCCTGGCCTTCCTGACGGGTCGTAAGACTGCGGAGCTTCCAGTAAAGACTCAACATTGCATTCACCTCCTTTTTCTAGAACTACGGCGGCTTGTGATCAGTTAGACGGCCCCCGCCCGGGTTTCTTGCGGGCTTTTGTAGCCGTCTGCGGCGGTGATCCTACACGGGGCGCCAGGGGAGGTCAATTCCTTAGCGGAACTCGTTTTTGACGAGGGCCCCTGGTACACGGCTGCTAGATTGGCGCCGGTAATGGTGCCCACCGGCGTCGAGGATGATGTGCGACAAGACAGCCGTCCCGGTGCCCCCACACCGGCGCCTCCTCGGTCCGGCCGCTACTGGCGAGAGCTGGTTTTCAGCCGTTTGCTCCCTGCCCTCTTCTTCAGCGTTTTCCTGGCGAGGTACATCCTGACCACGTGGGACAGCCTGCACGCCATTCGGCAGCCGGTCGACTACCTGTTCGCGATCCAGCAGGTCCTCGCCCTTGCCTACTTCACGATGCTCGTCGTCCTTTACAGTACGCGGCTCCCGGCTCGAGGAACCGACCATAGGCTCGCTGTCATCTTCGTCGCGTTCACCGGGACCTTCTCGGCGATCGGCGCCAGCTTCCTTCCCGGCGGCAGCCGGCACGAGTCGCTGGTCCTCCCGGCAGACATCCTGGCGACGGTCGGCCTTATCTACGCGGTCTGGGGCCTGGCTTATCTCCGCCGGTCCTTCTCGATCATTCCGGAGGCCCGCCACCTGGTCACCGGCGGCCCTTATGCTTTCAGCCGGCACCCGGTTTACCTGGGCGAGATCATCACCGCGATCGGCATCAACCTAGCCACCTTCGGCTTGTTCAGCGCGCTGGCCGTCCTCTATTTCATAGTCTGCGAGGTCCTGAGGATGCGCTGGGAGGAGGGCGTCCTGGCTCGCGCCTTCCCCGATGACTACCCGCCCTACGCGGCACGGGTGCCGCGCTACGTACCCAACCCGCTCAAGGTCCTCAGCTGAACCTAGGCCTGCGGCTGGCTGAACGGCTCAGCGCCAGGACGCTGTTGATCGGCGGCATCATGCTCGCCGTCCTCATGCTCTTCATCGAGGGCTTCCAGGATCCCGACTTCTGGTGGCACCTTCGCGTCGGACGCTGGATGGTCGATAACGCCAAGCTGCCTTCAGTCGACCTTTTCACGTTCACGGTCCCCGACCATGTCTGGACCGATCACGAGTACCTGACCGAGGCGCTGATGTGGTTCATCTACTCGGCGGCGGGCACGGTCGGCCTTGCAATCGTTTTCGGCCTCGTCACGTGGGCCGGTTTCTGGCTGATTTACCGCCAGGTCAAGCGCCAGCCCTTCGTCATCGTTGGACTCGGCCTCGCCCTTGGTGCGCTGGCTGGCTGGCCGATCTGGGGGCCACGGGCGCAGATGATCACCTTCGCCCTCACGTGTCTCGAGCTTTACTGGATTCACGGGTACCTGAGCGGCAGGAGCCGCGCGCTCAACTTCTTTCCTGTCGTGATGGCCATATGGGCCAACCTCCATGGGGGCTGGGTGATCGGATTCGTGTGGCTGGGCGTGGCCCTGGTGGCGGAGCTCATCGGCTGGGCGTGGGACCGATCCAACCCGGCGCACAGGCGGCACGTGCGGTTCCTCGCGATAATCGGCGCCGCCTCCCTGGTGGCGGTGCTCGCCACCCCTCACGGGTTCAGCCTCTACCTCTATCCCTTCCAGACCCAGGGCAGCGTGGCGCAGCAGAAGCTCATCGTCGAATGGTTCTCGCCCGACTTCCACCAGATCTACCTGCGCCCCTTCGAGGCGATGGTCTTCATCGTGATCGCGGGTTTCGCGCTCCGGCGGCCGAGCCTGCATCAGTTCCTGCTCGTGATTAGCGGCCTGGGGCTGGCCTTTCAATCGGTGCGCCATGTCGCGCTTTTTGTGGCAGCCGCCACGCCGGTGATGATCGCCGTCTACTCGGACTACTGGAAAGAGCTCGCGACGAGCCGGGGTTGGAAGCTGCGCCTGCCGGCAAGAACGCTTTTCGCCGCCATCACCGGGGGGGTGCTGGTCCTGGTTCTGGGCGTCACGCTGCTCAAGATCTATTCCGACGTCAGCCCTGCGGTGCAGCAGAAGCTTGACGCATCCAGCTACCCGATCGGCGCCGCCGACTGGCTGGCGGCGCACCCTGAGGTCGGCACCCGGATGTACAACCAGTACGGGTGGGGCGGATACCTCGCTTACAGGTTCTACCCCGATCCCAACCGCAGGGTGTTCATCTTCGGCGAGGCCGAGCTGATGGGCGACCCGCTGTTGAACCAGTACAACAGCGTTCAGAACCTGCGGCCGGATTGGCAGTCGATCCTCGACCAGTACCAGGTGGACTACATCATCTTCAACAAGGGGGAGGCGCTTTCCAACGTGCTCGCCACGCAGCCGGAGTGGAAGCTCGCGTACCAGGACGACGTGGCGGTGATCTACGTGAGGACCAGGCCTCAGTAGACCCGGTAGATCTTGAAGCTCGGCGTGTCGTAGGCGGCCGCGCCCAGCGCGGTTGGGGGCGGAGCTTTCAGGTCGGCGGTCCAGATCACGTAGCGGATGTGGTTGTCGGCGTCGAACTTGACAATGTCGGCTTTCCCCGTCAGCAGGTCGAGGGCGGTCTGTGTCTTGTTGACGTAATCGAAAGTCTCGTCGTAGTGGCCGACGTACACCACGTCAGGCGAGTACGCAGGGACATACAGCCCGACTCCCGGCATCGACAGCACGCGGCCTGCCGGTTGGCCGCCTAGCCAGTTCAGACCGTCGTACATCGACTGGGATGCCAGGTACTGAGGCTGGTTCGCGACAGCGAGAGGCGCGAGGACCAGGAAAGCACTGCCGACGGCCGCGAACGCGACGTAGGTGAACGGGATGAGGGCGTGCGCCCGGGCGCTGCGGAGGCGAGGCAGGATCGTCTCGTACATCCCGATGGCGCCCAAAACGACCAACGGTAGGTACAGGCCGTCGAGGAATCGCCTTCGGAGGTCGCCCGCCGGGTTCGGGAGATAAAGGATGGCGGCAAGAAGGACGAGCCACGCCACAAGGAAAAGGTCTTCGCGGGTTCGCCGCTTCAGGACGACCGGCAGCCCGGTCAGCGCGAGTAGCAGCTGCGGAGCAATCGCAAAGAACAGGCTGAAGCCCTCGGGCGGAAGGGCGTTCTTGGAGTGGAAGGTCCACCGCTGCACCTCGGGATTGCCGACAAAGGCGAAGTAGCAATAAAGGATGTAGGGCGCCGGGATGGCGAAGGCGACGGCTGCGGCCAGCCAGCCACGAGGACTGGCCGGCCTCATGAAGAGGGCAACCGCTGTCGCTCCCCCCATCAAGATCGGCATCTGGGGGTGGATCGACGCCTGGCCCAGCCAGGCTGCGCCGGCGAGCACGGCCAGCACGAGGCTCCCGCGCTGGATGGCTTTCAGAGTGAGGACGACCCCGACGGCGCCAAAAACGCCTGACCATGCGAAATGGGGCAGGGCGAGTATCGAGTAGAAGGCTGTGAGCTCCGGCATGCGCCAGTCGAGCGTGTCGGTCGCGTTGCCGAAGATGACAGGGTGGCCCAGCGCCTGAACCACGTAGCCCATCCCAAGCCCGATCGCGCAGAAGAAAAAGGCGAACAGCCGGGCTCTGCGGTCGGCGATGAAGTGGGCGATGAAGGCCCACGCCGCGGCCATCAGCGCGAAGGCGGCCGCCACCCTCGCGAGGTGGAAGGTGACGATGAGGGACAGGTGGAACAGCGCTGCCAGGTGGCCGAGGGCGAGCCAGAACATGAACAGGTAGGCGGCGGGGCTCGACTCGGTTGTGTAGCGGTTGTCCCACGACCAGGAGCCCTCCCAGCCCTGGCGCATCTTCGCCAGGTAGGTGTTCGCGTCATCGCCCAGGTAGAAGAAACCCAGGAACACCTGGCCGTGGGGCTGAACCGCATATGCGTACAGGTAAGGCACCGCGGTGATGACCGCCAATGCCAGTCCCGTGAGAAGTGGAACTCTCCAGTCGCCGAGCGATGGCGGCGCGCTGTAGCCCACCCTTTCGACTTTCGAAGGGGCCATGCTCACCCTCGCTTCAACCTCAGGCGGAGCACAGTCCACAGCGCGCGTCGAACCTCTCCTCGGGACACTTTTGACGCGCCTGCCACGCGGTCCTCGAAACGGATGGGGGTCTCGACGACCTTGTAGCCAAGCCGCCGGGCCCGGTACACCATCTCGATCTGGAACGAGTACCCCTGGGACACGACATCGTCGAGTCCGATGTGCTGCAGCAGATCGCGGGTGTAGCAGCGATACCCCGACGTGCAGTCGTGCGTGGGGAGTCCCAGCAGCAGCCTGCAGTAGACGTTCGCCGCCCACGACAGGAGCCAGCGGTGGAACGGCCAGCCGACAATCTTGCCGCCCTCTATGTATCGCGACCCGATCGCCAGCCCGCCGCTGCTCCGCGCTGCGGCAACGATGGCGCCGAGGTCGCCCGGGAGATGCGATCCGTCGGCATCCATCTCCACGAAGAGTGCTGATCCGTCGGCGAGGCCGATCCGGAATGCGTCTTCGTATGCGCTCCCCAGCCCCAGCTTTTGCGGGCGGTGCAGCACACGCACACCAGCGTCTTTTGCCGCCAGGCTGTCGGCGAGCTCGCCTGTGGCGTCGGGTGACGCATCGTCGACGACCATGACGTCGTGCCCCAGCCGGCGGATCCCTGCCACCACCTTCTCCAGGTTCAGGCGCTCGTTGTAGGTAGGCAGGACCACAAGCACCTCGGTGGGCGGGGTCGTTCTCGCCGCCACGCTCACTGGTTGAACCTGACCCTCACCACGTGCTTGAACATGTCGAAGGAGCTGCGGATCGGCATCACTTTGGTGGGAGCGGAGTTTCGCCACACCACTGGCACTTCGACGATCCGTACGCCGCGCCGCTTGGCGAGAAACAGCGCCTCGGGGTCATAGCCGAACCCGTCGGTTGTCAGCGCCGCAAACACCGGGCCGGCGACATCGGCTCGAAAGAGCTTGAATCCGCACTGGGTGTCCCATATCCCGGGCAGCAGGACCGCCTGCACGATGAGGTTGAAGACTTTGCCCATGAGCACCCGATAGATCGGCTGCGGAATCTCGACACGCGATCCGCTGACCGAACGCGATCCTATCGCGACTCCGGCGCCGCTTTTCAACGCTGCTTCGAGCTTCTCCAGCTCCTCGATCGGCGTGGAAAGGTCGGCGTCGGTGACCAGCACCTCTTCGCCGCGTGCTGCCGCGACCCCGGCGGCCAGCGCACGGCCCTTGCCACGATTCGCGGGCAGCGCTTCCACGCGCACCTTTCCATTTCGCTCGGCGGCTGCATCCATCACCTGCCGCGTGCCGTCGCTGCTGCCGTCGTCAACGAGGATCAGCTCGTACGACAGCTGCCTGCCGTCGAGGTAGCGCTCGATCTGCTCGATGGTGCGCGGCAGCCGCTGCTCCTCGTTATAAGCAGGGATGACAACACTGAGCAGCGGGGGCGCGGCCATGGCTCGCCATGGTAACTAGCTGCGGGCGTGAGCCTTTGCGACTTCGCCGATGATCTCGGCGAGCTCCCGGGGTCGCGACCACATCGGCCAGTGGCTCGTCGGCAGGTCGACGTAGGTCACGTCGCGCAGCTCGGCAAGACCACCGAGCCACGTCTGACCCTCCTTGACCGCGTCCTTGTACTGCTCGGACGTGTACCCCGTGCACACGACGGTGCTCGGAACGTCGAGGCGTGCGTCGTTGGTGAGCTCGGGCCCTTCGCGCAGTGCGGCGCCCGGCTCGGGAACCGCCCGCCGCCGGAACGTCTCGAGCTGCTCCTCGCTGAGCCCATCGAGGTTTTCCGCGGCCGCAAGATTCTCCGCCGAGGGCATCGCCTTCTCGGCGGCGTCGAAGGCGGGGTCGAGCGCTTCCGTCGCCGGGCCGGTGTCGACATAGACCATCGCCGCGATCTGCTCGGGGATACGGTCGCTCGCGCCGTAGCCGGGGACCCCGGCTCCGCTGTGCACGGCGAGCACTACCGGAGGCCCCGCCGCCTTGACTGCGTCGCAGATCGCTTCGACGTGGTCCTTCAAGGTGATCGCCGATCGGTCGGCGTCGACCGACTCGAGACCAGGAAGCGTCACTGCGGTGACCTCGTGGCCGCCACCACGCAGCGTGGCGGCGACCTCGTCCCAAGCCCACCCGCCGAGCCAGAACCCGGGGACCAGGACAATCGGTGGGGTGTTCATTCCCAGATCCTAAGGGCGGCCAACGATACCGCGCGGCCGCGCGCCGACATGACTAGCTGGTGCGCAGGACTCGGAAGGCATACAGCGGCAGGACTGCCATCCGCTTGATGCGCCACGGCTGGCGGATGAGCCTGAACAGCCACTCCAGGCCAGCACGCCTCATCCACGCCGGCGCACGTGGAACGCGCCCAGTCAGGTAGTCGAACGAACCACCGACACCGACCGCGACTGCGACCCCGAGCTTGTCGCTCATGCGGTCGATCCACAGCTCCTGGGTTGGATGGCCGTATGCAACAAGAAGGACGTGAGGCTTGAAGCGCTCGATCAAAGCAAGGGTTTCCTCGTCCGACGAAGGATCGGGCGAGCCCGGATGCGCCTCCACATCAAGTCCTGAGTTCTCCGCGCGCAAGCGCGAGGCGAGCTCCACCGCCACCCCAGGCGCGGCGCCGAGAAGGAACAAACGGAAACGGCGCTTGGCGCAAAGAGCTGCCAGCCGAGGAATCAGGTCGACGCCTGTGACCGGCTCGCGAATCATGCAGCCTTGCCGGCGGGCCGCCCACACCACACCACTCCCATCCGCCAGGCAGAGGTCGGCCGACTCGAGCACGCGTGCGAACTCGCTGTCGACGTGCGCGCGCATCACGAACTCGGGGTTGACAGTGGCGACTAGATGGTGGCCACCCTCGCCCACCAGCTGCGCGATCCGATCGAGTGACGCGTCCATATCCAGGCAATCGACTCGCACGCCGAGGACGCGGGCCTGGTTCACCGGCTGATTATCATTCGCAGGTTGCTGACCAAGACGGTTGCCGTCGATCTCAACCCTGCCACGCGTGAGGTGGTCACCGGCACCGAGCTCTTCGCTCGCGAGGTGGGTTCTCGCCTCCAGGCAGCGGCGCCGGAGCTGCGCTGGCGGTTCTTCGCGTCAAGGCCCCATGCAGGCGTGGGAGCCGACCTCACCGTCGTGCCGTTCCCTCGCCTGTGGTCCCAGGTGCGGCTCCCGCTGGCCCTGGCGCGCGCCCGCGCCGACCTCCTTTTCGTCCCGTCCCATGTGGTTCCCTTCGCCTGGCCCGGAAAGGTGCTTACTGTCGTTCACGACCTGGCTTTCGAACGCTATCCGCGCGCCTACTCCCCCACCGAGCGAGCCTATCTCCAGCTCACAACGCGCTGGGCGGCGCGCCGATGCAAGGTCCTGATCGCAGACTCCGAATCCACCAAGGCGGACCTGGTTGACCTGTACGGCGTAAAGCCGGAACGAATCCGCGTCGTGCCGCTTGGCGGCGGCGAACAGGTTGCGCGAGAAACGGCCCCGCCCTCGCGACTGGCCGAGCTCGGACTGAGTGGCACTTTCGTGCTTCAGGTGGGGCGCATCGAAAAGCGGAAGAACCAGGAAGCCGCACTCGCGGCGGTGGAGCGCCTTGACGGCGTGACCCTGGCGGTCGCCGGACCGGAGCGCGACTGGGCGATGGCTGCCCGCCTCAGTGTGTCGCCAAAGTGCAGGGTGCTGGGCAGGGTCGACCAGCCAACCCTGGAGCTGCTGTACCAGCACGCTGCCGCCGTCGTCGTGCCCAGCCTTTACGAAGGCTTCGGGCTTCCGGTTCTCGAGGCGATGACGCGGGGCAAGGTGGTGGTCGCCGCGGCCACCTCTTCGCTGCCGGAGGTGGGCGGCGATGCAGTTCTTTACGTCGACCACCCCGAAAACCTCGAGGCGCTCGCTGCAGCCCTCACCAAAGCCCTCGGCGACAAAGAGTTGCGCGCCAAGCTCACTGCCGCAGCTCGTGAACGGGCGGCGACCTTCACGTGGGACCGCTGCGCAGCGGGGATTGTCGCCGTCATCCGCGAGCTTGTCGCCTGAGGCGCTTCACGTCCCCTTGATCGCCCGATCCACCGACCGCCACGTGAGGTCGGCCGCGCGGGCCCAGCTGAACTGAGCCGCGCGCAGGATGCCGCGTCGCTTCATGCCGGCAGCAAGCTCTGCATCTCCCATGACCGTTTCAAGAGCTTTACGCCAGGCATCCGGGACGTCCGCCGCCGCGACCATGCCGGCGTCCCCAACGAGATCCGGCAGGCTCGACCGATCCGACACCACAACAGGCGTCCCACAAGCCATCGCCTCGAGCGGAGGCAGACCAAAGCCCTCGTACCAGGCGGGATGCGCGAGGACACGCGCCAGGTTGTAGACGGCTGGCAGGTCGGCCGGGTCGAGGCCGTCGATGTGATGCACCCGATCGCCCAGTCGAGACATCTGTTCCTTGATCGCCTCGTAACGCCAGCCCCAGCCGCCGACGATCACCAGGTCCGGCCTATCGCGCATCATCGCCCAGGCCTCGAGCAGAGTGGCGAGATTCTTACGTGGCTCGATGGTGCCCACGAAGAGGATGAAGCGCTCGGGCAGCTTGAGCTTGGCACGCGCGATGGCGAGGTCCTCGCCACTCATCGGCCTGAACCGTGATGACACGCCGTGAGGCACCACATCGATCCGAGATGCAGGCACATCGAAAAGATCCTCGATGTCCTGTGCGGTGTTGTTCGAGACGGCGATCACCACGTCAGCGCGATCGAGCGATCTGGGAACCACCAGCCGCGTGCTCAGGGGCTGGCGGCCGGGGAACCAATCGGGGTTTCTATAGATCGCGAGATCGTGGATGGTGATCACCGTCGGGCAGCCGACGCTGCGCAGCGGGAGCGAACCGGCCGGCCCGAAGTACGCATGTGGTGTGAGCCGCCGGATTCGAGCCGGCCACTGGACGTGGCGGCCGAGGAAGGGCAGACCAGGCAGCGGCCGGTAGCTGATCCCGCGCTCCGAGGCGGGAGCGGTCACACCTGACGGGAGGTATACCGTGAACCGGCAGTCAGGTCGGTCGACGCTCATCGCGTGCAGGATCTCTCTCGTATAGACGCCGACTCCGGCACGCGGCCGCACCAGTCCGGACCCGTCGACGGCGAGATGCAGGCCGAGCGTTACTCGTAAGTCCGTTCGGGGCGGCCAGCGTCCAGGTCGACTGTCTCGCTGGTGATCAATGCCCCGACCGAGGCCAGCTTCGAGGGCAGATCCTCGTAGCCCCGATCGATGTGCCAGGCATTGCGGAGCACACTTTCCCCCTCAGCGCACAGCGAGGCGATCACCAGCGCAGCCCCGGACCGAATGTCAGGGATTGCAAGGTCGGTGCCATGCAGCCGGCATGGGCCGTGCACCACAGCGTGCAGACGTCCTTCGACAGTTATCCCAGCCCCCATCTTCGCCAGCTGGTTCACGTGTTGAAAACGGTTTTCGTGGACGTATTCGGAGATCACGGTCTCGCCATCGGCCTGGGTCATCATCGCCATGTACTGCGCCTGCAGGTCGGTGGGAAAGCCCGGGAAGGTCCAGGTCGACATATCGATCGGCTTGAGCCGGGTCCGAGGCCGCCGGCCGACACGAAACCACCCATCCCCCACCTCAACGTGCGCGCCTGCCATCTCCAGCTTGAGCAGCACGAGGTTCAGATCTTCAGGCCTGCTGCAGTCGAGTCGGAGCTCGCCGCCGGCGGCAGCCACCGCGATCGCGTACGTACCCGCCTCGAGGTAATCGGGGATGACCGTGTGCTCCGCGCCGCCCAGATCGCGCACGCCTTCCACCACCAGGCGCTCGGTACCGATGCCCTCGATGCGCGCGCCCATCTTGCCGAGCAGCCTGCACAGGTCCTGCACGTGAGGCTCGCGCGCGGCGTTGAAGATCTCAGTCCTGCCTTCGGCGAGGACCGCTGCAAGAAGAATGTTTTCGGTGCCGGTGACCGTCGGCAGGTCGAACACTATGCGCTGCCCGCGAAGCCGGTCAACCTCGGCGACGATCTCGGTTGCGGTCTCCTCGATCTCCGCGCCCATCTGGCGCAGCCCACGCAGGTGCTGCTCGAAGCGCCTCGCGCCGATGTCATCCCCGCCCGGGCGCGGAACTCGTGCTTTCCCGAAACGGCCGAGAAGCGCGCCGAGCAGCACGATCGTGGCGCGCATGCGGCGGCCGAGGTCGTCAGGAACGTGGGTTTCCTGCGCGCGGCCCATTTTCAGGATGAGCGAGCCCTCGCCCTCGACCCTGCCGCCAAGCCCCGAGAGGATCTCGCCCATCAGAGCCGTGTCAGTCACCCTGGGCACGTTGTTGAGCCGAACTGGCTCGGCGGTCAGCAGCGCGGCGGCCATCTCGGGCAGCGCAGCATTCTTGGAGCCGCCCACGCAGATGTCGCCGGCGAGCTGAGCGCCTCCGGTGATGCGCAGCACGTGGTCCTGCCGGGGGGTCGGGGTCTTCATCGAACCCAGGTCAGCCCCGCCGCGCGCGAGCGAGCCTGAGGCGTGCCTCCGCCATGGCGAGCGCCTGCTGAAACTCGGTTTCCTCCGCGGTGGACAGGGTGCCCGCGAGCTTCTCCTGCGCACGCTTGCGCGCCTCTTCGGCCTTCTCGATCGAAATCTCGTCAGCCCGCTCCGCAGTGTCCGCGAGCACCGTCACGCGGTCGGGCAGCACCTCGAGGAAGCCGCCGCCCACAAAGAGAAGAGTCTCCTTGTCTCCCTGGGTGATCTTCAGCGGCCCGGGCTTGAGCGAGGTCATCAGCGCAGCGTGGCGAGGCAGGATGCCCAGCTCCCCATCGGCCCCGTTGGCGACTATAAAGTCGACGTCGCCCTCGAAGAGGCTGCGCTCGACGCTGACCACGCGCAAGGGAATCGGCATCCCTACGAGTTGCCTTTCTTCTTCATTGCTTCGCCCTGCTCGCGAGCCTCGTCGATGGTGCCGACCATGTAGAAGGCCTGTTCCGGAAGGTCGTCGTGCTTGCCCTCGAGAATCTCTTTGAAGCCGCGGACCGTCTCAGGGATGGGCACCGACTTGCCTTCGCGTCCCGTGAAGCGCTGGGCGACGAAGAACGGCTGCGACAGGAACCTCTGGATCTTTCGTGCGCGCGACACCGCCTGCTTGTCGTCTTCGGACAGCTCCTCCATGCCGAGGATGGCGATGATGTCCTGTAGGTCGCGATATCTCTGCATGATCTTCTTGACGCCCTGCGCCGCGTCGTAGTGGTCTTGTCCCACGATCGACGCCTCCACGAACCGGCTCGATGAACCGAGCGGATCGATGGCAGGGTAGATCCCGATCTCAACCAGCGATCGCTCCAGGCGCACAGTCGCGCCGAGGTGGGCGAACACCGTCTGGATGGCGGGGTCGGTGTAGTCGTCGGCCGGCACGTAGACGGCCTGCACCGACGTGATCGATCCCTTGTTAGTTGACGTGATGCGTTCCTGCAGCTCGCCCATCTCCGTGGCCAGCGTGGGCTGGTATCCGACGGCAGAAGGCATGCGTCCCAGCAGAGCTGACACCTCGGACCCCGCGAGCAGGTACCTGAAGATGTTGTCGACGAAGAGAAGCACGTCGGCTCCCTCCTCGTCTCGGAAGTACTCCGCCATGGTGAGGCCGGTGAGTCCGACTCGCGCGCGGGCGCCCGGCGGCTCGTTCATCTGGCCGAACACCAGAGCCGTCTGCGGCAGCACGCCGGCGTCCTGCATCTCGTGATACATGTCGTTGCCTTCGCGCGTCCTCTCCCCCACACCTGCGAACACCGAACGTCCCTTGTGCTCGTACGCGATGTTGCGGATGAGCTCCTGCACGATGACCGTCTTGCCGGTGCCGGCTCCGCCGAACAACCCGATCTTGGAACCCTTCGCGAAGGTGCAGATGAGGTCGATGACCTTGATCCCCGTCTGGAGGATCTCTACCTTGGCCTGCTGCTCGGAAACCGGTGGCGCGAGGCGGTGGATCGGCCAGCGAGTCACGCCTTCGGGGGCCGGCTCGTCATCGATCGGCGTTCCGATCACGTTGAACATGCGTCCAAGCGTCTCGACCCCGACGGGCACCGAGATCGCCTTGCCGGTGGCGACGACCTCGTCTCCGCGGCGGAAGCCGTCTGTGGCGTCCATGGCGATGCACCTGACGACGTTGTCGCCGATCGCGCCTTCGACCTCGAGCACCACCACTCTGCCGTCCTGGGTCTTGACCTCGAGCGCCTCATACAGCTCGGGCTGCTCTCCCGGCGGGAACTGGACGTCGACAACAGCGCCGATCACCTGGCTGACGTGCCCGCTCTTGACACCGCGCTCCGTCTTCTTCTGCGTCTTCTGCTTGGTCTCAGCCATCGCTAGCTCCCCCTCTCATCAGCTCGATGCCCGCATGGCTTCGGCACCGCTGACGATCTCCATCAGCTCGGTGGTGATGCCCGCCTGGCGCACCTTGTTTGCGAACAGCGTCAGCACGTCGATCAGATCGCCGGCGGCATTGGTTGCGTTCTGCATCGCAATCATCTTCGCGGAGTACTCGCTCGCCTTGTTCTCGAGCACCGCCTGGAAAACCTGCGTTTCCACATAACGCGGCAACAGCGCGTCAAGCACGGACTCCGGGTCTGGCTCGTAGATGTAATCCGACCTCGGCCCGCCTTCACCCTTTGCGCGTTGCGGGATCTCGGCGGGAATGAGGACCTGGACAGTGGACTCCTGCTTCATGGTCGAGACCCACTTCGCATAGCAGAGAAGGACGGCGTCGGTGGTTCCTTTGGTGTACTCCTCTAGCGCCACCGCGACCCCTGGCAGAACCTCGTTGATGCCAGGCCGGTCGGAGATCCCGACCACATCGGCGATCACCTGCCTGCGATAGCGAAGCAAGAAGTCGCGACCCTTGCGCCCAAGCGTCACGTACCGCTGCTGGTCGGGATAGTGCTCGTTCATGTAGCGCGTCGCAGCGCGGATGTTGTTGACATTGATCGCCCCGCACAGGCCCTTGTCAGTGGTCACGAGGATCATCACAGCGCGCTTGCCCTCACGGCGGACGAGGAACGGGTGCTTGTACTCGGTGGCCCGCTCGCCCGCTGTCTGAAGCACCTCAAGCATCTTCTCTGCGTACGGGCGGGTTGCCTGCACAGCCGCCTGAGCACGCCTCAATCGCGTCGCAGCGACCACCTGCATCGCCTTGGTGATCTTCTGCGTGTTCTTGATCGAGTCGATGCGCCTGACGATGTCCCTGAAGGCTGGCACTTAGTTCTTTTTCTTCCTCGGGCCTGGTTTCGGGGGCGGGTTTGGGTTCACCTCCGGAGCCGCCGGCTTATCCGGCACCTCAGGCGCAGCCGGCTCATCAGGTAGTTCCGGAGCGGGTTCGGCAGGCGTCTCAGGGGCGGGCGGAGTGAACTCTGGAGCGGCCGGCTGCGATGGCATCTCGGGAGCCGGTTGGGAGGGTACCTCTGCGCTGGCCGTGCCCTTCTTGGGGGAATCGGCGATCGCGGCTCGGATCTCGTTGAGCTGAGACGGCCTCTCCGCAGGCTCGGCTTTCGCCGACCGCTGGGCCTTTTCGGTTTTTGCGGGCGCCGGCGCCTTCGGCTCGGCTTTCGCTGCGGGCGCTTGACCCTTAGGTGCAGCGGATTCAGCCTTCGGCGCAGGCTTCTTCCCTTCACCCTTTGAGGGCTTGGACGGGGATTCGGAGGTGCCTCCCGCGGGGTCCGCAACGTCCGAGTAACCCTCGACGCCGAACTGGTGGTTGAAAGTCGAGATCGCAGCCTTCAAGCGTTCGAAGAGGCCATCGTCCAGCGCTTTCTTCTTCTCGATCTCCGCCAGTACAGCCGGCCGCTCGCTCTTCAGGAAGCGCGTGAATCCCGCCTCCCACTCCCTGACCTTGGCGGTTGGCACCTTGTCAAGAAAACCCTGGGTGCCTGCATAGATCGCGGCGACCTGCTCGCCCAACGGCACCGGCTCGTACTTGTCCTGCTTCAGCAGCTCGGTGAGCCGGGCGCCACGCTCGAGCTGGTTGCGCGTGGCGGTGTCCAGGTCAGATGCAAACTGGGCAAACGCTGCGAGCTCGCGGTATTGGGCAAGGTCGAGTCGCAGCTGGCCCGCGACCTGTCTCATGGCCTTGGTCTGCGCGTCACCACCGACGCGCGACACGCTGATACCCACATTGAGAGCCGGCCGCTGGCCCGCGTTGAACAGGTCCGATTGCAGGTAGATCTGCCCGTCCGTAATGGAGATCACGTTGGTCGGGATGAAGGCAGACACGTCGTTGGCCTGGGTCTCGATGACCGGCAGGGCAGTCAGGGAGCCGCCACCTTTGGCTTCGCTCATCTTGGCCGCCCTCTCGAGGAGGCGGGAGTGAAGGTAGAAGACGTCCCCGGGATACGCCTCGCGGCCCGGCGGGCGCCGCAGGTTCAACGACAGCTCGCGGTAAGCCCACGCCTGCTTGGTGAGGTCGTCGTAGCAGCACAGGGCCTCCTTGCCCTGCTCCATGAAGTACTCGCCCATGGCGCAGCCCGCGTACGGAGCGATGAAGTTCAGCGAGGCCGGGTCGGACGCCGAGGCGGCGACGATGATTGTGTACTCCATCGCCCCACGCTCCTCGAGCGTGGCCGCAACCCTTGCGATCGAGGCGGCGTTCTGCCCGATGGCAACGTATACGCAGATCAGGTCCTTGCCTTTCTGGTTGAGGATCGTGTCGAGGAGAACGGTGGTCTTGCCGGTGAACCTGTCGCCGATGATCAGCTCGCGCTGGCCGCGGCCGATCGGGATCATCGTGTCGATCGCCTTGATCCCGGTCTGAACCGGGCTGTCGACGCGCTTGCGAGTGATGACGCCCGGCGCGATCTTCTCGACCGGCATCGTCTTGGTCGTCTTGAGCGGGCCCTTGCCGTCAATCGGCACGCCCAGGGGATTGACCACGCGCCCGATCAGCTCCTCGCCCACCGGGACCTCCAGCAGGCGCCCGGTGGTGCGCACCTCGTCACCCTCATGCAGGTGCCCGTACTCGCCGAGAATGACCGCGCGGACCTGGTCCTCTTCTAGGTTCAACGCAAGCCCGTATGTGTCGTGAGGAAACTCGAGCAGCTCTCCTGCCATCGCGTTCTGCAGGCCATAGATCTGCGCGATGCCGTCGCTCGTCGCCACGATCCGTCCCACGTCAGTCGCCACGAGGCTGGCGTCGAAATCCTTCAGACGTTCCTTGATGACTTCCGAGATCTCTTTGGTGCTGATTCCCACTTTGCGTTTCTCCTAGGACGCGTCCGCCAGTTGGCGGCGCAGCTGCTGCAACTTGGTGGCGACGCTGGCGTCGATCAAGCGGTCGCCGTACTGGAGCTTGAGCCCGCCGAGAATTTGTTTGTCAACGACCAGCGTCATGCGGACTTCCTTGCCCAGCCGTTCCGAGAGCTGGCCGGCCAGGCGGTCTCGCTCGGTCGGAGCAAGCTCGACAGCGGTCGTGACGGTAGCGCGGACGCGCCCAGCGGCTGCATCCGCGAGCGCATCGAACTCTTCCACGACACCACGCACCTGCCCCACCCGGTTCGACTCGATGAGGAGGCGGGCCAGATTGGTCGCCTCGGGGTCGAGTTCGTGCGGCGCGGCTGAGATGAGCTCCATGCGCAGGCTCACCGGGATGGTCGGGTTCGTGAGCACCGCGGCGACCTTTGGATCCGAGAGCAGGTCGCGAACCGCGACCAGGCGCCGGCCCCACTCCGCGACCTGGCCCTCCTCGGTGGCCAGCTCGAAAACAGCCCGCGCGTATCGCTTAGCGGCTGCCGTCGCCACTCGCCACCTCGGCTATCGCCCGCTCGATCAGCTGCTTGTGCTTACCCTCGTCGAGGGTCTCGCCAATGACTTTCTCGGTGGCGGACACGACCAGGCCCGCGACCTCGTTGCGCACCGATTGGATCGCGCGCTCGCGCTCCGCCTCGATCTCCCTTCGCGCGGCCTCGATGGTTCGCTTCGACTCTTCCTCAGCCTTTTGCTTGAGCTCCTGTCGAAGCTGCTCTGCGGACTTG
>DATLPO010000151.1:0-16284 GCA_035535675.1 Candidatus Limnocylindria bacterium
GGCGAGTCGGACATTCTTCTGCTCGAGGCCGACGAGCTGGGCAGCGGCTCCACCGGCGGCTCGTTCGGCGGCGTGCGTCAGCAATTCAGCACACCGCTCGAGATCGAGTTCTCACGCCGCGGGCTGGAGTTCTGGCGCACCGCTGCGCAGGTCTTCGACTCGGCGGTCACCTGGCATTCGAACGGCTACCTGTTCATGACCGGCCAGCCCGACATCATGGCCAAGCTCGAAGACGCGGCCGGTCTCCAGAAGTCGATGGGCCTGACCGACGTACACGTCGTGGGCCCCTCCGAGATTCGTGAAGTCGTGCCATGGATCGCCACCGAGGGCTTGCTCGGCGGGACGTATACCCCGAACGACGGAAAGGTCACTCCCACGGAAGGGGTGGCCGCCCTGATCAAAGGCGCCAGAGCGAGGGGCGTTCGCTATCACGAGCATTGGGAGGTTCGCTCCATCCAGCGGGCCGGCACCGTGTGGCGGATCACCGGTCCGGGCGTGGTGGAGGCTGACAGGGTGGTCGTCTGCACCGGCTACTGGACGACAGACTTGTTGCGCCCGTTCGGGTTGGAGCTGACGATCCGGCCGCAGCCCCTGTATGGCGCGATCACCGGCCCGGCGCTCGCCGGGAGCAAAGTGCCGCTCACGCTTGACATGGACACCGGTTTCGTCGTCGAGCGCGAAGGCGAGGGCCTGGTCATCGCCATCCTCTTAGAGAAAAACCCGCCTGGCTACGGCCACACCGAATTTGCGGAGCAGTTCGCCGAGCTCGCTCGAGTCCGCGCCCCGTCACTTGCCGACTTGCGCATCGCAAGGCATGTCGTTGCCAACGTCGACATGGGAGGCGACGGCCATCCCTATGTGGGCCTCGTCGAGGACGGCCTGTGGATGCTCGCCGGCTTTGGGGGCCACGGCGCCATGCACGGTCCGCCGGTCGCGGAGCTACTCGCCAAGACCATCGCCGGCAGGCCCGACCCGACCATCGACCTGGCTCCGCTCAGTCCCTGGCGTAAGCCCGGCGCCGCTGAAGAATGGATGGTCGCGGCAAAGAAATCCTGAGCCTCAGGCCGTGCCCATCTAGGCGTCACCCATCTCGTAATAGACGTTCGTGGGCACGATCCGGAAGATCGCCCGTCGCTCACCTTCGAAGAACCACGGATAGCGGTCCACCTTCATGTATCGGCGAGCGAGCGTGTTCATGTGCTCCTTCCAGCCGTCCTCTGACCGTGAGACTACCCGGCCGGTGATCGCCAGGTAGCGGTAGGGATTGCGGGGATCGACGATGGATATCGCGACCTCCGGCCGCTCGCTCATGTTGGCCGCCTTGACCCGGTCAAGGCGCACGTTCACCAGCACCGCGTCGCCGTCGTGGTCGACCCA
Source organism: Candidatus Limnocylindria bacterium (assembly GCA_035535675.1). GTDB lineage: Bacteria > Chloroflexota > Dormibacteria > Dormibacterales > Dormibacteraceae > Palsa-872. The sequence goes on from DATLPO010000151.1 coordinate 1,378, forward strand.
CACTGGTGTGACGTGTGGCGTGCCGTTGGCGCGAACCGTTGCCAGGTGGCCGAGCGCATCGCTCTCGAGCAGGTCGATGAGCGCCGGCGGGATGTGGGGATTTGCGTCCTTCGACGTTGCGTTCGACATGGCACTGAAGCCTAGCCCGTCACGGGTTTGTGGGGCACCGGCTCGCATACTTGTTGAAGCATGACGGCGGCTGATCCGCGTCCACCGATCCCTCCCGAGCGATTGAACCTGGGTCTGATGCTGCCGACCTGGACGACGAGCGATGTGCGTTGGTCCGAGATCCTGGAGATCGGCTCGATCGCCGCCGAGGTGGGGTTCGACGCCCTCTATGCAAGCGATCATCTCCTGCTGCCGAGCAACAACGCGGAGATGAAGCGCCGCGCCGGCGTGGACTTTCCGGACGACCCTCACGTGGAGCTGGAAGGCTACATGGAGTGCTTCACCGTGCTGGCGGCCCTTGCCGTGGCGATCCCGAAGGTGGCGCTCGGCTCCATGGTCGCAAGCACCGGCTACCGCAACCCCGGCCTCATGGCAAAGATGGCGGTGACGATCGACGACATCAGCGGCGGCCGCCTGGTGCTCGGGCTGGGCTCCGGCGACTCGGAGGGTGAGCACCTCACTTTCGGCTTCCCCCACGAGCAGCGGGTCGGGCGTTTCGAGGAGGCGCTGCAGATCACAAGGGGCCTGTTCAACGAAGAGTCGACCGACTTTGAGGGAGTGCATCACCGGCTGCGCGGCGCGCGGCTGCTACCGAAAGGCCCCAGGCAGGGCGGACCGCCCATCCTGATCGGGACGCTCAATCCCCAGTCGCGCATGCGCCGGCTCGTCGCACAGTACGCGGACATCTGGAACGGCTGGCTCGGCTACACGGATGCGAGTCCCGCATCTGCAGCGGCCCAACTTCGGATCATCGACGACGGCTGCCGCGAGCACGGTCGCGATCCGCTGACGCTGGTCGCCACGACAGCGGTCCGGGGGGCAATGCCCGGTTCGGGCTACACACCAAGGCCGGACGAACGACCGCTTTCAGGGCCACCTCGCGAAATGGCGGAGACGCTTCGGGGACACGCGCGGCTTGGGATCTCCGAGGTCCAGGTGGCCCTGACGATGGCGGGGACGGCCGGCGTACGCGCCTTCGCGCCGGTGATCGAGGAGCTGAGGGGGAGCGGGAAAGCTTAAGGGCCGGTGTCTAGGGCGCCAGAGCCTCTTCGATCACATGCTGGTCGCTGTCGTGGATCCATTGCTCCAGGATCAGGCCGTCTTGCAGGTGGAAGACGACGACCCGCTGCCATTCCAGGTGACTTCCGCCGCGCTCGGCCGATCCGCTTAGCAGCGCAACGGCGTGGCGGTCGTTGGCCACGACGTCGTGAAGCTCCAGCCGCTGCGTCCCACGAAAGGCCTCGCGGCTCCGTCGAAACAGCTCGAGGATCTCCGCCGGTCCCCGATAGACCCCTCCAAGAATGTGGCGGCCGATGTAATGCAGCGTGGCATTGGGCGCATACAGCGTGGCGGTTTGCGAGTGGTCGGTTCGGACGGCATCGAAGTAGCTCCGAATTAGCTCGACGGCGGCGTCACTGCCCGCCTCCACGGTGAGCAGGCTACCCTTTACGGCGCAGCGCCCGCAAGCGGTCATCCGGCGGACGCCGGAGGTTCAACGAGAAGGGAGCGAGCAGCATGCCCAAGCCGTACGTCAACTTCTCAGAGGACGAGTTTCTGGAGCGCCAGCGCCGGGTACGCAGCGAGCTGTTGGCGCGCGATCTGGACGGCCTGCTGGTGTCGCGGGTCGAGGATCAGCACTGGCTCTGCGGGCTGGACACGGATGGCTTCGTGATCTTTCACATCATGTTCATCGGGTCGGGCGGGCAGCTCACGCACGTAAGCCGGACCGCGGACATCGCGAGCATCGATTACTCGTCTTTATGCGATGACGTTCGGGTGTGGGAGGACGCGGAGGGCAACTCGAAGTCGAAAGCGATCAGGGACATGCTCGCGAGCCACGGCATGGCCGGCAAGCGCATCGGCGTCCAGCTCGACACCTTCGGCCTGCTGCCGGCGCTGCACGTGGAGCTTCGCGAGGCGCTCGACGGTTGGTGCGAGCTTGTCGACGCATCGAACCTCGTCCGGCTCATGCGTCTGGTCAAGAGCCCTGCGGAGCTCGAGCACCACCGGCATGCCGGACGCATCCTCGACCGCGCCTGCGCGCGGGCGATCGAGCTGACGGAGCCAGGAGCAGACGAAGGTCATGTGCTCGCCGAGGTTTATCGCATCATCTGGGAGGAGGGCGCCGACATCCCCGCCAACCGGATGCCGATGGGCCACGGCGACAAGGCGATGAACGTACGCTACGTCACCGGCCGCGGGAGCATCGGTGAGAACGACCAGGTCACGTTCGAGATGGGCGACGCGTGGCGCCACTACCACGTGGCCGACATGTTTACGGTCCTCACAGGCCCGAAGATCGATCCCCGCCACTTGAAGATGCACGAAGCCTGCGTCGAGGCGCTGGACTCGGTCCAGGCGGCGCTACGTCCAGGCAGGACGCTCGGCGAGGTCTTCGAAGCGCATCGCGCCACGCTGGCCGCGCACGGTTTCGAGCACGCGATCCTCAAAGCCTGCGGGTACACGATGGGCGCCACCTTCCCGCCCACCTGGATGGAGCAGCCGATGATCTACCGCGACAACCCGCTCGTGCTCGAGCCGAACATGGTCTTCTTCACGCACATGATCCTGAGCGACCAGAAAGCAGGCCTGATCATGTCGCTGGGGGAGACGTCGATCATCAGGAGTGGCGCGCCCGAAGTGATCACCCATGTTCCACGCGAGGCGATCATCCGCCGCTGAAAAGCCCGGGCAGTCTATAACCAGCCGGCGCCGGGATCGTTGCCAGCTGGCAGTAAACGCGCGTTTATCTCAGGCTTCACTACTTGTGATCAGCTTTACGCCAGGTCAGTGGCCAAGTGGGATCAAAACTTGCTGATGTTGTTATGGGGAATGTGGTACGAACAGACTCCCCGATCGGCCTCATCCTAAATCTGTGGACCAGGCGAGTCAGGCCACCTAACACGCACCCAAGCTCCCGATGTAGCCAATTTGTGACCTTTTGCAGCCAATGCTTGGTGGCTGCCCGGCTCAGCGCGAGTTCCTTATGGTGAAAGCGAGGTGAGCGGTCCGTATGCGTTGATGTGGTCAGGCGGCAAGGACAGTGCGCTTGCCCTGCAGCGCGCAACCGCCAATGGGCTTGAGGTAAAGCGACTAATCAACTTCTACGATGCCGTCAGCGGTCGAGTGCGGTTCCACGCCACCCGTACCGAAATGATTCGAGCCCAGGCCATTGCCGCAGGGATCGAGGTGAGGGTCATCGGCACGAGTTGGCCTGCGATGGAGGCGCGGTTGTCCGAAGAGCTTGCGATGCTACGCGAAGAAGGCTTCGTCGGCGTTGTACTCGGCGATATTCATCTTGCTGAGGTCCGCGCCTGGTACGAGGAGCGGGTTCGGGCAGTGGGACTTGAACACGTGGAGCCGTTGTGGGGCGAGTCGCCCGCCCAGCTGGTCAGAGAGTTCGTAGAATGCGGCGGCCGCGCCGTAATCACCTGCGTGGATTTAAGCCGCTTGGATACGTCTTGGCTGGGGCGGATAATCGATGAGGCGTTCCTCGATGAGATTAGCGCGACAGGAGTTGATCCATGCGGTGAGAATGGTGAGTACCACTCATTCGCATTTCGCGGGCCGATGTTCGCGGGCCAGGTCAGTTGGCGATCGGGTGAAACGCGGTCTGAGTCAGGGTTTAGCCAGCTGGACGTGTTGCCGATATAACGCTTGCGCTGATGGTTACCGATCCGGTGCAAATAACAGGTGCGTTACAAACTTGCCCAAGAAGTCAAGCGCCCTGGCCATTCGCTCGTCCGCGAAACTCTGGTCGGTCGGTCAACGCCGAGAGCACAGCGACGGTTTCATCGTCAACGTCTGATCCGGCGAATGCGGCTCTGACCAAGACCTCGTTGCTCCTCTCCTGGATCTCCACGGCCCGGTTCATCGCCGGGATGAGGTCTGCCTCCCGACGGGCGGCATGGAGCCAGCCGGCGCCCCGCGCGTAGCAGTCGCAGGTGCCACGGATGTAACGCTCGAGCTTCTGCCAGGTAGACCTGGCGCCGCGATTCCCTGTTGAGTTTCTAACCTCGAGGCCGGATTCCCGAGGGGGCGGCGAGTCGTCGCCGCCCCCTCGTTGACCACAGTTCTTTGTCTTCGCACTAGAGATTGACCCGTGACCGGACTGCGCTACTCAGCGGTTGCGGTTGGAGGTTGCGCGCCTGCGCCGACCAGGACTTCGATTACCTGCCGCATCGTGACGATTCCGAGCGTCGTACCGTCGTTCGCCGCAACCACAGCAAAGTGACGCCCCGCCTTGCGCATGTGCTCCAACACAGCTACCAACCCCTGCGACTCTCCGACTTCCACAGATCCCCTGATCAGCGCGGCTGGGATCGGCTGGTCGTGGCGACGCGTTCGGACCAGGCCCAGATCGCACGACTTGACATAACCGACGATGCGCTGCCCTGCAGCAGTGCGAAGCGGCAGACGTCCGCGACCGGTCAGCGCAAAGGCATGCTCTAGCTCGAGCAGGGTCGCCGTCTCGGAAACACTATCTAGGTGGGCCCAGTCGACCATGGCGTCGACGGCCCGAGTGTTCGAAAACTCAAGGATTCCAGACAAAAGACGTCCTTCGTACTCATTGAGCGCGCCTTCCGCCCGGGAAATTTCGAGCATTGAGCTGATCTCCTCGGTGCTGTGGGAGATCTCCCTCTCATCGCTCAGGGCAAGGCCGAAAGGGCGCAGGAGGATGGCGACGCTGCCGGTAACAATCGGGACGAGCGGGCGAGTCACCAAGCGAATGGCAGCGGTCGGCAAGGATAGCCAGCGCGCCGCGCTTTCCGGCGCCGCGATGGCGAGGTTCTTGGGGACCATCTCGCCGAGAAGAGTGTGCAAGGAAACCACGATCCCAAGGGCCAGGGCTGAGATCGCCGCGTCCAAAACCCATGCACCGCCAGGGAATAGTCCTTCGGGGATCGGGACGACCGCGGCGTTGGTGGCGACCTCGGTAATGAAGCCAAGGCCGATTGAGGCGGCGGTGATCCCGAGCTGCAACGCGGCGAGAGTTGACGGCAGTCTTTCGGCCTGGCGAACTGCCATCGCCGCTCTAAATTCGCCTGCCTGTGCAAGGTGTCGGAGTCGAGCGAGCCGGGACGCGACCAGCGCGAACTCGGCGCCGACGAAGGCGGCGTTGGCGACAAGAAGAACGATACCCAACGCCACAAACCCGAAGATCACTGCCTGTCTCGACTCTGATCAGCGGCCGGCGGAACAACATCAACCCACGCGATTCGGTGGTCGGCCATTTCCGCCACCGTGAATGTCCAGCCCTCCTCACTGACCGTCTCGCCCACGTTGGGGATGTGGCCGAGGCGGCTGAGCACAAAGCCGGCGAGCGTTTCGTATTCGCCCTCTGCGTCGGGCATCGAGAACCCCGTTTCGTCAAGGACATGGTCATGGTGCGAAGTCCCAGGTAGCAATCCGGGGGCCTTGGCAGTTCCGACCTCGGGGCCACCCTCCTGGATCTCACCTACGATCTCCTCCAGCAGATCCTCGTCGGTGACGATTCCTGCAAATCCCCCGTATTCGTCAACCACCACGGCAAATTGGATGCGGGCAGAACGCATCTCGCTCAGGAGCGATGGCAGGTCTTTCGTCTCCGGCACGACCATCGTCGGTCGCAGAAACTCTGTAACCGCAGTACTGGCGCGGTCGGCCCGAGCCACTCTCAGAGCGTCCTCGACACGAGCCAATCCGATGACGTGTTCCGGGTCTGCACCGTAGATGGGCATGCCCGTGTGGCCGCTGCGCGTTGCCGCCGCCAACACGTCATAAGCGGTGGCCGAAGCAGCAAGGCCGACCACCGCGGTCCTGGGGGTCAGTGCCTCGGTGGCGGACTTCCCCCTGAAGCGGAGCGCACGTGCAAGCAGCCGGGCAGTGTCCGGGTCGAGGCTGCCGTGAGTCGCCGACTCGCGGATGACGACCGTAAGCTCTTCGACACTGCGGGCTGCAGTCAATTCGCCGCGGGGCTCGACGCCGAGCATTCGGACGAGGGCATTGGCCGAGGCATTGAGCACCTGCACAACGGGAGACGAGAGCCAGGCGAAAGCGCGCAAGGGACGCGCGACCAGCAGACCGACCCGCAGCGGATCCGCGATCGCGATTGCCTTGGGCACCTGCTCCCCGATCACCATTTGCAAGGAGCTCGATATCAACAGGGCAGCGCCGAGCGACAGACCGAGGGCGATCTCCGCCTCGACAACAGGCAGGCCGGCAAGAAGCGGATGAAGTAGGTCCGCCACCAGCGGCCCGGCGATGAAGCCGATCAGCAGCGAGGAAAGCGTGATCCCGAACTGCGCCGCCGAAAGATGCCGAGTCCGGTCCGTGACAGCGAGCAGCAGCCCCTTGGCCCGCGAATCGCCAGATGCACCAGCAGCGGCCACTCGTGCTCTGTCAACGTTGATAAGCGAGAACTCGGCAAGCACAAAGAAGGCGTTGGCCAAGATCAGCGCGACGATCGCCAAAGCGCCAACCACGGTCATGCAAAGGTCAGCCTAGCCGGTGCGACGGATGAGGATTCCTACACCAAAGCCGAATGGCTACCCACTTTGGGGAAGCAGGCCACAGAAAAGTAGTTGATCTCTAGCGTGCTGCCAGGGATTACTTAAGAGGCAGTGCTCGCGGTCCCTTGAAGCAGTTCCTCAGCTGCTTGAGCGAGCTCGGGATTGGACCTCAGGCTGGCAGCCCCGACCCTTCCGATCTCGGCAGCCGCTTTCCAGTGGAGTGCGGCTGACTCGATGTCCCCGTGCTCGTACAGCAGTTCGGCACACGCAATATGGCAGTCGCGTAGACGATCGGGCATATCGAGTGGCTCGAGGGCGCGAATCGCCGAATCGAAGTGTTCACGAGCCAACTCAAGGTCGCCCTGCTGAGCCTCTAGCTGCCCCAAAAGCGTGTGAGCGTTGGCTACCACAACATGCTCGCCGACTGCACTGCCAATCCCCAGGGCTTCAATGAGTTGTTGCCGCGCCTGCTCCAGCTGACCCCGCCGCAAGCTGACATCTCCGAGGTTCGCGAGGATGAAACCGCGGCCGCGGCGGTCCATTTGCAGCGCGGTTGATCCAGCGAGGGCGGCGCGAAAGCGCTCCTCGGCTGAGTCAAGGTGTCCTTGCTGAAGCAGCAAATCGCCGAGGTCGTTTTCCAGTCGATAGATGGCAGTGAGGTCTGACTCGATGGAATAGAGCGCATGCGCCTTGTCGAACTGCTGCCGTGCCTTGACTGGCTGTTGCATACGTTGGTAGGCGAGGCCCATACCGTGGTGCATCTTGGCGAGCTGAAGGAGGTCTTTCACGCTTCCAGCCGCCTCGACGGCGGCTTCGTAGAAGCGAACACCTTCGCCCCAAGCATGTGCGACGACATACATGTTCGCGATGTGGCCAAGAATGCGGGCTTCGGTTTGAGGCGGCTTGGGATCAAGCCGCCTGCAACGTATGAGCGCCTCGCCGGCAAGCAGAATGGCCCGTGGATCTTCCATCAGGCCTAGCGCGGAGGATTCCCAGTCCAAAGCCTCCACCGCCATCCATTCGTCACCAACTCGTTCGAATGCTTCTCGCGCCGGCGTCAGATGCAGAAGGGCTTCCTTGGGTCGAACGACTCGACAGCACGCCTGGCCCCAGTAAAAGTGGATAAGAGCGTTGTCGTCGTCGCCCCAATCCTTCGCCAGAAGCAAAGGCGCGATATCGATCACCTTCTCGAAGTCGCGCAAGAGGGTGAGTCGTTCGAGCTCGACCATGTCTTTTCTGCGCTCGGTGAGTTCGGGAGCTCCATTCGGACTTAGCAGGAAGAATTCAACTGGTTTATGGGTCTGACGCGCGATCTGCTCAAGGGTCTCAAGCGATGGCCGAGTTCGCCCGGTCTCGATCAGGTGGATGGCGGTCCGGCTGACTGTGCGGCCCGCTACCTGGGCCAGGCTGAGATGGGCTTCCTTTCTTGCTTGACGGACCGACCCGTCCCGAACGGGGATACCCTTGCGCCGGCCACGGTATTTACTGTCGAGCATGGCGGTGAGCATACCGCCACACTCGACAGTCCGCTACTGGAGTAAAGCGCTTGACTTTACTAGGGCGTCGGCCCGATCGAGCCGGCCAGAGCTGGTGTAATCGACACGACCAGACCAATCACGGTCATGAACAGCGACGCGATGAACTTACGCATGGCGCACCTCCCCGTTGTGATGGGCCGAGTGTGGTTTGAGTTGACGCCGCTGTCAACTCAACTCTTGCTTGCTCACTGGTCGCCCCGGTCACAAGGACGATCGACGCGTAGAGGGTTTACGGTATGCATTGGCGGGGAGGTCGAAGGGTGATGGAACGTTCGAAGGCGTCCGGCAAGGCAGCTGACAAGACTTCTTCGGCCAGCGCGCCGAAGTGGGAGGCGCCTGCGATCGGTGATTTCGAGAAGCTCGGGGCGTTCTACCTGGGCCGGCCGTACGACCTGCCAGCCAAGGCACCGCAACCTGGCGTGATCCTTTACGACTCGAAAGACCTCGTGACGCACGCGGTTGCGATCGGCATGACGGGGAGTGGCAAAACAGGCCTCTGCACCGCATTGATTGAAGAGGCGGCGCTCGACAGCATCCCGACCATCGCCATCGACCCAAAGGGGGATCTCACCAATCTTCTCCTCACATTTCCCAACTTGCAGCCACAGGACTTCCGCCCCTGGATCAATGAGGAGGACGCACGCAAGGCCGGGCTCTCGCCCGACGACTTTGCCGCCCAGCAAGCCACGTTCTGGAGGGAGGGCCTCGCCTCGTGGGGTGAGGACGGCGCTCGGATCAAGCGGCTCCGTGACGCAGCGGACTTCGCCATCTACACGCCGGGCTCAAATGCCGGCATTCCGGTTTCGATCCTTGCTTCGTTCGCCGCTCCCGCTGCGCCGATTCGTGACGATGAGGAGCTCCTCCAGGAGAGGGTCACAACCACGGCGACAAGCCTTCTCGGGCTGTTGGGAATCGATGCGGATCCGGTCAAGAGCCGCGAGCACATCCTGCTCGCAAATCTGTTTGCCTCGGCTTGGACAGCCGGCACCGACCTGGACCTACCAACGCTCATCCAGCAGATTCAGACGCCGCCGATGCAGCGCGTTGGGGTCCTCGACCTCGAATCGTTCTATCCATCCAGGGACCGACACGAGCTCGCTACATCGCTGAACAACCTTCTCGCAGCTCCAGGCTTCGCCAGCTGGCTGCAGGGCGAAGCGCTTGACATCGGCAAGATCCTGCATGGAGCCGAAGGCAAGCCACGCGTTGCTGTTTTCTCGATCGCGCACCTGTCCGATCCGGAGCGAATGTTCTTCGTCTCTCTGCTGCTCAATCAGGTGCTCGCATGGGTCCGGTCGCAGTCCGGCACAACGAGCCTCCGGGCTCTCCTTTACATGGACGAGATTTTTGGATATTTCCCGCCGGTGGCGAACCCCCCGTCAAAGCGCCCCTTGCTGACCTTGCTGAAGCAGGCACGAGCGTTCGGCCTGGGAGTTGTGCTGGCGACGCAGAATCCGGTGGACCTCGACTACAAGGGTCTGTCGAACACGGGCACATGGTTTCTCGGCCGTCTCCAAACACAGAGAGACAAGGACCGGGTCTTGGATGGTCTCGAGGGTGTGGCCGTCGCCGCGAACGCAAAGTTCGACAAGGGAAAGATCAGCGAGACCCTATCGGGCCTCGGCAACCGCGTGTTCTTGATGAACAACGTTCATGAGGACGCGCCGGTGGTCTTTGAATCGCGTTGGGCGATGTCCTACCTGCGCGGTCCCCTGACCCGCGAGCAGATCAAGCTGCTCATGAGTGACCAGAGAATCGTCTCCGCCGAGGCGGAGCCCCCGCGGTCGGCCGCCGTTACAGCCGCCTCGGCCGCATTGAGCCGACCGGTGCTTCCACCTGAGATACCACAGCAGTTCATCCCGGTCCGGAGTGGGCCTCCCGGAACGACGCTCGTCTACGAGCCCCGCGTGCTTGGAGCGGCGAAGGTGCGCTTCGTCGATCCGAAGAGCGGCCTCGACACGACCAACGATCTCACCTACCTCGCTCCTATCGCCGATGCTGCGGTTCCCGTCGACTGGGATAAGGCCGAGGCGACATCGTTCGTGGTGGCGGATCTGGAGCTGAGCCCTGCGCCATCCGCGCAATTCGCGGCCCTCGCTCCCGCTGCCTCACAGGCGAAAAGCTACGCTGGCTGGCGGTCCGACTTCTCCGGTTGGTTGTTCCGCAATGCAACGCTTGACATGCGTCAGGCAAGCCGCGAGCAGCGCGATGCACTCGTGGCGCGGATCAGGGCTGAGTACGCGCCGAAGGTGCAGAAGCTCGAAGAGAGGATTCGCAATCAGCAGCAGGTCGTAGAGCGTGAGCAGGGCCAGGCCCGATCGGCACAGCTGCAGACAGTGATCTCGGTCGGCGCCACAGTGCTGAGCAGCCTTCTGGGTCGGAAGAGAATATCGGCCACCTCTCTGGGGAGGGCAACCACCGCGGCGCGCGGGGTAGGCCGATCAATCGACCAACAGCAGGACGTTGGACGCGCGAAGGCGGACGTCGGTGCCGCCCAAGCCGATCTGAGCGCGCTCAATCAAGAGCTCGAGCTGAAGCTTGGCTCACTGGACAACATTGCGGTCCGGCCAACCAAGTCGAACATTGCCGTGCAGATCCTGGCTCTGGCCTGGGCGCCGTACTGGCATGACAGCGCGGGGAACCGAACGCCGGGCTGGAGCTGAATCCGGCAGCCGGCCACCTGGCGACATTGCTTCCTCTATCGTCTGATGGCGGTGGCGAGCAGTCGAAGAGCGCTGGTTCTTGGTGGTGGCGGCGTCACTGGCATCGCTTGGGAGATGGGCCTGCTGGCGGGGCTTGCCCAAGCCGGCCTGGACCTCACGTCGGCTGACGTTGTGGTCGGCACATCAGCCGGATCGGTGGTCGGAGCGCAGATCCTAAGCGGTGCCACGATCGAGGATTTGTACGCCGAGCAGTTAAAGGACGCGACCGGCGAGATTGCAGCGAAGATGGGTGTTGGCTCGATGGTGCGGTTTGTCATCGGGTCGCTCTGGCCAGGAGACGAGCGCCGGGGCCGAGCGCGCCTTGGACGCGCTGCCATCAAAGCCAGAACCGTTCCGGAGTCGGTCCGCCGCACCGTCATCGAGCAGCGGCTGCGGAGTCACTCGTGGCCAGAGCGGCGATTGCTCATCACGGCGGTCGACGCCGAGACAGGGGAGGTTAAGGTCTTCGACCGCGACGGTGGCGTTCCACTGACGGACGCAGTGGCTGCGAGCTGCGCGGTCCCTCTTGTCTGGCCCCCGATCACGATCGACGGGCGCCGGTTTATCGACGGCGGAGTGCGATCGGTCGCCAACGCCGACCTCGCCGTCGGCTGCGACAGCGTGGTTGTGCTGGCTCCGGTGACCATCGCGCTTCGACGGAGACATCGAATCGAAAGGCAGCTTGCTGCGCTGGGTCCAAGCGTGCGATCGATCGTGATCAGCCCGGATGCGCAAGCACGAAAGGCCATTGGCTCCAACGTCCTCGATCCCGCTTATCGGGCGGCGTCTGCAAGAGCTGGTCGCCGCCAGGCGGTTAATGCTGTCGATGCTGTCGCTGCGCTATGGCCCAAAGACGAATCGGGCCTCAAACTCCGGAGCTGAGCGCGCCGAGCCACCGGCGCAGTGAAGAATCACGCGCCGGTGGTTTATGGCCGCGCGTTCTTCAGCTGATCTGCCTGCCCGATGGCGAGACCACATACCAGAGCCCGCCGAAGCCGTTGATACCCTGGCCGCTAACGTCGCCCGCCTTCGTATCTGAGACGAAGTAGTACAGAGGGTGACCTGCATAGGTGACCTCCGCGGTGCCGTCGCGGCGTCTCGTCGTGCCGAGCAGCGAGGCGTTAACTCCGGCTCCCGCCTGCGGGGCGCCAGTCGTCAGGACCGGTGGCCAGGCCTGGACGCAGCCGGCGCTGTTGCAGTTGGAAGTGGTGCCAGAGTCAGCAAGAAATAGGTAGATGGTTCTCCCATTGGGGCCGACAAGGATCTGGCCCAGCCGCGTGTTCGCAACGCTGATGGTCTTGCCTGACGCTTTCGGGCTTGGAATCGGGCTGGGGGATGTTGCGATGGGCGCCACTGTCGGCGGGTAGGTCGGCGACGGACTCGGGGCGGCCGCATAGGGAGCGTCTGTGCCGCACGCTGCGGCGATCAATGCGGCGGCCACGAGGCCTCCAGCCCGAACGAGCTTGAACTTCATAGCTTCTTCTCCTTGGATTCCTCGCGGACGAGATACATGGAAGCAAGAATCTTGTAAGCGAGAGACTTATTTCATATACTGAGCGCGTGACTCAGAAGGACTGGACCGATGTGCTCCTCGACCGGTTGGCGGCGACTCGCTCGCGCAAGGAGATCGAGCCTTATCAGGTGACCGCTCGCATTTCGCGAATCGGCCTTCATATAGCGCGCCAACAGGAAGAGGCATTCGGGCGCTTTGGGCTGAATCGTGGCGAGGTTGGCGTGCTTGGCGCGCTGCTACTTGCGGGCTCGAAGCAGCAGCTCTCGCCCACGCAGCTGTTCAAGGGACTCATGCTGTCCTCGGCAGGCATCACGAGCCGGCTTGACCGCCTCGAGAACAGAGGCTACATAAAAAGAGCTCGCCACCCTGAGGATCGACGCGGCGTGTTGGTCGAGCTCACTGATGCCGGCCGCAAGGTCTTGGAGCAGGCCGTCACGACAGACGCCGGCGGCGAGCAGGAGCTGCTGGCAGCTCTAACGAAGGAAGACCAACGAGTCCTCGTGTCGTTGCTGAGAAAGCTGCTCGCCGGCCTGGAACCGACTTCGCACAATTAGCCCTACTGGGATCCAACTCCCTGGAGCGTTTCGTCCTGTAGCCAAGGCTCGTGTAAGCCGGCAGCTACGACGAGCGTTTTCTAGATGGTGGTCAACCTGAACGTCGGATTCGGCACGAGGTGCGCCTCCCAGTCGGCGCTCGAGCCTGACTGCTTGACCCATACGTCGAAGTTGTAAGTGCCTGCCGGTAATCCGGTGGTGTTCCAGGTCACCGTGGCACTGGGGCCGTATGCCTGCAGGATTGTCCATCCACCGCCGGGTGCCTGGATCCAGAACTGATAGAGCGCGTTGGGGCAGCCGCTCGCCGTGGCGCTGAAGGTGATCGAGGTTCCAGGTGGCTGCGGCGAAGACGGGCTTGGTGCACTCCACGTGACCGACGTGCACGGTGCGCCGGCCTGAAGGGTGTAGGTAGGGTTGGGCGAAAGGTGCGCCTCAAAGCTCCCGCCCGATCCTGACTGCCTGACATGGGCATCGAAGTAGTAAGTGCCTGTGGTCAGTCCCGTCGTGTTCCAGGTAGCGGTGCTGGCGGAGCTGTATGCCTGGAATATGGTCCACGGACCACCTGGCGCCTGGACCCAGAACTCGTATTGAGGGTTGGGGCAACCGCTCGCGGTGGCGCTGAAAGTGACCGACGTGCCGGGCTTCTGGGGCGACGGTGGGCTCGGCGCGTTCCAGGTGACTGACGTGCACGGAGAGCCGGTCTGCAGGGTATAGCTGGGGTTGGGCGCAAGGTGCGCCTCCCAACCCGCGCCCGATCCAGACTGCCTGACCCAGATGTCGAAGTAGTAGGTTCCGGTGACCTGGCCTGTCGTGTTCCAGGAGACGGAGCTCGCGGTGCCGTACGCCTGGAGAATTGACCATCCGCCTCCCGGTGGCTGAATCCAGAACTGGTATTGAGGGTTTGGACATCCGCCGGCCGTGCCGCTCAGCATCACTGTGGTACCCGGCGCCTGCGGCGCGGCGGGGCTGGGCGGGTTCCAGGTGACCGATGTGCATGGAGGGGGCGCTGGGATCTGCAGCGAGTAAGTCGGGTTGGGCGAGAGGTGTGCTTCGAAAGTGGCAGCTCCGGAGCCCGACTGCTTGACCCATGCGTCGAAGGAGTAGGTGCCTGTCGCCAGGCCTGTCGTGTTCCACGAGGCCGAGCTGCCAGGCCCGTAGGTCCGGAGGATTGTCCATGGGCCGCCGGGTGCCTGGACCCAGAACTGGTAGAGCGGGCTTGGACATCCCCTCGCGGTGGCACTGAAGGTGACCGAGGCGCCTGGCGGTTGCGGTGAGGCAGGGCTGGGCGCATTCCAGGTGACCGACGTGCATGGCGAGCCGGTCTCCAGGGTGTACGTCGGGTTGGGCGAGAGATGTGCCTCAAAGCTGCTCGCTCCCGAGCCCGACTGCTTTACCCATGCGTCGAACGAGTACGTACCTGTCGCCAGCCCGGTCGTATTCCAGGAGGCGGAGCCGGCTGGGCCGAACCCCTGGAGGATGGTCCACGGGCCGCCGGGCGCCTGGACCCAGAACTCGTAGACCGGGTTGGGGCAGCCGCTCGCGCTGGCGCTGAACGTGACCGAGGCGCCCGGTGCCTGCGGCGAGGGAGGGCTTGGCGCATTCCACGTGACCGCGGTGCAGGCGGGGCCGCTCTGGAGCGTGTAAGTCGGGTTGGGCGAGAGGTGAGCCTCCCAGCTCGCGCTGGAGCCCGACTGCTTGACCCAGACGTCCAATGAGTAAATGCCGGCCGACAGCCCTGTTGTGTTCCAGGACACCGAGCTGGCGGTGCTGTACGCCTGGAGGATGGTCCATGCCCCACCGGGCGCTTGCGTCCAGAACTGGTAAACCGGGTTGGGGCAGCCGCTGGCGGTGGCGCTGAAGGTGACAGCCGTGCCGACCTGCTGCGGCGAGGCGGGGCTCGGCGCATTCCAGGCTACCGACGTGCACGGGATCGGCGGCGGA
>DATLPO010000152.1:0-20917 GCA_035535675.1 Candidatus Limnocylindria bacterium
TCGCTCTGGTCGCCCGCTACCAATCAGGCACCGAGCTGGTCGGGTTCTTCGATGAGGCCGCGCAGAGTGAGCGCGAATTTCAGGCCCTGCTCGCCATCGATGACGCGATGGTCGAAAGTCACCGACACCGGCATGACCGGCCGGGCGACCAGCTTCCCGTCCCGCACCACGGCCCGGTCCTCGATGCGTCCGAAGGCGACGATGGCGACCTCCGGGGGCTTGATGAGCGACGTGCCCAGCCCGCCTCGCCACGCGCCGGTGTTGCTGATGGTGAGAGTCCCGCCCTGCAGGTCTGAGACGGACGCCTTGCCCTCGCGAGCTGCAGTCGTAACGCGGTCGACCGCGGCTGCGAGCTCGCCGAGACTCAGCGAGTCGGCGTTCCTGACCACCGGCACGATCAGGCCATCCGGGGTCGCCGTTGCCACTCCGACATTGACATCCTCGTGCATGACGATCTCGCCCCTTTCCTCGTCGAGGGACGAGTTGAAGATGGGATGACTGCGAAGAGCGATCGCAGCCGCACGAACAAGGAGCGTGTCAAACGGGAAACGCGCGCCGTTGTTCTCGGCATCACGTCGTAGGCGTGCGGCGAGCTCTGCAAAGGCACCAGCATCGAGCTCGTGAAAACCTGTGACATGAGGGATGGTGCGAGCTGACAGAGCCATGATCTCGGCCATGCGTTTCTGGACTCCACGCAACTTCACGCGCCTGCCTGCCCCGACCGCGGGCTCAGCTTTCGCGGGCGCCTGTCCTCCACCTGACGAATGGCGCTTGACATCCTCGGCGGAGATGCGTCCGCCGGGGCCCGTTCCCTTCACCATCCCAAGGTCGACGCTCATCTCGCGGGCGAGCTTGCGAACCGCGGGCGGCGCGAGGACACCCGCTGCCTCGGCCGCAGGGGCGCTCTCGGTCCGCGTGTCCTCACGCACTGCGGCGATCGCAGGCTCGTCGCCGCCGCTCCCGATCCGTGTATCGGTTTCCAGCACGTAGAGAACCGCGCCGGTCTTGATCACGTCCCCTTCCGCAGCGAGCCTCTCGACGACAACGCCTGTTCCCGGCGAGGGCAGCTCGACTGTTGCCTTGTCGGTCATCATCTCGACCACCGGCTGGTCTTCAGTGACCTTGTCGCCTACAGAGACGAGCCACTTCGCGACCTCGGCCTCTGCAAGGCCTTCACCGATGTCAGGCAGCCGAAATTCGTACCTGGCCACTCGTCTGTTTACTCGCGCGTCGTGGCGACGATCGCCTCGAGCACGCGCTCGGGGTTCGGGAGGTACTGCTCTTCGAGCATCTGGACCGGGTAGGGCACGTCAGGGGAGGCAACGCGCCGGATAGGTGCTTGCAGGGAGAAGAACGCTTCCTCCTGGATGGTCGCCACGACTTCCGCGCCGAATCCCGCCGTGAGGGAAGCCTCCTGGAGGACGACCGCGCGGCCGGTTTTGGTGACCGAGGCCGCCAGCGTTGCGGCGTCGAGCGGGACGAGCGTTCGCAGGTCGATCACCTCGACCGAGATTCCCTGCGCTTGAGCGTCTTCAGCCGCCTGCAGCGCGAGCTGGACGGCCCCGCTCCATGCCACGAGCGTCACATCGCTTCCTTCCCGCGCGATTCGTGCCTTGCCGATCTCGACCTCGTAGTCCCCCTCGGGCACCTCACCTCTGACCTGCCGGTAGCCACGAAGTGGCTCGAGAAACAGGACAGGGTCAGGGTCGCGTATCGAAGCGAGCAGCAGTCCCTTGATGTCGTAAGGCGTGGAAGCGGCGACCACTTTGAGGCCCGGCGCGTGGGCGAAATGCGCTTCGAAACCGTCCGAGTGCAGCTCAGGCGCCCTCACTCCACCGCCGTACGGCGCGCGGATTGTGACCTGCGCTGAGAAGCGCCCCGCAGATCGGTACCTGACGCGCGCCAGCTGGTCTACCACCTGGTTGAAGCCGTTGTGCGCGAAGCCAAGGAACTGGATCTCCGCCACAGGCACCCAACCCGCAAGCGCAAGCCCGATGGCGGCGCCGGCGATCGCGCCTTCAGACAGCGGCGTATCGATGACACGGCCGGCGCCATATTTGCCGTACAGCCCGTCGGTGGCGCGGAAGACGCCGCCGCTCTTGCCGACGTCCTCACCGATAACCACCACGCGCTCGTCACGTCCCATCTCTAGGGCGAGAGCCTGGTTGACCGCCTCGACGACGGTGACCTCAGGCACGTCCGGTCTCAAAGCGCCTGAGCTGTCGATGGAGCCGCGGAGACTGGTCCGCATGAACGTGGCTGAAGTAGTAGGTGGGGTCGGGCGCGGGTTCCTTCTGCGCCTCCTCCCACGCCACTCGGAGCTCCTCTTTGACCTCTTCCTCGATCTTGTCCAGCGCAGGCCTGTCCACGACTCCGCGTGCGATGAGATGCAGCTGCATCCGCCTGAGCGGATCCCGATTGACCCAGAGGTCGTGCATCTCAGGCGGCTCGTAACGACTGGGGTCGTCAGCAGTCGTGTGCAACCCCAGCCGGTAGGTGACAGCTTCAACAAGAGTCGGACCCTTGCCGTCCCTTGCACGCCGCGCCGCCTCCCGCACGGTGGCATAGACCGCGAACAGGTCGTTGCCGTCACATTGAACGCCCGGGAAGCCATACGCGACTGCCTTCTGCGCCAACGTCTCCGACGCTGTCTGCTGCGAGATGCTCGTCGAGATCGCCCAGCCGTTGTTCTGGCAGAGAAAGATGATCGGGGCTTTCATGACCCCGGCCAGGTTCATGGCCTCGTGGAAGTCCCCCTGGGATGTGCCGCCGTCTCCGAAGATCGCGAGCACCACCCCGGGATCGCCTTTGAGCTTCAAGCCCCAGGCGAGGCCCGCAGCCTGCGGCAGCTGGCCGGCGATCGCGGCCTGGAAAGGCAGCATCTTGAGGTCGCCGGGCACCTGGAACGCGATCGGGTGGCCGACGTGCCAAAGGAACGCCATCGTGAGCGGATAGCCGTGCCACAGCTGCCCCGCCAGCTCTCGGTACTGTGGGACGAACCAGTCGGTTTTGGCATCGATTGCCATCGCGGCGCCGACGGTGGCGGCCTCCTGACCGATGCCGGGCGCGAGGGTGACCATGCGGCCCTGGCGCTGGAGGCTGACCGAACGCTCATCGAACCGCCGACCCCTGACCATCACCCGATAGCCTTCGAGAGCCATCTCGTCGCTCATCGGCAGGTCGTCGACGAGAACCTCGCCGTCCTCGTCGAGATATCTCACCATCGGCGGCATTGGCGTTGGGGCCACACCATCGAGATTAACCTCAGCGGCGGGCGCCGCTTCGTTCATCCGCAGGCGGTCAGGCCGGCTTGTCGCCGTCGCGTTCGATGACCATCTTCTCCGGCTCGTACTTGCCGGTGAGGATTCGAAGGATGGCGTCCCGAGCGAATCGCATCCCGTCGTGCTGGCCATCGCGATATGGAGCGCCGTCCTTCAGGGCGTTGAACTCCATTTCCCGCTGGAGCCGCTGCACGAAATGCGTCAATGCACCGGCGGTTGGATCCTCCGCATGGTCCGGCAGCTGCGCAAGCTCGGGAGGCGCTTCGAGGCCATCGCGATTGCTCGATGACTCCACGTGCTCCAGTCCGAGCGCCTCGGCCATCAGCGGCTCGTCGAGGCCGATGACCTGCTTGCCGTTGACGAAGAGCACCGGGACCACGATCTCGCCAGTCAGCTCCTTCAGCTGCGTTCGCCATCCTGGTTCCTTTGCGATGTTCCGATCTTCGAACTCGACCGAGTTCTGTGAGAGAAACTCCCTCACTCTGCAACATTCTTGTCAAGTCGGATCGGTAGTTCCGTTGTTCAGTGTGTAGAGGACGACGTCGGTAGCTGCCATCGCGGGTCACGATACCACTTTCATCTCAGGCAAACGAACGCTTGTCTATCGAGTCCTCAAGCGTTGATCCACTCGGGAAAGTCCGGCATCCGTAAGGCTCCGGCAAGGCGCCTGCCCGCCGTCACCACCTCATGAGGAGTTTGCGCCCCGATGAGGAAGTAGCCTGCCCCATCCCCCGCCGCATCGAGAAGCGCTTTCGGTTCCACGTCAGGCGGGCACAGCAACATGCCAGGCCAGCGTCCAGTGGGAGGCGGAACTTTGACCCCACCTCCCAACCTCCCCGACACGCCGAAGCCAAAGCGTCGGGCCAGATCGTCCATCCATCTCTCGGAGGACTCGACCCAGATCGGAACCGCCGGCTGGGCAGGTCGTGGATTGAGGGCGAGCCTTTCGGGGGCGGGTTGATTGGCTTCGATGCGCGCAGGCACCCTCAGGTGCTTGCCAGACCAGTGAATGTGGGCGCCGCTCAAGGCAGCTGCGAACACTTGAAGCTGTTCTTCGAACCAGCTCTGCTCAGTCGGCGCCTCGTAGCGCGAAGATGCCGGCGTCCCGAACCGCAGCAAGACCTCGATCCTGCCCTGTGATGTGAGGTCCGCAATCGCGATGTCTTCGGCCAGGTAAAGCGGGTGGTAGAGGCCGGCATCAATTGCAGCCCCGACGCGGATCGGCACGAGCTGCCCGAGCATCGCCGCAGAGGCCAGCCCGCCCCCCACCCCGTCAGCACGCGACTCGCCGACCCAGACCGCATCGAAGGACGAAGCGACAGCTGTCGCGGCAAGGGCCTCGAGCGCCTGTCTTGTCGCGCCTTGCAGAGGGATCGGGCCCAGCCCGAGCCTCATCTCGAGACCTCCTCGCACACGGCGGCAAGTCCTTCGAATGCCCTGTGAAGGTTTTCTCGCGGCAGGTTGCCGAACTGACTGCGGCAGACGATGAGCCCGAATCCGAGAGCCTCGAACTCGCGGAGTCGAGCCGCCACTTCTGCGGCGTCGCCCATGATCAGATTCTTCAGCTTCGCCTCGATGTCGGCCTCCAGTCGTTGCAGATATGCCTGCACGGTCTCGGCAGGCTCCTGCGGAAACGACCACCCCCCGTATTGGCGCCGCATGTAGCGGAGCTCGGGCAAGAGCATTTCCCAGTCACGTTCGCGATCGTCGGTGACGAAGACATCCCGCTGCAGCGCGTGGGTCGCCGGCGGCCTCACTCCGGCTTCCGCCGCGGCGGCGTTGTATGCGTCGAGCATCTCGCGTAGCTCCGCAACGTTCATCGTGGAATCAGCGAACAACGGCAAACCCAGCCGCGCTGCGCGCTGCGCGGCGATCGCAGTCGCGACGCCGACATATACAGGTATCGGCGGGTCGCAGGAGTTGCACGACTGCGCGAGGCTAGGAAGCATGGAGTCCATGAGCTTGCCGCGATCCCTGCGCCGCACTCCGAAGCCGTCGAACTCCGCGTCGCGATAGCCGAGCGCCACTCCGAGAGTGAGGCGGCCTTCGCCAAGCCGGCTGATGGTGGCGGCGTCATCGGCGACCTTCTGGACCGAATGCATGGGCAGCAACATCACTGCGGTCCCGACACCAAGACGCTTGGTTCGGCCGAGGATCGCGCCCGCGACCGCGATGTCAGCGGGGCAGTAGCCGTCAAACCAGAAATGGTGCTCTGACAGCCAGATCGAATCGAATCCAAGACCCTCGGCCAGCTCGGCGTCATCGAGCAAATCCCGATAGAGCTGCACGTGATGGTCGGGCCTCTGGGGGACCGATTGCATGCCGAACACTCCAAGGCCAAGACGAAGTGTCATCCGAGGGGCACGCCGAGGAGCACGGCGGCCAGCGCCGCGTCCTGCGTTCCGTTGCCGACCGACTTGTAGACAGTGATTTCGTCAGGAGTGGTTCGAGCAGGGGCCTTGCCGAGCACAACCTCGCCCAGCTCCCGGATTGCGGCTTCATCGATGAGCCCGGCACGAACTGCACCCACGATCTCGCCGGCTTCCTGCAGACAGGTCGGCCGGTGGTCGACACGGATGGCTCCCGCACGAGCGAGAAGCTGCGGCTCGACCTCCGAGGCGGCGGCGTTGCCACTCCCCACCATTGCAAGGTGAGTGCCGGGCTCGACGGCAGTCGCCGCGAACAGCGGTACCGTGGAGTTGGTGGCGGTCACGACCACATGCGCGCCGCGCAATGCATCGCGGGCGCTCATCGCAATGGCCCCACTGGACGCGGCAAGCTCGCGCGCATGATCCGGGTCGCGCCCCACGATTCGGATCTCATGGAAGCCGCGTTCCGCCGTCATCGCTCTCAAATGGGCTGCCGCCTGAGGACCGGTGCCGACGACGGCGAGCACCGTTGCGTCGGGCCGGGCGAGAAGTCGAAGGGAGACCGCGCTGCAGGCTGCTGTCCTTGCCTCTGTCGCAGCCCGCGCGTCGAGAGTCGCGAGTGGCCGCCCGGTGCTGGATTCGAAAATCGTCAGCGAGCCCTGAAGCCTCTCGAGTCCTCGGGCCGCATTCCCAGGGCGGACGTTGATCACCTTCACGCTGAGGATGTCTAGCTCGGTGAGCACGCCAGAGATGAGGAAGGTGCCTGCCCCGTCGCCAAGGTCAATGTGTCCGCGAATCGGCGCTACCGCGGCGCCGCGGGAGACCATGGCGAGCCCGGCGGCCATCGCGTCCGCCACACGAACCGGGTCCAGAGCCATGATCTCTTCCCGGCTGAAACGAGGGAGGCTAGACATTCGCCTCTTCGCGGATGCTCGCGAGCGTTTCGAACAGATCCATCGATTCCTCGCCGCGCGAGACCGGAAACTCGAACACCAGGTGGCCGACTCCCATCTCAGCGGCTCGCCTGAAGTCCGCGACGATCTCTTCGCGAAGGCCGCGGAACGGTGTGCGGCCGGCGCTGGCGAAGTCGTCAGTCTTCCATCCCGTCTCAGACGGCGACTCGGTGATCTCCGTTCGGTCGGCAGCAACCTGCAGTCCAGTTCGCATCGCCACCTCGATGTCACCGAGGCTGCGGCCTTCTGCTTCCAGCTCTCTTGACAGCTGGGTCAGCGCGATCGCGAGCTCTTCGAAAGTCTGTCCGTCTCCGATCCAGCCGTCGCCGAAACGAGCCGCCCGGCGCAGCGCCGCCGTCGACGCGCCGCCGATCAGGACCGGCAGGCGTCGGTTGTCATGGGGCCTCGGTGCGAAATGGAGCCCGGAGAAGTCATAGATTTCGCCGTGGAACTCAGGCTGCTCGCTTTCCCAACACGCTCGCATCGCTGCAAGCGCCTCGTCGGCGATCTTCGCGCGCTTGCGGTGCGGGACCCCGAGCAGGTTGGATTCGCTCTCCAGCCAGCCAAGGCCCGCCCCAAGGATCACCCTACCGCCGGAAAGCTGGTCGATCGTCGCAATCATCTTGGCCAGCACCAAGGGATGGCGGTAAGGAACTATCAGGATGGCCGCCCCGATCTGCACGCGGCTGGTGATGCCTGCCACATAGGACATGACGGTCACCGCCTCGTAGAAGGAGGGGCCAAATGCTTCGACGCTGGGCGAGGGCACGACAACGTGGTCGGTGACCCACACCGAATCGAATCCGTGCGACTCGCTAAGCGTGGCCGCGCGGCGGATGTTCTCAGAGCTTGCCAGGCGCCGGTAAGTAGGTAGGACGACGCCCACCTTGACGCGGCCTTTGCTCACGCCAGCTGAAATCCGTGACGAAGTGGGTCGCGGGAGTCGATCCGGAAGCGGTGCTCGCCGGTGATGAACGCCCAGCCCGACAGCTGCGGAATGAGCTCGCCACCTCTCTCGATCAGCCGTCCGCGAAACGAAAGGCCGAGCAAGTTCTCGCATTCCACCCATTCGTCCAGGCGCAGCTTGCGCGTCGCATGCAGCTGGGCCATGAGGGCCGAGAAGCACGAGCCGCAGGGGGAGCGATCCACCGAGTGGTCACGGAAGACGACGAGGTCACGGTAGCGGCCTGGTCCGAGCTTCGAGTAGATCAGCGAGGAGACGACCTCGCGCCACGGCCCCAGACGACCCCTGGTCGCAACCCACGCCTCCTGCGCCTGCGTCTTCACCTCCATGCCCGCGTCAACCAGGGCTCGGAAAGCTTGCGGGCGCACCTTGACCCCCAGGTCAGAGCTGCGAACCAGGGCGATGAGGTTGCCTGCATACGCAAGGTCGTACTTGACTTCCTTGCCGGCAGCTCGTGTCTTCAACCCAGTCGCCACGCTTTGGGCCGGCACGCCGTCCAGCTCCACCGCGCTTACCCGTCCGCTGGAACGCGTCACGCGCACGCGCACTGGCCCGGCCGGCGTGTCGATTGTCAGAACACCGCTGCGAGTTGCTTTCAGCCTGCCGGTTTCGATCAGCGCGGTTACCGCGCCGATGGTTCCGTGCACGCACATGTCAACAGCGCCACCACCGTCCATGAAGACAAGCCCGAGGTCCGCAGCCGGGTCGGCCGGCGGAACCACCACCGCGCCGAACATCACGAGGTGGCCGCGGGGCTCCCACATGAGGGCTCGGCGGAGGGGACTGTGGCGACGCAACATGTCCCGCGAGCGATCCTTCATGGAGCGTCCGCGCAGCGCCGGGAAACCATCGATGACGATTCGAGTCGGCTCGCCCAATGTGTGAGTGTCGATGGTCTGGATGACCCTGACGGTCATCGCCCAGCCTTGCCTGAAAGCTCGCGACGAACCGTGGCAGCGACCTCACCCCAAAGCTCGACCGCGCGGTCGGAGCGCTCGGGATCCTGGCCCGGGTAGTTGAGACGCAGCACGAAATGAAGGCGGTCGCCGAACATCCGGTGGTACTCGAGCACTTGCCTGGCGACCTCCTTGCTGCTGCCGAGGATCAGGCGGTGGTTGGCGCGGTGGACCTCGCGCACCGCACGTCCACCCCAGCGGTCATAGGTCTGCCGCAGGTAGGTGAAACCCTCGCGCATCTCCTCCCACGGATCGGAGTCGTCACTTACAAAGCCGTAGTTGAACAGCGGCAGCTCCATTCCCGGTTCGCCTTCATAAGCCGCGTCGTAGAGCGCGACAAGGCGTACTACCTCGTCGAGGGGAAGCGAGGGGTCGATCATGTATCGCTTGCCGCGCCGGGCCGCGCGCTCAGCATCGCGGTCGATCACGCCGTCGCCTGCAAGCATGATCGGTGGCCCGGCAGGAGTGAACGGCGCTGGCGTTACCTCCAGCTCCGGGATGTCGTAGAAGCGGCCGTGATGCGAGAACCGCCTTCCCGCGAAGGCTTTCTCAAGGATCTCGGCAACCTCGTCCAGCCTTGCCTCGTCTGTCTCGGGGGCTATCGCCATGCCTGCGAACTCCTCGGGACGGTATGCAGTGCCCAGCCCGAGCACGAAGCGACCGCCGCTCAGAAGGTCCGCCGCTATCGCATCCTCAGCCAGACGGATCGGGTTGTAGAAGGAGGCGATCGCGATGCTCGTCCCGGCGATCAGCCGCTCCGTCGCCCCGAGGACGGCGGCGCAGATCGGGATGACGGCGGCAGCGTAGCCGTCTTCCGCGAAGTGGTGCTCGGCGATCCAGAAAGAGTCGAGCCCGACCTTCTCAGCGAGCCGGGCCTGCCTGAGCATGTCCTCATACAAGTCGCGGTGTGGACGATCGGAGTCTGGGGGCTTCTGCGTGCTGTACATGCCAACCCCAAACCGCATCACTTATACCTCTACCTCCATCGCAGGCGCATACCGCGCCCCGCGCATTGACGCCATGTACACGAACGCTGCGACGATCGCGGGCGCCATCAGCAGTGTGGTGGCAGTCAGGGCGAACTGGATGCCTTGACGGTCGGCGATCGCGCCCGTCAACAGCGCACCGATGTTGCCCAGCCCAAGACCGACCCCCATCATCAAGCTGGAGGCAACACCGGCATAAGCAGGCAGCAATCGCTGTGCCAGTGCTGTCACCTGTGCCTCTGACGCGAACATGAGCACGCCGGCGAAGAACATCCAGGGTATGAGCACCGGACCAGGCAGCCAGGGGACCGGCAGGAGGCCAAGCATGCCGGTGATCAACGACACATTCACCACCCACGCGCCGCCGAACCGACGTGCGGCGGCCCCGCCAAGAATCGCGCCGAGCGAGCCTGCGAAGAGGAAGATGGCGAGCGCCGCCGCGCCAAGTCCAAGGCTTCCAGTCCTGACCACGACGAGGGTGGAGACGAAGGTGAGGTAGGCGGTCATCACCGCCGATCGCAGAATTGAAACCGACAGCAACATCGACAGCGGAGCCGCTACCAACTTCATGGACGCGACCGCCGTGGCGCCACCGGCGGGCCTTGCCTCGGCAGGTATCCAGGATGGGCGGGCGCGCAGGAACAGAACGAACGCGACAACCCCAGGGATCAGCGCCACAAGGGTTGCGTGCGGCCCGAACATCGCGGCCAGTGGAACGATGAGCAATGCCATGGCTCCAGTGCCGGTGGATCCACCAGTGAAGAAGATCGCGATGCCCCATTCCTTGTTTTCACCGCTTGCGCGCCCCGCTTGCGCGACGGCCTGGGGGTGGAATGCCGCAACCCCAATTGCGGCGATTGCTACCAACCCGACCATCTGAACGTAGGTGGTCACGAAGCCTGTCAGTCCCATCGCCAGACCCGCCAGCAAGAGACCGAGGGCCGACATCGGGAAGAGCGGGTTTCGGTCATGCAGGTAGCCGAACAACGGCTGCGTCACGCTGGAGGTCATCAGGAGCAGCGTTGCCAGCGCTCCGGCCTGCGCCAAGTTGATCCCCAGGTGCGTGACGAAAAGGGGCAGCAGAGCGAAAAGCAGCGCTGCGTTGGAATCGATGACGAAATGACCGAACGTCATCAGCCAGAGTCGCCAGGGCAGTCCCAGGAATGCGCCGGTCATCACAAGGGACGCAATCTAGAAAAGCAGCCAGCCGCCGTCGACGACGAGGACATGTCCGGTCACGTATGACGACTCGTCCGAGCACAGGAAGAGGACCGGACCGACCATGTCCTCGGGCTTGCCGAGGCGGCCGAGCGGAATCTTCGCTGAAGCCCTCGCCATCTTCTCCTCGGTGTTGAGGACCCTCAAGGTCAGGTCGGTCATGATCGTGCCCGGCGCAACCGCATTGACATTGATGCCGTACGGCGCCAGCTCGGCGGCCACGGAAATCGTCAGCTGGCGGACACCGCCTTTGCTGATGTCATAAGCCGTCTCTGGAGTTGAGGAAGAGACGAAGGCAGCCGTCGACGCGAAGTTGACGATCTTTCCGCTCCGCTTCGGAATCATCAGGCGGGCGGCCTCCTGGGTGGCGAAGAACATGCCCTTGAGGTTGACGCCGAGCTGCCGATCCCAGTCTTCCTCGGTGTAGTCGATGAGGGGCTTGGCGATGCCGATGCCCGCGTTGTTGACCAGGATGTCGAGGCCTCCGAACTCCGCGACTGTTGCCTCGAACAGCCGCCGTACGTCGGCGACGCTGCCGATGTCAACCTTGACCTGCAACGCACGGGCACCGGCCTTGTGGATCTCCTCGGCCACCTCTTTCGCAGAGGGTTCATCCACCTCTGCGAGGACAACATTGGCTCCTTCAGCCGCGAGGCCGAGCGCAACAGCACGGCCCATGCCACGCCCTGCACCTGTGACGATGGCGGTCTGACCGGCAAATCGCACTGATGCATTCTAGTTGGCTAACGAGCGTTCGTTTATCAGCTCTCCGGAGCCCTGAAAATGACGCGCCCGGAGTATGATTTCCCGACTCGCCGCCAATTGGAGAGGATCACATTGCTTGACAAGTATTTCGACAAGCTGGCAGTTGGGGATGTGTTCGCCGGTACTCGCGGCCGCACAATCACCGAGACCGACCTGGCGCTGTTCAGCGCAGTCAGCGGCGACTGGAGCCCATTACACAACGATGCGGACTACGCCGCCAAGGGCCCGTTTGGAACGAGGATCGCCCATGGCCTGTTGCTGGTCTCGATGATGACGGGGCTGGCGCCGATCTCAGGACAGGCTGTGGTTGCCCTTTACGGTTTTGATCGGATCCGATTCATCAACCCGGTAATGCTCGGGGACACGATCTCATACACATCGCGCGTAGCAGCTCTAGAGCCGAAGGGCCAGCGGCGCGGCGTTGCAGATCTCGAGTTTCAGATCTGCAACCAGCACCAGAAGGTCTGCGTCGCCGGCACCATCAAGATCCTCCTTCACAAATCAACTGATTCATGAACCCTGAGCGCCTGAGGCAGGCGCTCGCAACGAAGACGGTGCTTTATGGCACATGGGTCCAGACGCCGAGCCCCGAGGTCGTCGAGATCCTCGGCTGGTCGGGATGGGACTTCGTCATCCTCGACCTCGAGCACGGGCCCTATGGACCAGAGCGCCTCCCCCATCTGATACGTGCAGCTGAAGCCGGTGGGACTACGGCGTTCGTCCGCGTGCCGCTGAGCGCCCCCGACCAGGTCGGCAAGGCGATCGACCTCGGAGCGGCGGGAATCGTCAGCCCCGGTGTGACCTCAGCCGAGGCGGGCGCGGCGGCGGTCCGCTTGACGCGTTTTCCGCCTGGCGGCAGCCGAGGAGCCACGCCTTCGACCAGGCAGCTCCACTACTCCGCAATCCCGTTTGCATCACTGACCACGAAGGAAGCGCCGCAGCCATTGATCGTTCTGCAGGTAGAGGCGAGGCTTGCTACTTCGGACCTCGGGAGCATCCTCGGCATCGACGGTTTGGACGTTTTGTTCATCGGCCCTTACGACCTGTCGACTTCGCTCGGGCTGCCCGGACAGTTCGAACATCCAAAGGTACGAGAGGCGATCACCGAGATCGTCGAGCGGGCCGGCGAGCGAGGAGTCGCGGTCGGCATCTGGGTACCTGACGCCCCGTCCGCGCACTTCTGGGTCGACCACGGAGTTCGATTTGTGACGGTGAGCAACAATGAGCTATTGCTGTTTGGGGCATCCTCAGCGCTCAGGCGATCGTTGGAGAGGTAGCAGGAAAGGGGCATGGCTGAGACGCGTTCGGGAATCCCGCTCTTGCCGGTCTACGGCCAGGCAGAGATGGAAGCCGCCGGCGCCCCGGACCCGGAGCTGCCTGGCGAGCCGCCTTTCACCCGCGGCATCACTCGTCGCATGTATGCCGAGCGGCCGTGGATCATGGGACAGTACGCCGGCTTCGGATCGGCCGAGCAGACCAACGCCAGGTTCAAAGAGTTGCTAAAGGCCGGCCAGACCGGGTTCTCGGTCGCGCTGGATCTCCCTACCCAGCTCGGCCTCGACTCAGATCACCCTCACGCTCGTGGCGAGGTGGGCAGGGTCGGGGTTGCCATCGATTCGCTCGCTGATATGGAGACTTTGTTTGACGGAATCCCCCTCGAGTCGATACGTCAGATTCGCACCACGGCCAACTCGATCGGGCACCTGTGGCTGGCGCTCAACGTCGCTCTCGCCGAGAAGATGGGACAGGATCCCAATAGTGTGCGGATCCTCATCCAGAACGATGTCCTCAAGGAGTACATCGCCCGCGGCACACAGATCTATCCGGCACGCGCGGGCCTACGCATCGCCGCCGATGTCATCGAGTACTGCGCGCGTCATCTACCGAGCTGGACTCCGCTCTCCATGAGCGGCTACCACATTCGCGAAGCCGGGGCCAGCGCGATCCAGGAACTTGCGTTCACCTTTGCCAACGGCATCGCCTATTGCGAGGCTGCAGTCGAACGTGGGCTCACGGTGGACGATTTCGCGCCCTCTCTCTTCACGTTCCTCACTGCGGACATGGAGCTGCTCGAAGAGGTTGCCAAGTACCGCGCGGCGCGCAGGGTGTGGGACGGAATCATGGGTGACCGGTTCCACGCTAAGAACCCCGACAGCCGCGCCTTGCGCATCTTCGCGTTCTCGGCAGGTTCCAACCTGACCGCGCAGCAGCCGTTGGTGAACGTCGTCCGGGTGACGCTGAACGCGCTCGCGGCTGTCCTCGGAGGCGTCCAGACGCTCCACACCTCCGCTTACGACGAGGCGCTCAGCGTTCCCACTGAAGAGGCTGCGACCCTTGCGCTCAGGACTCAGCAGGTGATCCTCGAGGAGACCGGTCTAACCAAGGTGGTCGATCCGCTTGGCGGCTCCTACGCAGTCGAGACGCTCACCGCGGAGCTGGAGCAACGAGTGCGCGCCGAGCTGGACAAGATCGAAGAGCTGGGCGGGGCGCTCGCCTGCATCGAGTCGGGATGGTTCAAGGAGCAGATCGCGGATTCCGCGTACCGGATCCAGACAGCGATTGACAGCGGCGAGCGCAAGGTCGTCGGCGTCAACTGCTTTGTGGTCGACGATGGCAACCCTGGGCCGGCCCCTTTCGCGATTGACGAGTCGATCGAGCCTGAACAGGTCCGGAGGCTGCAGCGGGTGCGCGAGACGCGGGACGAGCGTGCGGTACGCAAGACGCTTGCGGGCCTTGAGGCGGCCGCGCGCGACGGCTCGTCCATCGTGCCGCCGACGATCGATGCGGTGCGTGCGTACGCGACGGTCGGCGAGATCAGCGAGACGCTGCGCGGCGTCTTCGGCTCATACCAGCCCGACGCGGTGATCTGATGGGTCGAGACTAGCCGTCAACCTTGACGATGACCGCCTCTCCTTCCCCAATCCCGCCGCACAACGTTGCGAGGCCGTAGTAGGGCCGGGAGTCTTTCGCCGCCGCTCGCCTGCGGCGCAGCTCGTACATGAGGGTCATGATCATTCTCGCGCCAGTCGCGCCTGTGGGATGGCCGATGGCAATCGCTCCGCCGTTCACATTCGTCTTAGCGCGAATCGCCTCCGCTTTCTTCTGATCGCGGCCCGCCATGATCAGCGTAGAAACCAGAGGCACTGCGGCAAATGCCTCGTTGATTTCGATCAGGTCGATGTCGTCGATGGTGAGGCCAGCCTTTGCAAGTGAAAGGCGAGCCGATTCGGCAGGAATTGAAGCGATCCTGTCGGGATGGCCGGATGCCATGGCCCAGCCAAGAAGCGTGGCCAAAGGCTCCTTGCCTCGCCGCTTTGCCTCTTCCTGCGACATCAGCACGATGGCTGAGCTGCCCGTGCTGAGGCCCGGGGCGTTGCCGGCTGTAACCGTCGGGCTGCCATAGATGGTTGGCAGCTTCGCAAGCTTTTCAAGGGAGACGTCAGCGCGAGGCGACTCGTCGTCAGTGAAAGCAATCGGTTCACCGCGCTCTTGCGGCACCTGGATGGTCATCAGCTCATCTTTGAAGTTGCAGGCCGCCTTGGCCTTGAAGTACAGCTCGTTACTGCGCACAGCCCACCGGTCCTGCTCTTCGCGGGTGATGCCGAACTCGACTCCTTCCTCGCCGGCCTGGACAGCACGCGGCTTGCCGGTCATCGGATCGGCAATCACAAGCTGATCCTTGAGCTGCACGTCGCCCAACCGGTGACCCCATCGAAAGTCAGTCAGGAAATAAGGCACCCTGCTCATGTTCTCGGCGCCGCCTGCCAGCGCCACCGCAACCTCGCCGAGTCGAATGGAGCGTGAAGCCATGTTGACCGCAGCCATCGATGAGCAACAGGCACGGTCCACGGTGTACGCCACTCGGTCGGTGGGTATGCCCGCCTCGATCAGCAGCTGCCGAGCGATGGAGCGGTCTCCTCCAGGTAGGTTGACGCCGGTCGCCACCTCTTCGACATCTTCCGGGGTGATCCCCGCCCTGCGAATCGCCTCCGCCGCGACCATGCCGCCGAGCTTTGGCAGCGTGAAATCCTTCAACGTGCCGCCGAATTTTCCGAACGGGCTGCGGACGGCGCTGATGACGGCGACTTCTTCTGAGCTCACAGAAACTTCTCCTTCATCTAGATCACACCGTGCGCCTTCAGACGGCCGACCTCTTCCTTGGTATAACCCAGCAGCTCCGTAAGGACTTCCGAGTTGTGTTCGCCTAGAAGTGGCGCCGGGCCGGTTAGCGGCTCCGTGCCGCCCGACAGCTTTGCGATAGGGCCGACCAGCTTGACCGAGCCAAGGATGGGATCTTGCACGTCGATCATCAGCTTGCGGGCTGCGACCTGGGGGTCGTCGAAAATCTCGCTAGCGTCCTGCACCGGGCCAATCGGCAGCCCAACAGCCAGCAGCTTGGCAGTCGCGCCGGCCTTGGTCTGCTTGCGGAACCAGTCGCCGATGATCTCCCCGAGCCAGCCCGCCATGTTCTTTGCCCTTTCAGGGCCGGAGGTCGCGCCCTCATGGTCGACCAGGTCGGGCCTCTCGATGGCAGCGCAGAACTTTGCCCAGTCGCCTTCGGTGGCGACGATGACGCCGATCCACCCGTCCTCGCACTCGAACGGTCCCCACGGCGCCATGAAGAGCTCGCGGCCCCGTTCGAGGACCTGGTTCGTCAACGAGTAAGCGGTGACCGAACGTTCGGCCAGGCCGATGATGGTGTCGTACATCGAGATGTCTATGTACTGGCCGCGGCCAGTCTTAGCGCGCTCGTATAGAGCCAGCATGATCGCGTAGGCAGCGTTCATTCCGGACACGATGTCGCCAAGGGCAACCCCTAGCCAGGTGGGCGGGCCGCCGGCCTGGCCGTTGGTGTTCATGAGGCCGCCCATGGCCTGGGCAACGATGTCGTACGCGGGCCGCTTGCTGTAAGGGCCGAGGTAGCCTTCGAGGCTTCCGAAGCCCGAGATGCAGGCGTAGATCAGGCCTGGGTTGCGCTCCGACAGCGCTTTGTAGCCGATGCCCATGTCGTCAAGCAGGCCAGGCCGGAAGTTCTCCACCACCACATCCGACTTATCAGCCAACTCACCGAAGATCTTGCGGCCCTCGTCGCTCTTGAGGTTGAGCGTCAAGCTGCGCTTGTTCCTGTTGAATCGAAGGAAGTAGCCGCTCTGGGTTTCGCCCTTGTCGTTCTTGATCTTCGGGGCGCCGCCGCGGGCTGTGTCGCCGCCTTCGGGGCGCTCGACCTTGACCACTCTTGCTCCCTGGTCGGCAAGCATCATCGTGCAGTAGGGGCCTGCCACCTGGACTTCGAAGGCCAGCACGCGAATGCCGTCGAGGGGTTTGGGCGGGCGGGCCACTTTCCGAGTCTAGCGACGAATGTCGCCAGGCCACGACAGGGGGACGCGTGACTCGGACATGACGCGGGGGAAGTGCGGCATCATGACCTCCGGCCCCAGGTGCCGCGAGACCAGGGTCATGATCGTTCCGAGATCGCCTTCCGCAGGCAGCTCCAAGAGCAGGTGCGTCACGCCGGCCGCCGCCCACGCGCTGACGAGGTCGCGGTCCGGCTTGAGGTTTCCAGTGATTACCGTCACTCCCGGCTGCACGAGCTTCTTGTCATCCGCCTGACCGGCTTCACGCGCGAGGACTGGCAGTCCAGATGAGCCGGCGACCTCGCGCGCTGCGGCACCGGTCAGCCAAAACGGGACCTCGAGCTGTGCGGGCTTCGGCACCACCGAGATCGAGCTTGGAGCGGCGGCGTTGGCGGGCAGCCCCGCAGGCACCTTCCACTTCGGCCCGTCGTGCTGGATCGGACGGCTGGACAGCGCTTCGCGCAGAACTGCCACCTCGTCGGCGGCCTCCTCATGGTGGAGCTCGCCGGTGTCGACGAGGACCACAGTCCGGCCGTTATTGACGTTGTCGAGGATTGAAAGCTCCTCGGCGATGGTCACTGGATGCTCGAGCCCGAGCGTTACGCGGGTGACGACGCGAACGAATTCAGTCGCTGTTGATGCGTAAACCGCGGCGACGATCGCCGTTAACGGATTGCCGGTCCCTGCCATGACGCCGAACAGCCCATGAGCCTCCGCGAGCCGGCTCATCTCAGCCTCGCGCCCTTCGTGAAGCGACAGGCCAAGCCTCATGCTGCGACCTTGTCGCGAAGAGGCGGTATCACCTCTTCCGCAAGGCGCCGGATCTGTGGCTCGAGCGCGCGGCGCGGCGCACCGTCGAGCATCAGGCGGAACGCGATGTGGTCTATGCCAATCGCCTCAAACTCACGCAGCTGGCGAATGCACTCTTCCGCCGAGCCGGTGATCGTCGTCTCGACAGTGTCGGCGATCGCCTTGTCAGTTTCCTCGGCGAAGTCGGCCTGCTCATGCTCGCCGACTGCGGGCAGCGTCCAGCCAAGCCCTGCGTACTGGACGTAGCTGGCGCGCACCCAGTCGCGCGCCACCTCGCGTTCGCGTGGGTCTTCGGTGAGCCAGATGTTTCGCAGAGCTCCGAGCTTCGGCTTCGACGCCACAGGCCGGCCTCCTTCGACCCAGCCCTCTTCCCAGATCTTGGCGAGGGTCTTGCACCGCTCAAATGGAAGAGCTGCCGAGAAGAGGATCGGATGGCCGCGCAACCCGGCCCGCTTCACCGGCTCGACGAGCTGAGCACCCATCCAGATCGACACCCCGCCTGCAGCCTCGGCTGCCTCGAGCACGTCGAGGCCCTTCAACATGCGAGGCAGGCGCTGCTTTCGCGAGATGCCGTGGCCATCGAACTCGATGTCCCTATAACCAAGGCCGACGCCAACGTCGAGGCGACCTCCGGACCGCTTGCCGATGTCCTGCGCGACGGCAGCCAGCCGTTGAGGGTCCTGCATCGGCAGCAGGAGCATCCCTGTGCCGACTCGCAAGCGTTCCGTGACTGAGAGCACTGAAGCTGCTGCCGGCAGCAATGCGGGGCAGTAGCCGTCGTAGAAGAAGTGATGCTCGGAGAGCCACAGCTCGTCGTAGCCGAGCCCTTCCATCAGCACGGCGTATTCGCGCATATCGCGGTATGCTCCGGCCCAGGCGGACGGCTGCATGGCGGTGGACTGCAGGCTGAAGAGGCCGACTCCGAAGCGCATATGGACCTCCGCGAATCATGGCTACGGCAGTGCGTTGACGGACCGCTGAGACGGCGACCATAATACCCCGGGCCTAAAGAACAAACACTCGTTAGTAAGTGGGGGACACCGGATGGCGGTCGCTATCGTCACGGGAGCAGGCTCAGGTATCGGCGCGGCGACAGCAAAGGCGCTGTCAGATCGAGGCGACAAAGTCGTGTGCGCCGACGTGATGCTCGACCCGGCGGAACGCACTGCAAAGCGACTTGGCGACGCGATGGCAGTCGAGGTTGACGTCAGCAACGGCGCGTCGTGCGACCGAATGGTCGACGAAGCGATGCGCCGGTTCGGATCTGTCGACAGCATCGTCACCTGTGCAGGGGTCGAAAAGCACGGCCTGGGTCACGAATTCAGCGAGGAAGACTTCGACAGGATCATCGCCGTCAACCTCAAAGGCACGTGGCTCTCGGCGCGGTCAGCAGTGCGAGCGATGATCGCGGGCGGTCATGGCGGGACCGTCGTGATGATCGGCTCCATCAACTCTGTAGTTGGCAACCCCGGCGCAAGCGCCTACTGCGCTTCCAAAGGAGGCGTGCTGATGCTGGGTAAGTCGCTGGCCCTGGATTGGGCGCCGTTTGGCATCAGGGTTAACATCGTTGGCCCTGGCGTGGTCGACACGCCGATGTCGGCACGCAGCCTTGCCGACCCGCAAAAGCGGGCGAAGATGATGGAGAAGACTCCCCTTGGCCGCCCTGCGCCTCCCGAAGAGATCGCGTCGGTGGTCGCATTTCTCACCTCTGACGCATCCTCGTTCATGACCGGCGCCTATGTCCCGGTCGACGGAGGCACGCTCGCCGCCTGGTGACAAGTCCCCTGCGCCTCGGAGCCAAGGTGCCAAATAGCGGACCGGTGCCGTTCCGCATCGGCACAGCGCGCATGGCAGCGACGCTCGAACAGGCGGGCTTCGAGTCGATCTGGACCAGCGACCACGTCGTGTTTCCGCACGAGGTCCGGTCGCGATACCCGTTTGCGGCTGACGGCCGTATCACATGGCCGGTCGACACCGACTACATGGAACCGGTGGTCGCACTTAGCGCTATGAGCTCTACCACCTCGTCAGCCGAGTTGGGGACGTCGGTCCTCATCCTTCCGATGCGCAACCCCATTTATTTCGCGAAGCAGGCAGCCTGCATCGACGTCCTTTCCGGCGGCCGGCTGGTCCTTGGCGTGGGAGTGGGCTGGCTGCGCGAGGAATTCGAGGCCCTTGACGCCGACTTCGACGCGCGGGGCGTGGTGCTGGACGAGTGGCTGGCAATCGCACGCCGGTGCTGGACCGGGACCGTGGAGCCGTTCGAGGGTCGCCATTACAGATTGGCTGAGGCGATCTACACGCGCCCAACCCCCACCCGCAGGCCGCCTGTTCTCATCGGCGGAATGTCGCGCAACGCGCTCGAGAGGGCCGGGCGTATCGCCGACGGGTGGCTCGCGCAGTATTCGCTGGAGGGCCTTTCCGAAGCAGGTATCGCTGAGGGTATGGCTGCGATAAAGGCGGCCGGCCGTGACGCAGGGAGGCCGCAGACTGACCTCGACGGTTTCCGGATCGTGGTCCGTGTAACTGGCGCAGACCAAAGGCCGGATGTGCTCGCTGCAAGGCTCGACTCGCTCGCGGGCGCCGGCGCGACCGAGGTGATCGTTGATGTCGACTGGGAGGGGACGGACGGACCGTCTCGAAGCTTTGACACCCTGCGTTCGGCTGTCGCGTAGATCACAGACCTGGAGGAGATGAAATGAGCTCAGACCCGACAATCACCATCAAGGAAGCGCCCGAGCCGCGTGGTCCGTATGTACATGCACGCCAACACGGCGGCCTTGTTTATGTCACTGCGCAGATCGGACGCGACCCGAAGACCGGCGACTTCGTCAAGGGCGGCTTCGAGGCTGAGTTCAACCAGGCGATCGACAACCTGGAGGCGATCCTCAAGGCCGCCGGCTCGGCTCTCAATCGGGTGGTGAAAGCTCAGATCGAGTTCGTCGACGAGAGCGACCTCGACGCGATGAACAGGATCTACGGCGAGCGATTCCACGATCCGCTGCCGGCTCGGACGAGCTTTGGAGCCGCATTTCTGTGGAAGGGCGCGAAAGTACAGATCGACTGCATAGCGGCGCTCGACTGAGTGAGCCCACACCGAGGCATAGTCAGCCGTCGCGGACCGCAGCCGACAGGCTCCTAC
This sequence comes from Candidatus Limnocylindria bacterium, assembly GCA_035535675.1. Taxonomy (GTDB): domain Bacteria; phylum Chloroflexota; class Dormibacteria; order Dormibacterales; family Dormibacteraceae; genus Palsa-872. The sequence goes on from DATLPO010000152.1 coordinate 20,799, forward strand.
CCTCACGCCCACATTCACGGCAACATGGTCTGGGTCACGGCTCAAGCGGGCCGCGACCCGGCGAACGGCGAGCTCGTCGAGGGCGGCATGGAAGGCCAGATGGACAGGGCGATCAGCAA
>DATLPO010000153.1:0-24104 GCA_035535675.1 Candidatus Limnocylindria bacterium
CTGGTGATTGTCGGGGGGACCACGGAGCCGCAGCTCGAGGAAGGCGTCGGCGTGTTTCTCGACACTGGTTTCCAGCTTGCTCGCTGGCTCTCGCCGTACGACGAGGCGGATGGCGTGCTGCCGCTGCGTGGCGACGGGGCCGCCGTGCTCAAGGACGCCGACGCTCGAGGGATTCGCTATGTGCTCGTGCACATCGGCTCGAACGACGGCAAGACAGGGGGCAGCCACGAGCGCGCGCATCACCGTGTCGATATCGCACAGCTGCGTGAGCTGGCACAGCAGCTGCGATCGCGCGAGAAGATGCTCATTACGTGCCTCGCCTTCGGATACAAGAAGGGCATCCCTGACGGTGCGGCGTGGGTGATCGATGTGAGGCTGCTCGACAATCCTTACTGGGTCGAGGAGCTGCGCCCACTCGATGGCCGTGACCCGCGGGTGCGTGAGTTCGTGGTCAGCCAGCCGGCGGCCCGCGACCTGCTCGACAACCTCGAGCGCACCCTTCGCGCCGCAATCCCGCATTACCGCGAGCGGGGACGCTCGCAGCTGGTTGTCGCTTTCGGGTGCACCGGGGGCCGGCACCGCTCGGTCGCGATGGCGCGCGAGATGGCGACGCGGCTCGACAATCTTGAAAACGCAGACGTCGAGTTCGTCGCCCGCGAATTGGATTGACCCGAGCTTTAGTTCTGGGCGGAGCGGGCTTCATAGGAGTCGCGGCCTGCAAGGAGCTGATGCGGCGAGGCGTGGAGACGATAGCGGCTGGGCGCAAGGACAGGCCCTACGGGGTTTTCACAAGCTATGTCGCCTTAGACAGGACCGACGAGGATCAGCTGAAGCGCGCTCTGCAGGAGGTCAAGCCTGACGTGCTGCTCGACCTCGCTTGCTATCAGCCTGTGGAGGTGGAGGCTGCAGTTCGCGTGTTCAAGGGCGACCGCTACGTCTTCGTCTCCACCGGGGTCTATCCGCATCTCAATGGCAAGCCTGCCCGCGAGGAGGACTTCATTCCTTTGGAGGGGGACCCACCGGCAGCGCTGGACTACATGGACGGCAAGCGCTGGTGCGAGACGGTCCTCGCGCGCACGCGCGACTTTCCCTGGACCGTGGTCAGGCCGCCAGCCGTCTTCGGACCCGCCGATCACACGCTTCGCATCGCTGCCTACATCCAGCGAGTGGCTGACGGTGGACCCCTGCTGGTGCCGGAAGAGTCTTACGAACGCCAGGCGGGCCTGGCCTGGGTGAAGGACATCGGGTTTGCTTGCGCACTGGCGTGCGACTTACGTAAGGACACCGCTCGCAAGGCCTACAACGCCGCGTTCGAGGGGGTGAGCCTGCGCAGCCTGATTGAAAGCATCGCTCGCGTCTATGGCGTGCCGGCGAGGTTCCACCCCGTCCCATTTGCCGACCTCCCGCCCGACGCGAGTCCTTACGGCCCCGACCCACGTCGCTCGGCCGGCTACGTGCTCGACCGCTCGCGTGCCGAGCTTGGCTTCGAGCCCTCCGCCCTCGAGGACGCGCTCGCCGAAACGCTTGCGTGGTACCGAGTGGCGCATCCATCGCACCCGGGCTATGCGAACCGGGCAAAGGAGCTTGCTTTGGCCGGTGCCGCCTGACTCGACCCAGGCTCGCGCGATTCTGGCGCAGCGGTTGCAGCGCCAGGCTTCTTGGTGCGATGACCTCGGCTCTCCGATGTACGGCTCTCTCCTCCGGTCGGCTGCCGGGGACCTTGATTCCGAAGGCGCGGTATGGGGGGTGCTGGGTGGTTTCGAAAGTGAGGACGACCACGCGGCCCTGGCGCTTCGCTTCATGGGCGCGATGCACAGGCTGGTGCTGATGGGCAGCGTCCCCGACCTGGCATCGCGATACCCATCGACAGGGGGCGATGGGGATGCGCGCGCGGCGTGGCCCGCGTTTCGTGACGCGCTCGTCTCACATCGGTCTCAGATCCGCGAGCTGCTGCCGCGGGGTTGCCAAACCAACGAGGTCGGCCGGAGCGCAGCGCTGCTCGGGGGCTTCCTCGAGATCGCCAGGCGCACCGGCAGGCGGCTTCGGATTCTGGAGCTTGGCGCCAGCGCCGGCTTCAACCTGCGCTTTGACCATTACCGCTACGAGTCGGGCGCTCACGGGTGGGGACACCTCGAATCCCCCGTCCACTTCAGACACTCCTTCGAGGTGGCGCCGCCGCTAGACAAGCCTGTCGAGGTGGTGGGCCGCAAGGGCTGCGACGTGGAGCCTGTCGATTCGACCAGCGCCGAGGGCTCGCTCACCCTTCGGTCGTTTGTCTGGGCGGACCAGAGCGAGCGGTTCAAGCTGCTCGAAGGGGCGATCGAGGTGGCTCGCCACGTTCCAGTCGAGGTCGAGCGCGTCGATGCGGCAACGTTTCTCGAGCGCGAGCTTGCCTCATCGCGCACCGGCGTCGCGACTGTCGTCTTCCACTCGGTGTTCATGCAGTATGTCGACGCTGGCGGCCGCCGCAGGATCGCCTCAGCGCTTGAAGCGGCAGGGTCGCGCGCGACACGGGAAGGACCGCTCGCTTACTTGCGAATGGAACCCGGCGCGCAGTCTTTCGAGGTGCGGCTGACCCTGTGGCCGGGTGGAGGGGATGAGCTGCTCGCTCTCTCCAAAGCGCACGGGACCGGAGTGCGTTGGCTTTAGATTTCGCTGTGGCTGCGGTTGAGCAGGTAAGCGGCGAGAAGGGTGGTCACCACGATGCCGGGAGACCAGCCGATGCCGGTCCCGAAGGGGTCGTAGGCCGATAGGTCGACACCGACCGCCAGGCCGCTGACCGCAGCAAACACAGCCACTATCAGGAATCCGCGCACGTTTCCGTGCCGGGCAAAAAAGAGCTCGATCTCGAGGCGCCAGCCGCGGCGATGGGAACGATGGCGAATTTCGCGGGTTGTGGCTGCGTGCGCTGCGACTCGCCGGCCGTGCTTGAAGCGTGCCGCCGTTGGTAGCGGTTCGGGTGGAAGGTGCTCGACCTCGCGATCAGGCGGCGGCGGCTCTTCTAGCGGCTCCCATAGGGGCTGCTTGCGATGGTTTCGGTAGAGCACGTAACTGAGGACGCCGAACCCTAGCCAGCCCAAATAGATGTATGTCGAGTTGGAGATGTTCTGGAACATCAGCTGCGTGAACACCGTGCCGATCGCGATGGCACCCACCAGGGACAGGATCGGGATGCTGTCACGACCGAACTTGATGTTGCCGGGCATCCTGTACGGCCGGTAGAGGTCTGGCTCCACGAACCGCAAGCGCATCACCGAGAGGTGCGCCGAGCAGAATGCAAAGGTTGCTGCCAGCGAGTACACGGCGCTCATGAGGTCGATCTCCTGGGGGCCGATCAAGATGCCCGGGAGCACCAGTAGCGCGGCGGCAAAGCCGAATATCACTATCGACGCATAGGGGGTCTTGAAGCGAGGGTGAAGCCTCCCGAACACTCGCGGAAGGCTGTCCGCGCCGGCGAGCGAGTAGCCGAGTCGGGAGATCCCAATCAGGCCGGCGTTGGTGGCGATGATGAGAATCGTGAATGCGAGGAAGCCAACCCAGAGGCCTGACCAGAATGCAAGCGTCTCCAGACCCTTCGCGGCGAAGCCGACGAGGACGATTCCCGACACAGGGTCCGCCTTCCACTGCGTTCCAAGGTCGGTGGTGAACATCCCGTTCTCCATGTGGACCGGGAAGACGCTCATGCCGATAGTGGGCAAGAAAGCTGACACGAACAGCACCGCCGCAATGACCCAGAACGTCGCACGTGGCACCGACTTACCGGGGTTCTTCGCCTCCTCGGACAGGTTGGAGATCGTCTCGATCCCTGTGTAGCTGACCATCGCGATGGATACGGAGGCCAGGAAGCTGCCCCACGTCGGCGCGACACCCAGGTGAATGTTGTCCAGGACTTGCCGGATCTTCAGCAGGAACACCAGGCCGAGGATCACGAGAACGAACTGAGTGATCAGGTCGGTGAAGGCCAGCACCAGGTTGAGGACGCTTGACTCCTGGATGCCCACGACGTTGAGGACGATCAGCGCTGCGATCAGAACGATGGTGGCGGCGACGTGCCATTCGTTCTCAGTCTTCAGCGTCTGAATGAACGGCACGTACTTGCCGAAGATACCGAGATAGCTGATGGCGAAGTACGCAGAGATCGAAACCGTTGCCGTGTAGTTCAGAAGTTGCACCCAACCGACGAGAAAACCGATTGGTCCGTTGAAAGCGCGACGCGCGAAGCTCGAGCTCCCGCCGGCGTGGGGGAGAGCCGCTGTTCCTTCCGCGTAGTTGAGGGCGGTCGTTACGAAGATGAATCCGGCGAGGATCAGGGCCAAAGGAGTGAGGCCGAGGGCAAAGGCCGCCGTGACACCCAGCGCGTAGTAGATGCTCGAGCCGACGTTGCCGTAGCAGGCGGCGAAGAGAGAGGGGGCGCCGAGCGTTCGCGGCATCTTGGCCGCGCGCCGGATCACGACCCGCATATCGCCTGGGCGGCGGCCGCGCCGAGTATCCGAGTCGCGGGTCATCTGTGCCGAGGGTAATACTTAGGTCCGGCCGGAAGCAGCCGGGTCCTCACGGTTTGATGATCAGATCAGCCAGTTCCCGCGGATAGTCAGTCATCACGCGCCGGCCGTCTTCCGTGATGACAACCGTGTCCGAGTGGCGGAAGCCGCCAAGGTCTTTCACGTATACACCCGGCTCGACTGTGAAGACCATGCCAGGCTCCAGGACTGCCTCATCGCCACGGTCCAGGAACGGGGCTTCGTGGCCTTCCAGGCCGATCGAGTGGCCGACATGGTGGCGAAGGCGGTCGTGAACCCCAAGCTCCTCGGCGAGCTTTATGGTGGCCAGCTCGACCTCGCCCGCCGTGACGCCAGGGGCCAATACCTCGGTGGCGCGTGTCTGCAGCGCGAGCATGGCGGCGAAGGCGCGCTCCTGCTCTTTGGTGGGCTCGCCCACGATCATCGTCCGCTCCAGCTCGCTGTGGTAGCCGTCGATGTCGGCGCTGGCGCCGCTGACGAGCACGTCGCCCATCTGAACACCGTGGCCTTTCACAAAACCGTGGGGCATTGCCGTCGAGCGCCCGCCGACGAACATCGCAATGAGGCCGCTGCCATTGAACCCGCGGGGTCGCCACCCGGGCATCTCTCGGACCATCTCGTAAAGGGTCTGGGCCGAGCTGGGCATGTAGCACTCCATCTCGGTCTTGCCTGTTTCGATGGCGTCCTGCATGCGTCTGTGCGCGCGCGCGGCCCAATCGCAGCTGAGCTGGATGCATTCGAGCTCTGCTGCCGATTTCACTCGTCGCAGCGATTCGATGAGCATCTCGGCATCCATCGGCCGCAGGCCTGTCAGGTCGCTGAGTCGCGGACCTCGGTAGCCCCAATAAGGGACGCAGCCGTCGTGGTCCGCGCCGGTGCGCCTCGGTCTCGCTTTGATTTCCTTGAGCATCGCTGCCACGCGCTCCATCGGGTGCTCGGCGCCCGGGTACTCGAAGTAGACCTCGACCCTGTCGATGGAGGTTGAGGACTCGGCATGCTCCTTTTCGACTGCGGGCACGACGAGGGATGTGTGGCTCTTCGGGCCGACGACCAGGACGATCGGCCGCTCTGTCGGGATGTGGTGGAAACCTGTGAGGTAGGCGATCCGGGCCGGGTAGAAGACGCACATTGCGTCGAGGCCCGCCGCGTCCATGCCGGCGCTGACTGCGTTCCTCCGGTCCGCGTATTCCTGGGCGCTGATCGACGGCGGCGCAGCCGCCGCTCGCATCCCCTCCGGCGGGCCTGACGCCCTCCCGCGCGTGCCGCGCGGGGACCCCAGCGGATGAGCGGGGAGGGCTGTGGTCTCCTTTTTAGTACGAGGCAAGCTTTCTCATCGCTGTTGCGATCTTCTCGGGGTTGGGCATGAAGAACTCTTCCTGCGGGGTGTTGAAGGGCATCGCGGGGATGTCCGGCGCGGCGACCCTTACCACCGGCCCATCGAGGTCGTCGAAGGCGTGCTCGGAGATGATCGCCGAGATCTCTGCGCCAAAGCCTCCGGTGAGGTTGTCCTCGTAGACCACCATCGCCTTGCCGGTCTTGCGTACCGACTCCAGGATCGTGTCCCTGTCCAGCGGCGCAAGCGTCCGCAGGTCGACCACCTCGACGCTGATTCCATCGGCTGCCACCTGCTCGGCAGCCTCGAGGCAGTAGTGGGTCATCAGGCCCCAGGCAAAGCAGCTGAGGTTGGTGCCCTCTCGCCTGACCACGGCAGGACCGATCGGCACCAGTTGGTCGCCTTCAGGGATCTCCTCGGCGACCAGGCGGTAGACCTTCTTGTGCTCGAGGAAGAGCACAGGGTCGGGGTCCCGGATCGCCGATTTGAGGAGGCCCTTCGCGTCGGCGGGCATGCTCGGGACGACAACCTTGAGTCCGGGCACGTGGGCGTAGAACGCCTCAATCGATTGCGAGTGGTAGAGCCCGCCGTGAACCCCTCCGCCGAAGGGCGTCCGGATGACGATCGGAACCGACCAGTCACCATTCGACCTGTAACGCGTCCGCGCGGCCTCGCTGACTATCTGGTCGAACGCGGGATGGATGAAGTCGGCGAACTGGATCTCGGCGATGGGGATGAGGCCGTTGAGCGCGGCGCCGACCGCCACGCCAACGATGCCCGCTTCGGCCAGTGGCGTATCCAGCACGCGCGCTTCGCCGAAGCGTGCGTATAGGCCGTCGGTGGCGCCGAACACCCCGCCCTTCTTGCCCACGTCCTCGCCCATGACCAGGACCCTTTCGTCCCGCTCCATCTCTTCTGTGATGGCTGCGCGAACTGCCTCGATCATCCTCATTTTTGCCACTACCGGAAGGGTAAACTGAACTCAGTCGTAGGGGCACATTCAGGGTCCAGGGGAGGTACGCGGGATTTCGTTCTCCGCGGACGTCAAAGACGAGATGGCCGGCCATCTGCCGGCGAGACCGTGCTGTCAGCTGAGCGAGTTGCTGGGCATCTACTTCGGCTCGCGCGGACGCCTGATCAAGCGCCAGAGCGAGGGGCAGGCAGCCTATTTCTCGCTGCTGCGAAACCCCGTGGCACGAAAGGTGGTGAGGCTCGGTCGGGCCGTCGGGCACATGGAAGCCAAATACCAGGTGGTGAAGACGCGCAAGCGTGTCTCCCTTTTCGTGGAGCTGTCGCTGCCGCCGGGCCTCGCGCCGGCATTCACGCAGGCCGCCACTCGGGCGGTGCCTGACGCAGCGTGCGACCGCAAGGCAATGCTTCGCGGCCTGTTCCTGGGTTGTGGATCGGTCAACGCGCCCAGCGCCCGATACCACCTGGAGTTCGTGGCGCCAAATGCTTCGTGGGCGAAGGAGATCGGCCACGTCACCGAGGCTGCCGGCGCGCGCACCGGGATCATGGAACGCAGCGGCCAGAACGTCGTTTACGTGAAGGAGGGGGACGGCATCGTCCGGCTGCTGTCGCTGATGGGTGCCAGCCGCGCCGTGATGGAGTTCGAGAACGTTCGCGTCGTCCGCGAGGTGAGCGGCAAGGTCAACCGCCGATTGAACTTCGAGACCGCGAACATCGGCAAGACGATCGGCTCCGGGCTCCGTCAGGCGGCAGCGATCGAGCGCCTCGAGTCAACGGGGAAGCTGGACCGCGTGCCGCCAGCCCTGCGTGAGATGGCTCGCTGGCGGAGCAACAACCCGGAGCTCAACCTGGGCGAGCTAGCGGTCCGCATGAAGCTCACGAAGTCGGCAGTGAACCACCGTCTCCGGCGGCTTCAGGAGCTGGCTGACACCCTGGTCACATCCAGCGGACCGAAGCCGGCGCGCCGCTCCGCATAACATTACGTCGCCGCCCTTCCCTCTCAGCCGTGCTGGGCCGCCACGGCGCATTGGAGCACCTCCCTTATGACCATCAAGGTCGGTATCAACGGGTTTGGCCGTATTGGCCGCAACATCTACCGAGCGGCCGACAAGCTGAAGGCAGACTTCGAGATCGTCGCTGTCAACGACCTGGGGGACGCAGCCACGTTCGCCCACCTTCTCAAGCACGACACTGCGCTTGGGACGTTCGGTCCCGCCGTTTCCGCCAGCAGCGACACCATCAAGGTCGACAACCGCTCGGTCAAGTTCCTGAGCGTCAAGGATCCAGGCGAGCTGCCCTGGAAGGACCTTGGGGTCGACTTCGTCATCGAGTCAACCGGGCTCTTCACCGACGCGACGAAGGCGCGAGTTCACATCGACAAGGGCGGCGCCAAGAAGGTGATCATCTCCGCCCCCGCAACACACCAGGACTTCACGGTGGTGATGGGTGTCAACCACAAGGGATACGACCCCAAGAACCACAACATCATCTCCAATGCGAGCTGCACCACCAACTGCTTTGTGCCCCTTGCCAAGGTCTTGAACGACTCCTTCGGCATCGAGCGCGGAATGATGACGACGATTCACGCCTACACGGCGGACCAGAAGCTGCAGGACCTGCCGCACAAGGACTTGCGGCGTGCTCGAGCGGCAGCCGACAACGTGATTCCAACCTCGACAGGAGCCAACAGGGCGGTGGCTGAAGTGCTGCCCGAGCTAGCGGGCAAGTTCCAGGGCATGGCGTTCCGCGTGCCCATTCTCGACGTCTCGGTCGTCGACCTGACGGTCGAGCTCACCAAGGCAACCACTGCGAAAGACATCAACGCGGCCTTTGAAGCTGCGTCCAAGGGCGAGCTCAAGGGGATTCTCGCGGTGAGCCACGAAGAGCTCGTGTCTTCGGACTTCAAGAGCGATCCTCACTCATCGATCGTCGATGCGCCGCTCACCCTCATGCTCGGAGAGCAGTGGGCCAAGGTCGTCAGCTGGTACGACAACGAGTGGGGGTTCAGCTGCCGGATGGTCGACCTGATCAACCATATGGCGGCGAAACTCTGAAAGCTTCGATCAAGTCGGTCGATGTCTCGGACAAACGTGTCCTCGTGCGCGAGGACCTCAACGTGCCGCTATCCAAGGAAGGCGCCATCACCGATGACTCGCGCATTCGAGCAGCGGTCCCGACTCTCAAGCACCTCGCGGAGCGCGGCGCGATGGTCATCGTGATGTCGCACCTTGGGCGCCCAAAGGGAGTCGACCCGGCGCTGTCGCTGCGCCCGGTGGCGAAGGCGCTGGCGAAGCAGCTCGGCCTCAAGGTTGACTTCGCCGAGGATTGCGTGGGCGAACCTGCGCGCAATGCTGTGGGCAAGCTGAAAAGCGGCGATCTGCTCCTCCTGGAGAATGTCCGGTTTCATCCCGAGGAGGAGGACAACGATCCCGAGTTTGCCGGGCGGCTGGCCGCCCTCGGCCAACTTTTCGTGAACGACGCCTTCGCCGCTTCCCATCGAGCTCACGCCTCGGTCGTCGGCGTCGCCAAGCACCTGCCCGCTTACGCAGGCGAGCTGATGGAGGCGGAGCTCGCAGCCCTGCACAAAGCGCTCGACGATCCAAAGCGTCCGCTCGTCGCGGTGGTTGGCGGCGCCAAGGTTTCCACCAAGGTGGGGGTCCTGACGCACCTGCTGGAGAAGGTTGACGCGCTCCTCATCGGAGGGGCGATGGCCAACACCTTCTTCCGGGCGCAGGGCTACCCAACCGGCAAAGGGCTCGTAGAGGAGTCAGCTCTCGAGGATGCGAAAAAGGTCGAGAAGCAAGGCGGCAAGAAACTGGTTCTGCCAGTCGACCTTGTGTGCGCGAAGCGGATGGAGGCGAAGCAGCCGACGCTGGTTCTGTCCGCCAATGCCGTCAAGCCTGATTGGATGGCGCTCGACATCGGTCCAAAATCGGTTGCCAAGTTCGGCGAGCACATCGGCAGCGCATCGACGATTGTTTGGAACGGACCCATGGGCGTCGCCGAGATCGCTGAGTTCAGCGAGGGGACGCGCGCGGTTGGAGAGGCGATGGCAGAGTCAAGCGCTTACACCCTGGTCGGTGGCGGAGACACTGTGGCCGCGATCGACTCGCTCGGGCTTGGCGCGCGCTTCTCGCATGTCTCGACAGGAGGCGGTGCCACCCTCGAGTACCTCGAGGGCAAAGAGCTGCCGGGCGTCGCGATCCTGAAGGACGCCTGAAATGCCCGCATCCGAAAAGGCGCTGCTGGCAGCCAACTGGAAGATGAACCCGGCGGATGGAGGGGAGGCACTCGAACTCGTCAGGGGCATCCTGGTTGCCGCGACGAGCAGCCTGGAGAGTGTGGAGGTTGCGCTGTTCCCGCCATTTCCCTGGCTGCTCGGCGTCGCCGAGGTGCTGGATCAGACAGGCGTGAAGCTGGGCGCCCAGGACTGCTTCTGGGAGACGTCAGGCGCGTACACCGGCGAGGTTTCTCCGGCGATGCTCAAGGGCTGGTGCCAGTGGGTGCTCGTCGGTCATTCCGAGCGGCGCGCGTACCTTGGAGAGACCGACGAGATGGTGTCGAAGAAGGCGGCGGCGGCGCTCGCCTGTGATCTGAGCGTGATCGTCTGCGTCGGCGAGCTGGACGAGCACTACGTTGCGGGTAAGGGCGACGAGGTGGTCACTGCCCAGGTCAAGGCAGGGCTCGCCAGCTGCTCAGCCGACGATTCATCGCGCCTGGTGATCGCGTACGAGCCGATCTGGGCGATCGGCACAGGCAAGAGCGCCGATCCCGAGCACGCGTACAAGACGATGAGGCTGATCCGCCGTGTTGTCGGCGAGATGATCGGCGCGGGGGCGGCGCGCAAAGTTCGCGTGCTCTATGGAGGCAGCGTGAACTCCGGCAACGTCGAGTCTTACGTTGAGCTCCCGCTGTGCGATGGCTGCCTGGTGGGCGGCGCCAGCCTCAAGGCCGACGAGTTCTCGGAGATCGTCAAAGTCACCGCCGGGGTCTATGGCAGCCATCGCTAGAAAGCCAGGCGTGCTGGTGCTGCTCAGGCACGGGCAGAGCACCTGGAACCTCGAGAACCTGTTCACCGGCTGGCACGACGTGCCACTGAGCGAGCAAGGCGTCAAGGAGGCAGCTGAGGCCGGCCGCCTGATGAAGCAGGCAGGGCTCGCGCCGCAGGTGGTCCATACGTCATTGCTGGTGCGCGCCATCCAGACCGCCGACCTGGCCCTGGCCGAGATGGAAATGACATGGATTCCGGTTCGACGCAGCTGGCGGTTGAACGAGCGCCACTACGGGGCGCTGCAGGGGCTCAACAAGCAGCAAACGGCGCAGAAGTATGGCGCCGACCAGGTGAAGATCTGGCGCCGGAGCTATGACATCCGCCCGCCTGACCTGGAAAGGTCGGACGATCGCCATCCCTCGCACGATCCTCGCTACGCGGACCTGCCCCCTGAGCTGCTGCCAAGCGCGGAATGCCTGAAGGACGTCGTGGATCGGATGCTGCCTTACTGGTTCGACAGGGTCGTGCCCGATCTGCTGCGTCACACGTGCGTGCTCGTATCGGCGCATGGCAACAGCCTTCGCGCGCTGGTCAAGCACCTCGACGGTCTCACCGACCAGCAGGTGGTCGACCTCGACATCCCCACCGGCGTGCCTCGCGTCTATGAGCTCGATTCATCGTTCCGACCGACCTCATCGCGATACCTCGGCGACCCCAAGGAGATCGAACGCCGCGCGGCCGCGGTCAAGGACCAGGCGTCGGGCTCAAAACAGTGAACAACTAGACTGATTCAGGTAGAACTTCAGGAAATTCATTAAGGGGGGCTCCCGCCATGCCATTCACAGTCCCAGCGCTTGCATACCCGTTCGAAGCACTCGAGCCGCACATCGATGCGAAGACGATGGAAATCCATCACGACAAGCACCACGCGACTTACGTGACCAACGCGAACGCCGCGATCGAGAAGCACCCCGAGCTGGCCTCGAAGACCGTCGAGGACCTGCTGTGGGGGATCGACATGGTGCCTGAGGACATCCGCACCGCGATCCGCAACAACGCGGGCGGCCACTCGAACCACTCGATCTTCTGGAGCATCATGGGCCCGGGTGGTGGCGGCAATCCCCCTGGCCGGCTGGGCGACTCAATCAAGAACACCTTTCAGAGCTACGACTCGTTCAAGGAGCAGCTCCAGAAGGCTGCGCTCGGCCAGTTCGGCAGCGGCTGGGCATGGCTCGTGGCGGATAAGAAGGGGCAGATGTCGATCAAGAGCTACCCCAACCAGGACAGCCCGTACATGGAAGGGCTCACCCCCATTCTTGGCGTCGACGTGTGGGAGCACGCCTACTACCTGAAGTACCAGAACAAGCGGGCCGACTACGTCACGGCATGGTTCAACACGTTGAACTGGACGGCGATCGAGGCCCGTTTCTCCACGATCTGGGTCAGCTAAGCCGGCCGATGAACCAGGTCAAGAACGCTCTCATCGTCATCGAGGCCGTGCTTGCCCTCCTGCTGTCGGTAGGCGTGCTGGTGCAGACACCCAAGGCATCCGGGCTCGGTGGAACGATCGGCGGTGGGGATGGGGGACTGGGCGGTGGGTACCGGACCCGCCGAGGCCTCGAGCGGCAGATCTACTGGACCACCTGGGTCCTGGTCGCCGCCTTCCTGGTGTGTTCCCTTGCCAACATCTGGGTGCGAGCCCATTACCCGTAGCCGTGTAGCGGCTGCCGCCGCGCTTGCGGTGGTGGCGCTCATGGCCTGCCAGCCCGTCGCCACCGCGCCCAAGCCCGCGCGCGGGGGCACCGCTGTAGAGGCGCTGGTGGGGGCGGCCGGCGTTCTCAACCCGCTGTTCGCGGCCGACGCCACGACCCGTGACATCACCAGCGTGATCTATCAAGGTCTCACCACGATCGACTCCCAGCAGAACGTTGTCGGTTTGCTTGCCCGCACGTGGACGATCTCCCCCAACCACCTGTCTTACACGTTCGAGATGCGTGACGGGATCAAGTGGGCCGACGGGGTGCCCTTCACCGCCGACGATGTCCTCTTCACCTACCACGTTCTGCAGGACCTCGAATACCAGCAGCCTGGCGCGGAACTTTGGCGCCAGGTGGGTGTTGCGCAGGCAGGTCCTGGGCGGGTGATCTTCACGCTGAAGGCTCCGAGTGCATCATTCCCGCTGGACCTCCGCATCGGGATCATCCCCAAGCACATCTTCGTTGGCATGTCGCCACCCCAGATCGCGGCGAGCCAGTTCAGCCGTGTCCGCGCGATCGGTACGGGCCCGTTCAAGGTGTCGGCGATCACGCCGCTGGCGATCACGCTCGTCCGGAACGAATTCGCCAACCCGCAGCCTTATCTCGATCACCTTGTCTTTCGCACCTACTCGGCCAATCCCGCTACGGATCCGCAGGCGGCGATCGATGGGGTCGTGCATGGCGCTGCGGACCTCGTCGGTGGGTTGGAGCCCCAGGAGGTCGGCACTCTCCTGCGGAGGAGCGACATGAGTGTCCAGGATGTCAGGACCTACACCAACGTCTTCGTGTCGATGAACAACGACGGTCCCGGCAAGACGTTCTTCACAGACCCGAAGGTGAGGCTCGCGCTGACGCAGGCGGTGGACCGCCAGAAGATCATCAATAACGTGATCGCCGGCCGGGGTGATCCGGACCCCGGCCCGATCCCCACTGCGGACTGGGCTTACTCCGCGGCGGCGGCGGCCAAGTATCCATACGATCGCCTCACTGCGGTGAAAGCGCTCGAGACTGCCGGTTGGACACTTGCGCCGGGGGCCAAGATTCGAACTAAGGGAGGGGTCGCGTTCAGTGTGGAGCTGGTGACCGTTGGATCGTTCCCGAATCGCCAGATCGCCGACGCAGTATCTGCTCAACTTCTCGCGGTCGGTGTTCAGGCCAAAGTCAAGGCAGTCACATCAACGGCGCTGGTCCAGTCCTACCTGGTCGGCCGGAACTACCAGATGGCGCTGGTTGCGTTCGACGTCGGGCCCGACCCCGACCAGTATTCGCTGTGGCATTCGGGTGCCGACAAGGGCAGCATCAACTTCGCCTACGCGCATGGCTGGGGGGTGATCGACCTGGACCTCGAGGTCGGGCGCGCGGCGGTCGACCAGTCCGAGCGGCTCGCGGCGTACATCGACTTCCAGATGCTCGTCGCGGATTCGGCGCCCGCGATCTTTCTATACACGCCGCACTACAACTACGCGGTCTCGCAGCGGGTGCACGGCGTGCGCCTCAACAGCGTGATCGAGCCGAGCGATCGATTTCAGTACGTCACGCAGTGGTACGTGAACACCGGAGGGTGATCGGCTAGGCCCCGATCACCTTGGGGTACTCAGGGAAGTAGCGCTCGATGTCTGTGAGAGCGAAGCGGCGCAGGATGCTTGAGGGAGGTTCGCGCTCCAGGAGGAACTCGAAGCTGCGCAGGACCAGATCCTCCACTGACCCGTCTGGTGCGAGGCGCTCCACGTCTGAGGTCGCGACCTCGACTGTGTGCTCGCTTACCTTTCTTCCGTCTTCTTCGATCCGCACCTGACACACCCAGCCGGTGGCGTTCGGTGTCGCGGTGATTCTGATCGTCCTTGTCCCCACCCGGCCAAGCTAATGCTTGGCCGACCTCCCCAGCAAGTGGGGAGGACAACGGGCACGGGCTCGTCGCCCGGCCCTGCACAATTGTGGACATGGACCTCGGCCTCGACGGACGCAAGGCGCTTGTTACAGCCGCCAGCAAAGGTCTCGGCCGAGCCTGCGCCGAGGTGCTTGCCGCTGAAGGCGCGAAAGTCTTCATCGCATCGCGCGACGCCGCGGCGATCGAGAGCACAGGCAAGGCGATAGGGGCGGCGGGGTGGCAGGCGGCGGACATGTCCAAGCCCGGGGATCCCGAGCCGCTGGTCAAGGCGGCGGTGGCAAAGCTGGGCGGGCTCGACATTCTGGTGGTCAACGCCGGCGGGCCGCCGCCCGGGACCTTCCAGACCACACCGCTGGAGAGTTGGGACCTCGCGTATCAGCTGACGCTCATGAGCGCCGTACGCCTCGTCAACGCGAGTCTTCCTCAGCTCAAGGAGTCAGGGCAAGGCCGCATCGTGTTCATCACCTCGGTCTCGGTTCGCCAGCCGATCCCCAACATCACCCTTTCGAATTCATTGCGCGGTGCGGTGACCGGCCTCGCGAAGACGCTTTCACGTGAGGTCGCCCGCGACGGGATCACCGTCAACTGCCTCGCTCCAGACGCCATCCTCACCGATCGCATCAGGCATCTCGCCGGTGCCGCCGGCGGCGATCCGGAGGAGCGGGTCAAACAGATGGCGGCCGCGGCGCCCATGGGACGCCTTGGCGACCCCTCCGAGTTCGGGGCGGCCTGCGCGTTCCTATGCTCGCGCCAGGCCGGCTACATCACGGGGCAGACGCTTGGCGTCGATGGGGGTGCGCTGCTTGGCGTGCACTAGGATCTTGACGTGACACTTCGGTTCGCGGAGCGCATGTCGAAGCTCGGCACCGAGGGCGCGTTCGTGGTCCTCGCCAAGGCTCGTCGCCTCGAGGCCGAGGGCAAGAAGATAGTGCACCTGGAGATTGGCGAGCCTGATTTCGCCACCCCCGACAACATCATCGAAGCGGGGATCTCGGCGATGCAGAACGGCTACACGCACTACACGCCGGCGAGCGGGATCATGGAGGCGCGCGAGGCTGTGGCCGGCTTCGTGACGCGAACGCTCAAGACGGAGGTCGACCCCGCCGACGTGGTGCTTGTCCCAGGCTCGAAGAACGTGTTGCTCTTCACTCTTCTCGCCTGCATCGAGCCTGGCGACGAGGTGATCCTTCCCGATCCCGGGTACCCGGCCTACGAGTCGCAGGTGAACTTCATCGGGGCGGTGCCCAAGTTGGTCACCCTGCGCGAGGAGAGCGGCTTCCGCATGGACCTCGACCAGCTCGCGAGCCTTGTCACACCGAAGACGAGGATGCTCATCATCAACACGCCTCAGAACCCGACGGGGGGAATCCTCACCGAAGAAGACGTGAAGTTCGTTTGCGAGCTCGCGCACAAGCACGACCTTCTTGTGGTCTCAGACGAGATCTATTCCCAGCTGGTGTACGGGTTCCAGCATGTGTCGCCGCTCTCGTATCCCGGGATGCGGGAGCGAACTGTGCTGATGGACGGTCTGTCGAAGTCATACGCGATGACTGGGTGGCGGTTGGGATATGCGGTGGCGCCAAAGGCGCTGGCGGCAAAGCTCGACCAGCTGATGATCAACTCGTCCTCTTGCGCCGCCGGGTTCACGCAGATGGCAGCGATCGAGGCTTTGAGCGCACCCGAGTCAGAGTCGGCGGTGCACAGGATGGTGAAGGTGTTCCAACACCGGCGTGATCTCGTGGTGGACGGGCTGAACGCCATACCTGGGGTGCGATGCGCGAAGCCGCAGGGCTCGTTCTATGCATTTCCGAACATCGAGGGGACGGGGTTTGGCGAGCGTGAGCTCGCGGACCGGCTGCTCGAGGAGGCTGGCGTCGCGGTACTGCCTGGTACCGCGTTCGGCGCCGCGGGGAAGGGATACATCCGCCTTGCTTACACGCAGTCGGAGGACGAGCTCAAGCGGGGGTTGAAGCAGATCGGCGACTTCATATCGGCGCATGGGGGCAAGAAGTAAGGCGGGCGCGAGGCAAGAAGTGGCGCGAGGCGCAAGTGGCGTGCACGGGGGATGGGCTGGGAAGGGGTGTCGGGGGCGGGGGCGAGGAGACGAATCGGGGCGCCCGTAGATTTTGTTTTGCCGAACCGAAATTAACCGTGTAAAGTATTGCGACTCGAACATCTGTTTGGTACACTTTTCTCATGTTGGGGGAGGGGGGAACACCCCTCGTTGAGCTCCTAGAAGCGATCCATAGATTTCTGGCTCGTGAGGATCGCCCAGTAGATCTAAGGCTCATGCGCCAGGGCATGGACGCGCTGGAGGGCGACTTCTCCGTCGAGGCGCGAAGGTCGCAGCTGAATGGAGACCACCTGGCTGAGGGCAACGCGGGTGTGGTCACCTGGCTCAGCCGGCTTTGTCGCATGTCAGCTACCTCAGTTGCCGACCGGGTCTGCGTTGGCAAGCAGCTGGAATCGCTACCCAAGATCGCCGAGGCACTTCGTTCCGGCGAGATCAGCTACCAATCCACCGCTTTGCTCTGCCACCTGCGCGACCAGCTCGGCGAGAAGCGTGAGCTCTTCGACGAGGACGAGATGCTCGACCTGGCGCGCAGGCATTCCGTAGGCTCGCTGCGCTACCTCTGCCGCTATGCCAGGCACGTGGCCGACCCTGACGGCTTCTTCAACGAGGCTGAGGCCGACTTCTCTCGGCGCCGGCTGGATATCAGCCAGATGGGTGACGGGATGTTTTGCGTCGACGCCATCCTCGACCCTGAGGCGGGTGCGGCGCTGAAGACGGCGCTCGATTCATTGGCCAAGCGACTGGGGCCTGACGACGACAGGAGCCACAAGCAGCGGATGGCCGACTCAGTGCATGAGCTGGTGCATCACGCAATGGACGAGGGGAAAATGCCCAGGCGCAACGGCGTCAAGCCCCACCTGAATGTGACGACCACGCTCGAGGGGCTGAAGAACGAAGTCGGCGCGCCGCCGGCCGACCTCGAGCTCTCGCTGCCGATCTCGACCCGCACTCTGGAGCGCATCGCTTGCGACTGCACGATGTCGCGCGTGCTGCTCGCCGACTCGATGGTGATCGACGTAGGGCGGGCGACGCGGGTGGTGTCGGCGCCGATGCGCCGGGCGTTGCGGACGCGAGATAAGGGTTGTCGCTGGCCGGGCTGCGACCGCCAGGTGAACTGGACGAGCCCTCACCACATCGATTTCTGGGCGAGGGGCGGTCCGAACAAACTTCCCAACCTGGTGCTGCTCTGTTACTTCCACCATCGCCTCGTACATGAAGGTGGTTGGCAGGTGGTCAAAGCCGGTCGAGAGTTCCGGTTCGTGGCGCCCGACCGCGTGGTCTTTAGAAGAGCGCGTGCTCCGGGAGTGCGCTGGGCGGCGTAGGTCGGCGGTATTGTGTTCGCGATGGATGACGGGCTTAAGCGCCTGACCCAGCCATTGGTGAGGGACGGAGGAGTTCTCCGGCCGGCGTCTTGGGATGAGGCTCTCGACGCTGCGGCGGCCGGTTTTGCAAAAGCCCGCGCCCTTGGCCCCAACGGGTTTGGGATGTTCAGCTGTTCCAAGACGACGAACGAGATGAACTTCATGGCTCAGAAGTTCACGCGCGTGGTGATGGGCAGCAACAACGTCGACAGCTGCAACCGGACTTGACATGCTCCAAGCGTCGCCGGTCTGGCGACAGTGTTCGGAGCCGGAGGAGGGACCTCGTCGTATCGCGAGGTTGAGGAAACCGACTTTGTGATCCTGTGGGGCTCGAATGCTCGTGAGACCCACCCGATCTTCTTCCACCATCTGCTGCGCGGAGTTCGAAACGGCGCGCGTCTCGTGGCAGTCGATCCGCGACGCACAGGGTCCGGCGAGTGGGCGGACGTCTGGCTGGGCATCGACGTCGGCAGTGACATCTCACTCGCCAACGCGATGGCGCGCGAGATCATCCACGAGGGCCTCGCCAACACTGAGTTCATCGGCCGCGCCACGACGGGGTACGAGGCGTTCGCGCGTTGCGTCGAGGCCTATCCATTGGAGCGCGCCGAGCGCGAGACTGGAGTTCCGGCCGCGGCGATCAAGGAGGTTGCCCACGCCTACGGGCGCGCCGACCGCGGGATGATCTGCTGGACGCTCGGCATCACCGAGCATCACAACGCAACTGACAACGTGCTCGCACTGATCAACCTCGCGCTACTGACTGGAAAAGTTGGGCGATACGGCTGCGGGTTGAACCCGCTGCGCGGGCAGAACAACGTGCAGGGCGGTGGGGACATGGGCGCCATTCCAGCTCGACTCCCCGGTTTCCAGGACCTGCACGACCCGGCCATCCACGGCAAGTTCACGACCACGTGGGGCGGCGCGAAGTTTCCTTCAACGAAGGGCTATCACCTCAGCGAGATGTTCGAAGCGATGGAGCACGGCGAGATGAAGTCGGTCTACATCGTGGGGGAGAATCCCGCGCGCAGCGAAGCAGACCAGACGCGGGCGGTCCGCCTGCTCAGCGGCCTCGACCACCTTGTCGTCCAGGACATCTTCCTGACCCAGACCGCCGAGCTTGCCCACGTCGTCCTGCCGGCGGCGGCGGGTTGGGCGGAGTCGGAAGGCACGGTGACAAATAGCGAGCGGCGCGTCCAGCGGGTGCGCCGCGCTCTCGACCCGCCGGAGGGCGCTCGCGACGATGTCGAGCTCATCTGCGAGATCGCCAGGCGCCTTGGCGTTGACTGGGGCAATCCCTCTGCCGAGGAAGTCTGGGATGAGTGCCGCACCCTCTCGCCGATGCACACAGGCATGTCCTACAAGCGGCTGGATGAGCTCGGCGGCATTCAGTGGCCGTGTCCTGACGAGAGCCATCCCGGTACCGAGTTCTTGCACGCGCGGCTGTGGCAGGACCCGGCTGAAGGCCCGCTCGCTCCGTTCCATGCCGTCGAGAACGACCCGCCGGTCGACCTGCTGTCTGAGGAGTTTCCGATTCGGCTCACCACCGGTCGGCGGCTGGACTCGTTCAACACCGGCGTGCAGACCGGCGGCTACACCTCGCCGCTGCGAACGCGCGAGGCGATTCTGATCTCGCCCGCGGACGGAGCGCGGCTCGGGATCGAGGATGGCGAGAGGGTGCGCGTCAGCTCGCGTCGCGGGTCGGTCGAGGTGCCCATCCGCTTCGAGGCATCGCTGCGGCCAGGGCTCGCCTTCATGACTCTTCATTTTCCTGACCAGGTCGCCACCAACGTGCTGACCATCGACGCCACCGATCCCAAGTCGGGCACCGCCGAGTTCAAGGCGAGCGCCATCAGAATCGACAAGCTCGTCGCAGTCCCCTAGTGGACATCCGGACCACCGGGGGTCCACCGACTGCCGAGGAGGTTGCGGCGGTCGACGGATTTCTCGGTCCTCCCGAGTCGCTATGGGAGGGCGGCGCCCGCGTCGCGCAGGACGACCATCTCGCATACGGCGGCCGCGCAGCCAGGTCGCGCCGCCACCTGCTGCTCCCTGTACTTCATGCGGTCCAGGACCAAGTCGGTTGGGTGAGCCGCGGTGCCCTCGAGTACGTCTGCCGCCGACTGTCAGTTCCGCCGGCGGACGCATACGGCGTGGCGAGCTTCTACGCCCGCTTCGCGCTCGAGGAGCGGCCGTCGGTGGCGGTGCACGTCTGCGATGACATCGCATGCAAATGCGCCGGCGCTGACGATCTCTGCAAGGCCCTCGAGGACGGGTTCGGTCCCGCAGGCACCCCCGGTCCCGGCGGCTCGACCGCGTGGTATCGAAGCCCGTGCCTGGGGCTCTGCGACCGGGCTCCTGCAGTGCTGGTGGAGCGAGCCGGCGCCGCCGGTCGCCACTCCGAGGCACGCATCGCGCCTGCGAAATTCAAGAACGTAAACGCAATCCTCCTCGGCGGATGGCCCGCCGAAGAGTCGCGCGTGCAGCACCTGAACGAAGGCACGACCAGCCTGCTGCGCCGTGTCGGCTTCGTTGACCCCGAGAGCATCGACAGCTACCGGCAGGCCGGCGGCTATACGGCTCTGAGACGCGCGTTGGAGCTCGGCTCTGACGGCGTCATCCGTGAGCTGACAGAGGCCAAGCTGCTAGGCCGCGGTGGCGCCGCGTTCCCGACCGGGCGCAAGTGGGACGCCGTCACCAAAGCTTCGGCCCGCCCGCACTACCTGGTTTGCAACGCTGACGAGTCGGAGCCTGGCACGTTCAAGGATCGAGTCCTGATGGAGGGCGATCCGTTCGCAGTGGTCGAGGCGATGACCATCGCAGCCATCACAACGGGTTGCGAGAAGGGCTACCTCTACGTGCGGACCGAGTACCCGCTCGCGCGCAAACGCATCGAGCATGCGATCGACCAGGCCCGGATCCACGGATTCCTCGGCGAGGACATCGAGGGCGAGGGCGTGCGTTTTGACATCGAGGTGCGCCGGGGGGCCGGCGCCTACATATGCGGCGAGGAGACGGCACTCTTCAACTCGATCGAAGGAAAGAGGGGAGAGCCTCGCAACAAGCCGCCGTTTCCGGTCCAGGTCGGCTTGTTCGGCAAGCCGACGCTGGTCAACAACGTGGAGACCCTTGTCAATGTGCTCGACATCGTTGAGGTCGGCGGCGCCGCTTTCGCGCGGATGGGGACGCCGGAATCGACGGGGACGCGGCTGTTCTGCATGTCAGGCCACGTGCGCGTGCCCGGACTCTACGAGGTCCCGATGGGCACTACGCTTCGCACGCTCATCGAGCTGGCGGGGGGTTTGCGTGAAGGCCGCAGCCTCCAGGCCGTCCTCTTGGGTGGCGCTGCGGGTTCCTTCGTCACCGAATCGCAGCTGGACGTCCCGCTGAGCTTCGAAGGCACTCGCGCGATTGGGGCGACCCTGGGGTCAGGGGCCGTGATGGTACTCGACGACACCGCGGAGCTGGACCAGATGCTGCTACGGATCGCCCGCTTCTTCCGCGATGAGTCGTGCGGGCAATGCGTGCCATGCCGGGTCGGCACCGTGCGCCAGGAGGAAGCGCTGAAGAGGATTCTCAGCGAGCGCGATAAGACGCGGCGCGAGAGCGACGTCGCGCTGCTGAGCGATATTGCACAGGCGATGCGCGACGCCTCGATATGCGGGCTCGGCCAGACGGCGGCCAACGCCATCGGTTCCGCGATGATCCACCTCAATGTGATCAATCGATGAGCAGCGTCTTCGTCGGACTGCCGAAGCGCATGGTCAAGCTCAGCATCGACGGGCACGAGATGCAGGTGCCCGAAGGCACCACGATCCTCGAGGCTTGCCGCCAGCTCGAGATCGATACGCCGACGCTCTGCCAGCTCGAGACGCTGACCCCTGTCAACGTCTGCCGTGTCTGCGTTGTCGAGGTCGAGGGATCGCGGGTGCTCGTCCCCGCCTGCTCGCGAAAGGTCGAGGCCGACATGAAGGTGCATACGAACTCGGACCGCGTCAATCACAGCCGCCGGCTGGTTCTCGAGCTGCTCGCCTCGTCCGTCGACATGTCACTGTGCTCGCCTCAAGTGCAGGGCTGGATGAAGAGCTACGGGGCTCAGCCTCAGCGCTTTGGCGCCGAGGCGGCCACAGTGACCCAGCCGGTCAAGATCGACAACGACCTTTACGTGCGCGACTACTCGCGCTGCATCCTCTGCTACAAGTGCGTCGAGGCCTGCGGAGTCGACGCGCAGAACACGTTCGCCATCGGCGTGGCGGGGCGCGGGTTCGACGCGCACATCTCAACCGAGTTCACAGTCGAGCTGCCCGAGTCTGCGTGCGTCTACTGCGGCAACTGCATCGGTGTGTGCCCGACCGGTGCCCTGATGTTCAAGAGCGAGTACGACATGCGCCAGGCGGGCTCATGGGACGAGTCGAAACAGAAGGTGACTGAAACCGTGTGCCCCTACTGCGGAGTGGGCTGCATGCTCGAGTTGCACGTCCAGGACAACTCGATAGTCAAGGTCACGTCTCCCCTCGACCACAGCGTCACAGCAGGACATCTGTGCGTCAAGGGACGTTTCGGCTTCCAATTCGTTCAGAGCAGAGGACGCGAGACCAAAAAGTAAAGGCCGGGCTTGCGCCCGGCCCTCGACTGGTCGGATTTGCTACTAGCCGGCGGGTCGCACCTCAACCGTCATTGAGATGTGTTCCGCGAACAGGGGGAGCCAGGGCACTGCCATCGGCGTGGTTTGAATTTCGACAGTGCTGCCAGGGACTGCTCGCTCGAGCGCCTTGCGCGCCTCTGTGGGGCTGAGGCCGCGGATCCGCGCCCGCAGCGTGGAGGTGGACAGCGTAGGGGAGACGTAGCCGGTGACCGTACCGTTCACGGTCAAGCCACCGTTCGGGTTCCTCTCAACTTGCCACGTGATGTCGACGGGATCGTTCGTCAGCTGCTGTCCAGAAGGGACTTTGGCCTCGAGGGCAGTGCGCATCAGAGCCCGCGCGTCGTTGTCCGAGAATGCGGTGGCGCCGAGGGTGCCTGTCATCGTGACCGTGAAAGTCCTTACCTCCTCGCCAACTTTGTGATCGCTGATCACCGTCAGGTTCGGCGGTCCGTCCGCGATGTAGGTCATCTCCACCGCCTTGGCCTTCAAGGCCGCGCCGAGCGCCTCTGTCACCTTTGCCGCCAGTGCGACACGCACTGCTTCGAAGTCCGCCGGCTGGATCAGCAGGGCGGTGCGCTCGTCCGCCCCGCCGGCTATGGCCGCACTGTTGGTTACGCGGACCCCAGGGAATGGGTTGCTGTCACTGAACGTCTTGATGGTGCCGGCCGCCGTATTCCAGGCAGCACCGGTTGCCGTCGCCCGCACGGCGACGGTCGCCGGATGGGTGCGGGTGACATTTGCTGCCGCCTGCGTTGCATAGCCGAGAGATTTTGAGTTGGTGACGAGCGTGCCGGCATCGACGGTGAGGTTGCATGACGTGCATGAGAACGTGACCTTCCCGGTCGCAAAGGTGGGACCGACCAGGCCCGTGCTGGCGGTGCCGCCCTGTGCCTCGGTGACGGTGGCTTGAATACGTTGCGTCTTCAGGTCACCGCCTGTTGGTCCTCCCGAGAGGGTCACATTGGCCACGAGCTTCTCGGGTGGGATCGACAGCTTCACCGATGCCGTCTCGAAATACAGGAGGCTGCCAAGCACAGCCGCGAGTACGACGACCACGCTGAGGATGTACGCCCTGATGAGTTGAGTTCTTTCCACCATTGCAATGCGAACGATAGATACATCGGCCAGGGTCGATAATTCGTAGATGCCAATCGTTTGGACCGATGATCCAGAGGCCAATCGCCTCCTCGAGAGTGATCCGCTCGCTCTGCTGATCGGGCTCGTGCTGGATCAGCAGGTCAAGATGGAGAAGGCTTTCGCGGGGCCTTACGTGCTGAAGCAGCGTCTCGGCCACCTCGACGCACACAGGATCGCCGCCATGAATCCAGACGAGCTCATCACCGTTTTCCGCGAGCGGCCCGCGCTGCACCGCTTCCCAGGCAGCATGGCGGGGCGCGTTCAGGCCCTCTGTAGTGCGGTGGTCAAGGAGTACGGTGGCGATGCGGCAGCGATCTGGACCGGGGCGCGTGATGGCGACGACCTTGCCGCCCGGATCAAGAGGCTGCCCGGGTTCGGCGAGATGAAAGTGAAGATCCTCGTGGCGGTCCTGGCGAAGAAGTTCGGGGT
>DATLPO010000154.1:0-9340 GCA_035535675.1 Candidatus Limnocylindria bacterium
GCCGCCGCGATCGTGTTCGCTGTGGTCCTCATCGCGCTCGTTCTGCGCGAGCCGCGGGGCAATGCGCGCATGCAGGAGATCGCGGCTGCCATCCAGGAGGGCGCCTCTGCATACCTGAACCGTCAGTACGCGGTGATCGCGGTGATCGGGGTGCTCATCGCTGTAGTCATCGGGGTCGCAATCAACTGGGAAACCGCCGCGCTCTACATCTTGGGCGCCGTCCTCTCCGCGGCCGCCGGCTACGTGGGCATGAACATCGCGGTTCGCTCCAACCTACGCACCGCGGAAGCAGCCCGCAGCGGACTGAACAAGGCGCTGCAGGTGGCGTTCCGCGGAGGCGCTGTGACCGGGTTCATGGTCGTCGGCCTGGGGTTGCTTGGCGTGGCGGCCGCGTACTACGTCTTCAAAGACCCCGAGTCCCTGGTCGGTCTCGCCTTCGGCGCCAGTCTCGTGTCGGTCTTCGCCCGGCTGGGCGGCGGCATCTACACCAAGGCTGCAGATGTGGGGGCGGACCTCGTCGGCAAGCTCGAAGCCGGCATCCCCGAGGACGACCCGCGTAACCCTGCAGTCATCGCTGACAACGTCGGCGACAACGTCGGCGACTGCGCCGGCATGGCCGCCGACCTCTTCGAGACGTACGCCGTGACGATGATCGCCGCGATGCTCCTGGGCTCGCTGCTCTTCAAGGACCAGGTCGGCTGGGTCATCTATCCGCTGCTCCTCGGCGCAGTGAGCGTCGTCGGCTCGATCGTCGGGACGTTCTTCGTGCGCATCTACAACCCGAAATGGATCATGGGCGCGCTGTACGCAGGTCTACTGGTTGCAGTGGCGGTGGCGGTAGTCGGGTTCTACTTCGTCACCCAGTACATGCGCGTCAATGGCTTTCTTCAGGCCGGCGGCGGGGTGAGCGATCCCAACAACCTCTTCTACGCGGGCCTCGTCGGTGTCGTGATCACCGTCCTCATCGTGGCGATCACTGAGTTCTTCACAGAGACCGCTTACTGGCCGGTGCACCTCATCGCCAAGGCTTCGGTGACCGGGCACGCGACAAACATCATCGCCGGCCAGGCGATCGGGATGATGGCCACGGCGCTGCCGGTGACTGTGATCGGCATAGGGATCCTGCTCAGCTACAGCCTTGGCGGGCTTTATGGAATCGCCATCGCGGCGACGGCGATGCTTTCGATGACAGGCATCATCGTCGCGATTGACTCGTACGGACCCATCACCGACAACGCAGGTGGCATCGCCGAGATGGCCAACCTACCCGAGGAGGTCCGCGGCATCACAGACCCACTCGATGCGGTCGGCAACACCACCAAAGCCGTCACGAAGGGGTATGCGATCGGCTCAGCGGGCCTGGCGGCGCTGGTCCTGTTCTCCTCTTACACGCAGGAGCTCAACAAAGCGGGCCATCCCACGAAGTTCGACCTCTCGGATCCGCACGTCATCGTGGGTCTGTTCCTTGGCGGCATCCTGCCGTTTCTCTTCGGCTCCCTCGCCATGCTCGCAGTGGGGCGCGCGGGTGGCCTCGTCGTGGAGGAAGTCCGGCGCCAGTTCCGAGAGATCAAGGGCATCATGGATGGCACAGGCAAGCCCGAGTACGGCACCGCGGTGAGGATCGTTACCGCCGCAGCACAGCGCGAGATGATTGTGCCGGGTGTCATCCCGGTGGTGGCGCCGCTGGCGGTCGGCTACATCCTTGGACCCCAGGCGCTGGGCGGCATGCTGATTGGCGCGATAGTCACCGGCCTGTTCCTCGCCATCCAGATGACGAGCGGGGGCGCGGCCTGGGACAACGCGAAGAAGTACATCGAAGAGGGCCACCTGGGGGGCAAGGGCTCCGAAGCGCACAAGGCTTCTGTCACTGGCGACACGGTCGGCGACCCCAACAAGGACACCGCCGGCCCGGCCATCAACCCGATGATCAAGGTCATCAACATCATTGCGATCCTGATCGCCGCATCGGTCGCGGGGCACTACCTGGTTCACTAGCCGCTCCCCGCTAGACTCGTCGAGAGGGTGGACGACTACCAGAAGGAGATCGCCGACCTCGAAGCGCAGGTCGAGCGACTGGTCGAAGCCGACGGGGATGCCAAAACCATCGCCGAGCTGACGATGCAGCTCGAGATCCTCAAGGCGATCTACACGTGCGCGATCGACCTCCTTGGTCGGGGACTGAAGGACGAAGCGCTTCGGTACGGACTGCGAATCCAGGGTTACGGAGACTGGAACCTCGACAACGTCTACGCCTTCGTTTACGAGCGGGCCGTGGAGCTTGAACCGAGGGCTCACGGCGCATTTGTGGGCGGCATCAAGACAACGGATTTCGCGCTCCTTCTGAATTCATAATCAGAGTCATGGAAACTCCACTGACCCCGCTGGAGTTCGGACGCCGCGCGAGGAAGCTGTACGGGAGTCGGGAGGCGGTCGTCGATGGTGATCTGCGCCTGACGTACGAGCAGTTCTTCGACAGGTGCGACAGGTGGTCGGCGGCGCTGCAGGGGATGGGAGTGAAGAAGGGCGACAGGGTCGCTTACATCGCCCCGAACACCCATGAGCAGCTCGAGTCCTTCTACTCGGTGCCCCAGATCGGCGCGGTGCTCGTGCCAATCAACTACCGCCTGACCGCCGACGATTTCGTATACATCACCACGCATTCCGGCGCCAAGGTCCTTTGCGTGCATCCGGACTACCTGGACGCGGTGGACGGTGTCCGCAACCAGCTGGGCGATGTGGAGCATTTCGTCAGCCTTGGGCCAGCCGGCGGCCGCAAGGGCTGGAACGACTACGACCCGGCCCTGGCCAAGTCAAAGCCCGACTTCAAACGACCGGAGATCGCTGAAAGCGACCTCCTCACCATCAACTACACAAGCGGTACGACCGCCAAACCGAAGGGCGTGATGATCACGCACCGGAACGCGTGGGCCAACGCCGTCGGCACGCTCGTCCATTTCCACATCACAGTCGACGACCGCTACCTGTGGACGCTGCCGATGTTCCACGCCAACGGCTGGACATTCGTCTGGATCATCACCGCGGCGGGCGGGACACATATCTGCCTGCCCAAGGTGGAGCCGGCCAGAGTCTTCGATTTGATCCGAAAGGAGAGAGTCGGTTGGTTGTGCGCGGCGCCGACGATCCTGATCGCGTTGGCGAACGCTCCTGCCGACGTGCGGGGTGACGTGCCGAAAGGCGTGCAGGTCATCACCGCGGGAGCGGCCCCGGCTGCAGCCACCATCGAGCGTATGGAAGGCGACCTCGGGTGGGAGGTCACCCAGGTGTACGGTCTGACCGAGACCGCGCCGTTCATCACCATCTGCGAGCCGCGCCCGGAGCACAAGACGCTTGGCAAGACTGAGCGCGGCATTATCAAGGCTCTGACCGGTGTTGAGCTGATCACGTCGGGGGAGCTGCGTGTGGTGGATGGTGACGGTAAAGATGTGCCGGCGGACGGGCAATCGATGGGTGAGATCGTCGCGCGCGGCAACGTGATCATGCAGGGCTACTACAACGACCCGGAGGCAACCAAGAAAGTCATGGGCGACGGCTGGTTCCACACCGGCGACGCCGCGGTGCTGCACCCGGACGGCTACGTGGAGATCCGGGACCGCATCAAGGACGTGATCATCAGCGGGGGAGAGAACATCTCGAGCCTCGAAGTCGAGGGCGTCCTCCTGCGCCACCCGGCGGTCCAAGAGGCCGCGATCGTCGGCCTACCCCACGAGAAATGGGGTGAGGCCCCGCACGCTTACGTCGTCCTGAAGTCAGGCGCAACCGCGACCGAGAAGGAATTGATCGACCTGTGTCGAGAACGCCTTGCGCATTTCAAAGCGCCTCACGGCGTGACGTTCGTGAAGGAGCTGCCGAAGACGGCGACAGGCAAGATTCAGAAATACGTCCTGAGAAAGGGAGCCGCCGCTGTAATTAGGCAGTAGTTAATCCGGGCCGCGGGGCGAGGGTCCGAAAGTGACGGTTGGCGGGATGGTCAGCAGCCGCCCATCGTCGCCGCGCACGATCTGCCAGTTGCCCTCGTGCACCATCCAGTGATGCCGGTAGCAGAGCAGGGTGAGGTTCGGCAGATCGCCGCCTCCGCCACGGAGCCAATGGAATATGTGATGTCCCGACGTCCAGGACGAAGGCCGGTCACAACCCGGCCACACGCATCCGCCGTCACGCGCGTTAAGCGCCTTGCGCTGCGGACCCGAGATCACTCGCTTGGCCCGTCCGACATCGATCACCATGGAGTCCGATCCGAGCAGGATTCGGGTGACAGAGCAATCGCATGCGAGCCGCTCGACCGTCTTCGAGGAAATGGGGAGGGAGAACTCCATCTCCGCCGCCGGCGCGCCATCGAGGCCGAGCAAGGTTTCGAGCGAGGTGGTCACCTGCAGGTGCGTGCGCTGGCTGGCGTTCTGCGGCACCAACCCGTTGTCGAGCGCGTGCAGAGACATGTCGACGAGGGCATCCGCCATCCGCCGGTCGTAGGTGCGGTCGTCGCCGGCGCCCGAACGCCGAGCCAGCGGCTCCAGCGCAGTACGCACCGCCGCGCCACCGGCTGGATCGAGAAAGCAGCTCAGAAAGACCGCGCCGTTCTCGGAGTCGGTGCTCATGCGGAGGCTGCGGTTTTCGACCAGGTCTGCCTCGGTCGCCGCATAGCCTTTCGGATCGGCGGCATGCCGGGCGTGACGGCAGATGTGGTGGAACTTACCGACAGTGTTCTCGAGGGCTTGCTTTAGGAACTGCCTCTCATCGAATACCCGCGCCGTGGGCGAGTTGGCGAGAACGTTGGCAGTTCTTGACATGACAGCCAGGTGACCAAAGCCGAGGTCGCCTTGGGCCAGGGCGTCAACGCTGGCCGGAAGCTCGGCCAGATGCTCGCCGACAGATACGAAGTCGGCAGCCACCGGACCGGTCATGTGGCAGTTGATACGAATCCAGTCGATCGAGGTGGCCGCGCCATCCTCTTGATAGTCATCGGTGGAGGCGAATTCGGCAGCTTTTCGGGCGAACAGCAGCTGCATGACGGAGAGGACGTGGGCGTCGGCGATCAGCCGCTCCCGACGGTTGCGTGTGTCCTCTGCGGTGGGGTCGATCGCCCAGTCGTCTTGCGTCGCGAGCATGAAACTATGGTACAAACATCTGTTCGCCGAGTCAAGGTTTCGAGGCAGTTAATTTGCCGTTTTCATGACTTTTTTCAGCCCACGCCGCACCCCCACCCAGCGTCCTACCAGACCGGCGAGCCCACCCCGACCCCTCTTCCCAGCCCGTCGACCCACGCGCCACTACCAAATCGCCCTCCTCTTTGCCACCCTCCGGTAGTACCGATCCTCCACCCACCGAACCGCCGGTACCCGGTAGAACCACGAAAGCAGAGCCCACCCGCCCCCGAGCGCCCCAAGCACCCGGTTGATCCCCGCCGCCCCCTCAAACTTCGCTCCATTCGGCTCGACCGCCCACGACGCCCGATCGACCTCCCCGCGCGTCAGACCCAGCGATTCGACGAGTCCCTCCTCCTGGTTGGGCCGCACCGCGATGCGCCTGTGCCGGTCGCGCCGCTCCACCCACCGGGCCGACCGGGTGCAAAACCCACACTCCCCGTCGTACACCAGGGTCAACCGGTCTTCCGCCACCTCCCGAAACTACACTCTTCGTTGATGGGGGGACTCGAGCTGCCGGACCGTTACAACGTCGGCGCCGACCTCCTCGACCGCAACCTTAAGGCCGGCCGCGCCGGCAAGCCGGCGATCTTCTCTGCCGCAGGAGACCTCACCTACGGCGAGCTCTTCAAGCTCTCGTGCGGCGCCGCCCAAGCGCTTGTCGACTCCGGAGTAAGGCGCGAAGAACGCGTTCTCATCGTGGGCTACGACAGCCCCGGCTGGGTCGCCGCCTTTCTTGGCGCAATCCGCATCGGCGCCATCCCGGTACCCGTCAATCCCCTCCTCCAGCGCAGCGAGGATTACGACCACTTCATCGATGACTCACTGGCGCGGGTGGTGGTCGTCGATGCGAACACAGTGGAAAAGGTGCAGCCGGCAGTCGCGCGTGCCGCGCGCGTCCCCCTCCTCCTGCGGGCGGACCACATCAAACCAGGCGCCGATGTCCCGGCAGCGCCGACCCGTCGAGACGACATGGCGTTCTGGCTCTACAGCTCCGGATCGACCGGTAAGCCGAAGGCGGTCGTGCACCTCCAGCACGACATCCCCTACACCTGTGTCACATACGCGCAGCAGGTGCTCGGCATCACCGAGCGTGACACGACCTTCTCCACCACCGGCCTCTTCCACGCTTACGGCTTTGGCAACAACCTCACCTTTCCTTACTGGGTGGGCGCGTCGACAGTCCTCCACGCCGGACGCAACACGCCGGCGACCGTCCTCGACACGATCGAGAAGCGACGTCCGACCCTCTTCTTCTCGGCGCCGACCCTCTTCAACGCGATCCTCAACTTCGAAGGTGCACAGAGCCGCAACCTCACCTCGATCCGTCACTGTGTCGCTGCCGCGGAGGCACTGCCTGTGGAGGTGTGGCGGCGATGGAAGGACGCGTTCGGGCTGACCATTCTCGACGGCGTCGGCTCAACGGAGATGCTGCACATCTACTGCTCGAACCGCCTCGAAGATCTCCGGCCCGGGTCCAGCGGCAAGCCGGTCCCGGGCTACGAGCTGAAGATCCTTGACGACGCAGGCGATCCCGTTACCGAAGGCAAGGCCGGCGACCTCTATGTGAAAGGCGACAGTGCCCTTGCCCTTTATTGGGCGCAGCACGAGAAGACGAAGCGCTCAATCCTCGGCGACTGGTTCTTAACAGGCGACCGCTACCGCATCGACGAGGACGGTTTCTACTGGTACGAGGGGCGCTCCGACGACATGATCAAGGTGGGCGGCCTGTGGGTCTCGCCGATCGAGATCGAGTCAGTGCTCCTTGAGCACCCCGCGGTGGCCGAAAGCGCGGTGGTCGGCATCGGGGTCGAAGGATTCACGAAGATCAAAGCGTTCGTGATCACCAAAGGTGACGTCAAAGACGGAGATGCGTTGGTAGCCCAGCTCCAGGAGCACTGCAAGACGCGCCTGCAAAGGTTCCAATACCCCCACCTGATCGAATTCGTCTCCGAGTTGCCGAAGACGGTGACCGGCAAGATCCAGCGCTACAAGCTGCGCGAGCCGGCTCGCGAGCCCGCTCAAACCTAGTGCCCAAACACATTGCGGTTCTGCCCTGCGATGGCGCGGGCAAGGAGGTCGTGCCTGAAGCGATAAAGGTGCTCCGGGCAGCCGGCGCCGATCTCGAGTTCGAGGAGTTCGACGTCAACGCCGATGCATTCCTACGCACCGGGGTGCCGATCCCCGATGAGACCTGGACGCAGCTGCAGAAGGCCGATTCAATCCTTTTCGGCGCGGTCGGCGATCCGCGCCTCAGCGACTCGACCTATCTCGCCGGCGTACTGCTCCGGCTTCGATTCGAGCTCGACCTCTACGTCAACCTGCGTCCGGCCAAGCTTTTCGACGACCGTCTGTCACCCCTGCGCAAAGAAGAGCGCAGGCCCGTTGACCTCATGGTGGTCAGAGAGAACACCGAAGGGCTATACGTAGGCATGGGCGGGCGGTTCAAGAAGGGCACCGAGGACGAGATAGCCATCCAGGAGGACGTCAACACGCACCTTGGCGTGACGCGCATCCTCGAGCACGCGTTCGCGACCGCGCGTCGCGAGGTGGTGATGGTCGACAAGTCCAACGCGATGGCCTTCGCCGGCGGCCTGTGGCAGGAACGCTGGAAAGCGGTTGCCGCCAAGCACCCGAAGGTCAAGACGCGTCACCTCTACGTCGACGCCGCATCGATGCAGCTGGTCAAGAACCCCAGCCAGTTCGATGTCATAGTGACCGGCAACCTCTTCGGCGACATTCTTTCGGACCTCACCGCGGAGCTGGTCGGCGGGATGGGCGTAGCGCCTTCCGCAAACATCAATCCCAGGACAGGTCACGGCCTTTTCGAGCCAGTCCACGGCACGGCTCCTGACATCGCGGGAAAGGGACTCGTCAACCCGGTCGGGGCGATTTTGAGCGGGGCTATGATGGTGAGACACCTGGGTGTTCCCAAAATGGCAGACGCGATAGAGGGTGCTGTCGAATCGGCCATACGCGCGCGCGAGTGCACGCGTGACATCGGTGGCGAGCTGTCGACATCGCGTGCGGGCGATGCTGTCGTGAAAAGGCTGAGGTAGATCGAAATGGGCATGACGATGACCGAGAAGATCCTGGCCCGCGGGGCAGGTCGCGAGAGCGTCGTTCCCGGCGATCTGGTCCTCGCGAAGGTCGATTTCGCGATGGGCCACGACCTGACGATTCCGCCGGCGGGCCGGATCATGCGCGAGCAGATGGGCGCTGACAAGATCTGGGACCCGGACCGAGTTGCTGTGACCCAGGACCATTTTCAGCCTGCCAAGGACGCGGCCAGCGCCACCCTCGGGCGCCTCACCCGCGAGTTCTCGCACGAGATGGGCATCAAGTGGTACTTCGAAGTCGGCCAGGGGGGCATCTGCCACACGGTGCTGCCTGAGCATGGCCTTGTGCTGCCAGGCGAGCTGATCGTCGGCGCGGATTCGCACAGCTGCACTTACGGTGCGCTGAACAACTTCGCGACCGGTGTCGGCTCAACCGATCTCGCATGCGTGTTCGCGCTTGGTGAGTTGTGGTTTCGTGTGCCGGAGACGCTGAAGTTCGTCTATCACAACCGCCTCAAAGAGTGGGTCGAGGCTAAGGACCTGATCCTCTACGTGATCGGGCAGATCGGCGTCGACGGCGCGAGGTCGAAGGCCATGGAGCATACCGGCGAGGCGCTGCGCCATATCGATATGGAAGCGCGGCTGACGATGACGAACATGGCGATCGAGGCCGGCGCCAAAAACGGGATCATGGAGTTCGACGAGGTCACCAAGGAGTACCTCGACGGTCGTGCCAAGCGAGCGTACACGCCCGTCACGTCAGACCCTGATGCGACATACGAAAAGGTCTTCGAGTTCGATGCGGCGGCTGTCGAGCTTGGCGTCGCCAAGCCCATGTCGCCTGACAACTACGCGCCCCTGTCCGAGGTCGCCGGCACCAGGCTCGACCAGGTCTTCATCGGCTCCTGCACCAACTCGCGCATCACCGACCTCCGGCGGGCGGCAGCAGTCCTCGACGGACACAAGGTGGCGCCCGGCGTTCGCCTGATCATCACGCCGTCGTCGCACCAGGTTGCAATCCAGGCGGAGAAGGAAGGGCTCATCGGCGTCTTCCTGGCGGCGGGAGCGGCCTGGACCACGGCCACGTGCGGCGCATGCCTCGGCGGCCACATGGGCGTGCTC
>DATLPO010000155.1:0-11931 GCA_035535675.1 Candidatus Limnocylindria bacterium
AGGCAGGATGAACCTCAGCCTTGTCGATGTGAAAGGCTCCGCGCTGATCGTGTCTCAGTTCACTCTCTTCGCGGACATGAGCCGGGGACGCAGACCGAGCCTGCTCGGCGCGGGGGATCCGAAGCGCGCAGAGGAGCTCTATCTCGCTTTCGTCAAGCAGTTTCGCGAGCGCGGAATAGAAACCAAGACCGGCAGCTTTGGTGCAGTCATGACTGTCGGGATCGAGAACGACGGCCCGGTCACCCTGGTGCTCTCATCCGACGACTGGCCGACGCGTGTCTGATTCCCGACACGGTTGGCTTCCTTACCTGGCCTTCGCGGCAATCGCTTTGATCTGGGGCGCCTCATTCCTATTCATCAAGGTCGCCGTTCAGGACATGAGCCCGTCGGTGCTCGTCTTGATCCGCTCGAGCTCCGGCCTTCTGGCGCTCGTGGCGATCATGACCGCGATGCACCATCGCATCGTCCCGGCGGACTGGAAAGCGCGCCTCCTGCCGTTCGCGATCATGGCTGTCACTGGAGGGGTCCTGCCGTGGATTGCGATCGCCTGGGGCGAAGAGCACATCTCGAGCGGCTTGGCAAGCATCCTCAACGCGACGACACCTCTATTCGCGGCGATCCTCGTGTTCTGGGTCATTCCGAGCGAGCGCCCGAGCCTCATCAACTACGCAGGGGTTTTGATTGGAGTCGCGGGAGTGGTGATCCTGGTCCTTCCTGATTTGACGAAGGGTGGGCTTCGAGCTGACGTGTTAGGCACGCTGGCGGTGCTTCTCGCATCCGCTTCTTATGCTGTCTCGGCGTTGTACCAGCGGCGCAAGCTGCGCGGTATGAACGTGTACGAGGCCAGCATCGGCCAGCTGGCGATGACAGCCCTGATCGTGCTTCCGTTGGCGGCGCCAGCCCTGCCCAGCGTCCACCTGGCGGTAAATTCGATTGCCGCCGTTCTGGCACTGGGTATTGCCGGCTCAGGCGTCGCCGGCGTGCTGTACTACTACGTCCTCAACTCCTTGGGTCCGGTACGCGGATCGGGGGTGACGCTCCTCATTCCGCTGACAGCGGTTTTCTGGGGGGTAACAATCCTCCAAGAGGTCGTGACAGTACCAATCGTGGTCGGCATGGTCGTCATCCTCGCCGGGATCGTGCTCACGAATGTGGGCCGGGGCGCAGCGAGCCCACAGCGGTCGGAACGGGAGAAAGCGCCGGCTTGAGTAGCTTCGCGGAGGCCCACAGCGCGGACGTGATGAAGGCCGCCGGTCGGATCCGCCCCTATGTCCGCCGCACGCCGACGCTGGCCACCGATCTCGATCCCGACCTGCGCCTCAAGGCTGAATGCTTCCAGGTCACTGGATCGTTCAAGCCGCGAGGCGCCTTCAACGCCGTGCTGTCTCAAATGGCGAGCGAGACGCGGCCGGCCGGGGTCATTGCGGTGAGCTCTGGCAACCACGCGCAAGCGGTGGCGCTGGCAGCTCGGACCGTCGGCATCCCGGCCTTGATCCTCATTCCGGAGGACGCCAACCCCGCCAAGGTCGCCGCGACACGCGCATTGGGCGCCGAGGTGATCCAGGAGGGCATTACGTTCGCGAACCGGGAGGAGCGGCTGCACGAGGTTATGGCGGAGCTGGGGTACTCCCTCGTCCATCCGTTTGACGATTGGGACGTGATCCACGGTCAGGGCACAGCGGCGATGGAGATGCTCGAGGACGAACCGGCTCTCGAGGCCATCGCCACGCCGGTTGGTGGGGGCGGGCTCCTTTCCGGCAGCGCCATCGCGGCCAAGAGCCACCGGCCGGGGATCAAGGTGTTCGGGGTCGAGCCGGCTCTTGCCGATGACGCCTACCAGAGCTGGAAGGCAGGCAACATCCGCAAGCTGTCCGCCGCGCCAAAGACGATCGCGGACGGGGTTCGCACAACGGCGATCGGAGAGAAGAACTTCGAGGTGATGTTCGCGAACCGGTTGGTGGACGAGATCCTAACCGTCACCGAGGAAGAGATCGCGGCCGCAGTCCGGATCGCATGGACGCGACTCCACATTGCGCTCGAGCCGACTGGAGCTCTGCCCCTCGCTGCCTATATTGCGGGCAAGCTGCCGAGCGGCCTTCGGACGGGCCTGATCTTGAGCGGCGGCAACGCGAATCTGGAAACGGTGGCTAAACTGCTCGGAACCCAATGATTCCAGTCAAAGAGGTGATGACCACCAACGTCGTCACTTTCAGCGAGGACACCCCTGTCGAAGAGATCGCGCTGACGCTTACCTCCAAGCGAATCACAGGCGGGCCTGTGGTCTCCGCGGACGGACAGGTGGTCGGGATCGTTTCGGAGACGGATGTCTTTTCGAAGAAAGGCAAGGTCGCGCGCGACATCATGAGCCAGCACGTGATCACCGTCAGCCCTGACACCGGTATCGACGAGGCGGCGAGGCTGCTCGTCGGCGAACGCATTCGTCGTGTTCCAGTGGTGAAGCGGGGCAAGATGGTTGGGCTGCTCAGCCGGTCCGATGTGCTCGACTTCTTTGCCACCACCCGCTGGACGTGCAACGTGTGCGGTCGCTGGGAGCGTGGCCTGGAGCAGCCCGAGCGCTGCTTCTCGTGCTCGAGCACCGACATCCGCTTGGAGCGCGCCGATCCTGGTCACTGACGGAGCCGGTCGCCTTTCGCTCAAAGCCCAGAGCTTCACGGAATCGGTAATTCGTGAGATGACCCGTCTGAACCTCGAGCTCAACGGGCCGAACGCCATCAACTTCGCCCAGGGCTTTCCAGATTTCGCGACCGATCCCCGCATCGTCGAGGCGGCGGCGACGGCAATGCGCGAGGGGTTCAACCAGTACGCGACCACTTGGGGCGCGCCTGTGCTGCGCAAGGCGATCGCGCGAAACCAGTCGGTCGCGTGGGGCCGAGAGGTCGATCCCGAGAGGGAGGTGACCGTGTCGTGCGGTGCAACCGAGGCGATGATCGCGGCCATGCTCGCCACTGTCGACCCCGGCGACGACGTGGTCGTCTTCGAGCCGTTCTACGAGAACTACGGTCCTGACTGCATCATCAGTGGCGCAGTTCCGCGCTATGTGACCTTGCGTGCGCCCGATTGGTCGTTCGACCATGAGGAGCTGCGCCGAGCATTCACCAGCAGGACTCGAGCCATCGTCATCAACACGCCACACAACCCGACCGGAAAGGTGTTCTCGCGCCTCGAGCTCGAGCTGATCGCCGAGCTCTGCATCGAGCATGGCGCGATCGCGATCACCGATGAGATCTACGAGCACCTTGTGTACAGCGGCGACCACATCAGCATCGCCACGCTGCCAGGTATGGCTGACCGGACGATCACGATCAGCGGGGCGAGCAAGACGTTCTCGGTCACCGGATGGCGAGTCGGTTGGCTCATCGCACCGGCGTCGCTGACCGCCGGCATCCGCAAGGTGCACGACTTTCTGACCGTCGGCGCCGCCCACCCCCTTCAGATCGCTGTCGCCGCCGCACTCGACCTGCCGGCGTCCTTCTATGTGGAGCTGCTCGGAGACTACCGCGAGCGCCGGGACGCGATTGTGATGGGCCTCAAGGAATGTGGGTTCGAAGCCACAGCCCCTGATGGCGCCTACTACGTGATGGCAGGGATCGGAGCGTTCGGTTTCGACGACGACACTGCTCTGGCGCGGCATCTGATCGAGAAGGTGGCTGTCGCGACGGTGCCTGGGTCCAGCTTCTTTCACAACCCAACCCTGGGTCGAGGCCACCTGCGGTTCAGCTTCCCCAAGCGAATCGAGACAATAGAGCGCGGCGTGCAGGCGCTGCGCGCAGTCCGTCCTTAACAACCAGGATTCTCGCAGCACCGAAGAGAACCTAGGTTGGCGCCATGCGCAACCTGCTAAGAAAACCGCTTCCCTGGATCGTCCTCGCCGAGTGCGCCGTTGTCGCGGCTCTTGTGATTGTGGCCTGGCACCTGGTTGCCACTGCACCTGCCACTGACATCTCCATTCCGACGCCAGCCACCCCCGCCGCGGGGGAGAACAGCTCGATGGGGCCTGCATCGTCGGTGGTGGCTGCACAGCGAAAGCCAGCGCGTACGCAGGCTCCAGGGCTCAACCTCGAAACGAATTTCTGGCGGCTGCGGCTTGCTGAGCTCAACCACGGCGAGGCCTCCTTCGAGGCGCTCGAGTGGAACCTGGTGCACTCGGCGATGGACGCCGCCCATCGCTATGTGGAGTCGGTGGTACTGCCATCCATCGCGAGAGCCGAGCGTCGTAAGGGTTAGCCAGCAGCCTCTTTCAGGGCCGCGCGCATCAGCGCGGACAGCGTTGGATACGCGTGGATCGCTTTCGCGACCGCTTTGACTGGGGTGTGCGCAACCATCATCGCAACAGCTTCGTGGATCATGTCGCCGGCGGTCTCAGACACTATGTGGCAGCCGAGCAGCTCGCCTGTTTTTGCGTCCGCGACGCACTTCACGTGGCCGACCTCCATGCCGTCGATCTGCGCCTTCTCCGTGTCGATAACTCGCGCCAGGCCGACCCGGACTTTGCGCCCGCCCTTCTTAGCTGCCGCCTCACTGACACCGACTGATGCCACCTCGGGGTCTGTGAATGTGACCCTGGGCACGACGCGCAAATCCACGCGTTCAGTGCCGCGGTGCAAAGCGTTGCGTGCCGCGACCCTTCCCATCTCAGAAGCGACATGGGTGAAGAGCGGGCCCCCGACAACATCTCCCGCCGCCCACGCCCACGACTGTGAGGTCCTCATGTGCTCATTCACCTTGATGCCACGGCTGGACCACTCAATTCCGGCGGTGTGCAGTCCAAGGGCCTTGCCGTCCAATGACCGGCCGACAGCGACCAGGATCTCGTCAACTTCGATCGACGCGGAGCTCTCGAACAAGATCCGCTTGATCCCATCGACCGCTTCAACCCCAACCATCTTGATCCCGGTCCGAATCTCGATCCCTTCAGCCTCGAATGCCGCGCGCACTGCGGCCGATGT
The DNA here is from genome assembly GCA_035535675.1 of Candidatus Limnocylindria bacterium. Classification (GTDB taxonomy): domain Bacteria; phylum Chloroflexota; class Dormibacteria; order Dormibacterales; family Dormibacteraceae; genus Palsa-872. Next base: position 4,968 of record DATLPO010000155.1, read on the forward strand.
CTCAGGTTCCTCAGTGCCGAGGATTCGCCTACCGAGCTCGATCAGCGTCACCTGCACGCCGAAGCGCGCAAAGATCTGGGCGAACTCGCAGCCAATGGGGCCGGAGCCGATCACGGCCAAGCGTGTCGGAAGCTCTTTTATCTCCAGGATTCCCTGGTTGTCGAGGTAGCCCACCTCGCGCAGCCCCGGCACAGGGGGTACGACCGAGTCGAGCCCCGCCGCGATCAGGACAGCCCTGGACTCGATTTCCTCCGAATCTCCGATGAGCAGCGTGCGCTCACCGACGAGCACGGCTTGACCTGGAAAACGGACCTCGACGCCTGCCTTCTTGAATGGATTCGAACCGAATCGCAGCATGTGGTCGCGAACCTGGAAAGCGCGCCCGATCGCGCGGCTCCACTCCACTTCCGGCGCGCCGACCTTGATACCAAAACGTCCGGCGCCGCGAATGACATGGAGCAGCTTTGCGGTCTTGACGAGTGCTTTGGTCGGCACGCAGCCGTAGTTCGTGCATGTGCCGCCGAAATGGTTGGCCTCCGCGAGAAGAATTCGCGTCTTGCCGCGGTCGGCGACGGTGAATGCAGCCTCAGAGCCGGCGGCGCCGCCGCCGACTATGACCAGGTCGTAAGCCGGCTTTTTCGCTCTAGGACTTCTCCTGCGTCATCGTGACGTTGCCGTTGAGCGTGGCGCCGTCTTCGACTGTTAGACGTGCGACCCTGACCTCGCCGTTCAGCTTGCCTGAACCGCCAAGCGTGAGGCGCTTTCGCGCTGTCACGTTGCCGTTGACCTGGCCCCTTACGCTGACGTTGGCGCCTTCGATAGAGGCCTGGACGTTGGCAGTCGAGTCGACGAGGACGTCGCCGCTGGCCTTCAACTCCCCCTCGACGGTGCCATGAATCTTGAGGTCGCCGTGAATGTCGAGGCGACCGTGCAGGCTGTCGCGAGGGCCGAGCGTGACGACGTTGGTACCACCGTTCTGTGCTGTCCCGGCCGAGTGGGCCGCGGACTTTTCAGCTTGGGCCATATGGGCCTCCTCTACTGGGTTTGATAGCGCTTCCCTTCGCCAATCTCAACTCTTCCCGGTGGGTACTCTTGCGATTCCGCGTGCATTCCGGGCGAAGTCTGAATTTGAACGAGCTAGCATCGTAACAGGGTGCACTTGATGCCAGAGGGAGGAATGGACGCCGTGCGAAGGCGCGGTTCGGAAGCACAACAGCGGCATTGATGGACCCAGACGCGTCTGACGAGATGACCGACCATCTGGTCGATTTCTTCGACCAGATAGCGTCCGTGTACGACGACTGGGCAGGCGGTCAGCACGGGCGGGTGGCGGCAAGGCTGGTCGAGCTCGCAGCGCCAAAAAAGGGCGAGCACGCTCTAGACGTAGGTACCGGCACCGGCGTCGTCGCGCACCTGGTGGCGGCCAAGGTCAGCCCGGGAACCGTGATCGGAATCGACCTCTCGGACAGGATGCTTTCGATGGCGCGCTCGAAGGAGCGGAAGAACACCCAGTTCGTGGGGATGGCCGCGGAGCGGCTGGTATTCCGACCCGAGACTTTCGACCTGGTCACGATGGGGGAGGCGCTTGCCTATCTGTCGGATCCGACCGACGCGCTGGCTGAGGCGCATCGGGTCCTCAAGCCAGGGGGCCGGCTTGCCGTTTCCTGCCAGCGTCGCAGCCTGAGCACCCGGGCCCAGGATCTCTTCTTCCAGGGACTCGCGCCGTTGGCCCGGCGGCACTACCTGAGCCTTCCTCGCTACAGCTCCGAGCGGGCGCACTTTGGCGAGCCCGCGGTTCTGCCCCAGCTGCTAGGAGCAGCCGGGTTCGACGTCACCAGGCTCACCGAGATGGTCACTGGCGGCCGGACTCAGAACGCGCGGGAGTGGACAGACCTGATGGCCGGGGCAGGCCCTCTTCCCTATACGTTGATCAGCTCGCTCGGGCCTAGGTACAGGACCGAGCTGGAGGCGGAGGTGGAGTCCGCGATGGCGAGCCTCGGCGACCCCGACGACGCTTTCCGCTACCACCACTCCTACGTCATTGTCGTGGCCATCAAGCGCACTTAGGTCGGGCTTAGAGCCGGACCAACCCCTCCCCACTTTGTGGGGAGGGCGGCCCCGCTTGTCGCGCGGCGGGGTGGGGGCGCCGCGAGCCTTTGCCTCCCATGGTCGAAAACGCGACCACGGCAGCCAGGATGCACAGGCCCGCCGCCACAGTGAATATCTCGCGGTATTCCTGTAAGAAAGCAGCCGCCACGAGGCGTGCGAGGTGGTCCACCCGCGCGCGCACGTCCGGGTCGGTGAGAAGCGGCGTGCCCAGGATCTGACGAAAGCGGAACAACCCGAAAGCGGTGAGTCCCGACAGCCCGATGAGCATGCCCATCACGCGGGCGAGCACCACAAGGCTGGAGGCTAGCCCGTGGTTCTCTGCCCGCGTGAGCTCCAGCACGGCCGCCGTGAGGGGCGCGATCACGAGCCCGAACCCAAGACCGCACGCGCCAAGCGCTATATCTGCCGGCCTTATGGGGCCGGCGCGGAGCGCCAGCTCGCCGGCCTGCCACGTCGACATCTGGAGAAAGGCGCCGGCCGAGAAGAGCATGCCGAGGACGGCGGTTGGACGGCCACCAAAGCGCCTGGACAGGAGTCCGCCAAGCACAGCCCCGATCGGTACGCCGAGCAGAAACTGGGTGAGCAGCAGGCCGGCTGCAAGCTGATTGAGGTCGAAGACCAGCCGGCCGAGAATTGGAACGTCCACCAGGGCGACCATGAGCGCAGCCCCGATCAGGAGGTTGGCTGCGCAAACGCCGATGAATCGACGGCTGCGAAGCAGCTGTGGCGGGACCAGAGGCTCAAGGCTGCGGACCTGGCGGCGCGCATAAACACCCAACACGATCAGGCTCAGGATGCCGAGCGGCATGACGAGACCGTTCGTGGCGCGTTCGGCCGGGTCGTCTGGATAGAGAGCAAGCACGAGCAGCGCCAAGCCGAGGCCGAGAAGGGCGGCGCTTCTCCAATCCACAGTCCGGGCGATCGAATCCCGGATGTCGGTTGGCGGCGCTGCATCGGTGGCTTCTACTCGATGCCGACTGGCGATCACAAGTCCAGTCGCACAGATGGCCGCCAGCGGCAGGTTCAACCAGAACACAAAGCGCCAGCCCCCGAGCGCCGAGGCTGCAGACGCCAGCGTTGCACCGTACAGGGGCCCCAAGACGCTGCCTGCCTCCTGCAGCGCGGAGACAGAGCCGAGAGCCACGGTGCGGCCACCGTTTCGGTAGAGGTCGGCCGCCAGCGCGAGAGTCAGCGGGACGAGACCGCCCCCACCAAGGCCCTGCATCACACGCCCGGCTACCAGCCAGGGCATCCCGGCCAGGCTCCATAGCCCTGCGGTCGCGGTCACCGCCGAACCGAGCGCGAACGCCACCATGCACAACGCGTAAACGGGAGCGCGTCCTCGCACATCGGAGTAGGCGCCGAGCAAAGGCATCGCGATGACGTACCCGCAGAGGAAGCCTGTCACGAGCGGCGTGGCCTGCTCGAAGCGGTCGATCGTCAGGCCGACGTCGGAGATCATTGCGGGCAGCAGCGTCACGACGAGATACGCGTCAAGAGCAGCGACGAATAGCCCGGCTCCGGCCAACCCCAGGAGAAGAGCTTTAGGCGTCACGCGCCACTTATGGCGATGGCGTGGCGATCACGGCCGGAGCGTTGAACGCGCTCATGTCGACTTCGACCGAGCTTGCAGCGCCGTTGTCTCCGAAATTCCCATCGAGCACCGCCTTGCGAATAAGGTGATCCGACCCACCGACCCAGATGGTGGCGGCGACATCGCCGGCGGATTTCAACTGCGGAAGAAGGCTCTCGATCTGCGCGGCGGTGTACGTCGCCGTGATCTTGTGCGAATCGACCTCGCCAACTTTCTCAGCAGCGATGTATTTCGGGTTTTGTCCGGCCGGAATGAGAGCAGGCAAGCCGGTCTTGAGGTCGAAAAGCCTTGCCACGTCAGGAATGTCTGCGGCATTCTTGCCTGTCACCTCGGTGAACCCCGACAGGGGCGGACGAAGGTACACGTGGCCGCCAGCGATGACCACCTCCAGGCCGATCAGGAGGTCCTGGTAGCGAACTGTGTAGACGGTGTCGCTGTCGGCGGGCAGGCGCAGAGTCGCCTTGGCTCCGACCAGCGTGTAGCCCTGAAAAGTGATGGCGCCCTTCGTGAACTTCAGGGTGGCGGTGACCGTCTTGAGCTGGGCCATGGCGGCGCCGCCCTCGCGAAGGGCTTTTGCCGGGTCCTCGGGCTGGAGCCCACCGCACGCTGAGGCGGTCATCATGACCAGCGCCATGGCAGCGAGCGCTGCGGCCCTGATCGTGCCTCTCACCCCACAAGTATCAGCACCGCATCCGGCTGCTTTGTGACACCTCAGGGCCGCGGGTCTTCACCGGCGCGCACTATCAGACGGATTGGCCGGTCGTAGAAGAAGTACTCCCAAGCCCAGTTGACAAGGACCAGTATCCGGCTGCGGAAGCTGATCACGTTGACAAGATGAACTCCGAGCCACATGAGCCAGCCCAGAAATCCGGAAAGGTGAACTCGCCCAAGCTGCGCCACCGCTGAGTTGCGCCCGATGGTGGCCATGATCCCCGGGTCCTTGTAGCGGAACTCGTGAGCGCCGCCGTTGTTGACGAGCTCGGCGATAGTCCTGGCGACATGTCTTCCCTGCTGCATCGCGACAGGAATCAACATGGGCAGTGGCGCGCCACCGTTGACGGGTCCGGCCAGGTCGCCGATCACAAACACGACTGGATGGCCGCGGACCTGAAGAGTCGGGTCGACCTCTATCCGCGCTTGACGTCCAAGCTTTGCCCCGACGGCGCCGCCAATGTCCGACGCGCGAACGCCGGCAGTCCAAACCACCGTTCCGGCAGCGACCTCCTTGCCACCCGCGAGCCGGATTGAGCTCGGTGTCACTTCCTCGACCTTCGCCCCGAGCATCACCTCCACGCCCTTCCTCTCGAGCGATTTGCGCGCCGCTTCGCGCAGTGGAGCTGTGAAAGCTGCGAGCACCGAATCCCCCGCCTCGAGGAGGAGCACGCGCACCTCGCTCAGCCGAAGGTCGCGGTAGTCCTTGCGCAGCACAAGGCGAATCAGCTCCGACAGTGCGCCCGCGAGCTCGACGCCGGTGGGCCCGCCGCCGACCACCGCGAAAGTGAGCATCACCCTGCGCTGTTCGGGATCCGTTATCCAACGCGAGGCTTCGAACTGCGACAGGACCCGGTTGCGGAGGGCCAGTCCTTCGTCAAGGTCCTTGAGGCCGAAGGCATGTCGAGCCAGCGACTCGTTGCCGAAGTATTCGCTGGTGCTGCCGGTGGCAAGCACCAGGTAGTCGTACGGGACTGTTCCGCGGTCGGTCAGCACAAGCCGCTTCCCAAGGTCCGCGCCGGTGATGTTCGCCTGCCTGAAATCCACGTTGTCCAGCGGGCGGATCAGCTCTCTCACGGGCCGGGCGATCTCGCCAGGATCGAGCAGCGCCGAGGCGACCTGGTAGAGCAGCGGCGTGAACAGGTGGTAGTTCCGCCGATCGATCAGCAGGACGTCAACCGGCGCGCGTCCAAGGCCGCGCGCGCACGTCAGCCCGCCGAAGCCGGCGCCCGCGATCACCACCCGCGGGCGGGTCACTTCCCTGGCGGCTTTCGGAATCGTCCAGGGCCGCCGCGGCGGCGATTTGCCATCTTGTCCAGGGCGTCGGCACCACCGGTGGCTTCGACGAGCGACTTGGGGAGCTTCTGCTTCTTCTTGAGCACGGGCTCGAACAGGTCCCCATGCTTGGCGACGCGAGCCAGCACCTGCTCTGAGTCGAAGACAAGCAGGCTCGGATCGCCTGCCTTGAAGCACTTTTCGACCTCAGTCCAAGAGACAGGCGTCGACACCGTTGGACGCTGTCGCGCACGCAGCGAGTACACGTTTACGGTCGTCTTGTATTGATCGTTCTGGCTCCAATCGATCAGCACTCGGCCGGTGCGCAGCTCCTTGAGCTGTTTGTGTACTACGAGATCCGGGTGACGATCCTCGAACAGCTGCGCAAGCCCCTTCGACACCACCTTGGTCTCGACGTAGGTGACCTTCGTGTTAAGTGGCACGTAGAGCTGAAGGCCTTTCGAGCCTGAAGTCTTGGCGCAACAGTCCATGCCGTGCTCTGCGAAAAGGTCGCGCAGCATGAGGCCCACCCTGCAGCATTCGACGATGGTCGCGGGCGGCCCGGGATCGAGGTCGAAGACCATCGTCCGCGGCTGGGGCAGGTTCGCTGCGTACGACAGCGAGGTGTGGAATTCGAGCGTTGCAATTTGGGCGAGCCACACCAGCGTCGGTAGGTCCTGACACAGGCAGTAGTACATGTCGCGGTTGTTGCCGCCGCTCCACACGGTGGCTGTCTGCACCCAGGGCGGACGGTGCTTGGGGCAGTTCTTCTCGTAGAAGAACTCGGCGTCGACGCCGTTGGGATAGCGCTTCAGGGTGAGCGGGTGGTCGCGCGTGTGAGGGAGGATGGCGGGTGCGATGCGCGTGTAGTAATCGATGACCTGCGCCTTCGTGAATCCGACCTCGGGATAAAGGATTTTCTCGAGGTTGGTGAGCTTGAGGACGCGATTCTCGATCTTGACCTCGACAGCTGTTTCCTTAGCCACCTTCGCGCACCACTTTGCTTGCAGGTTTGTCGGCACGCAAGCCCTTAAACGCGGGGGCGCGAAGTTGACCCGACTTCGTCCACTCCACGAACTCGAACTCGGCCACGAGCTTGGGCTTCACGAAATGTGCGGCTCGCGGAGGCGATCCGACGTCATAGGGGCTCTTCTCCTGCGCGAGCGGTTTCATCAGGGCGGACAGCTTCTCGAGCATCGCGTCAGTGAACCCTGTTCCAACTTTCCCCGCATACACCAGCTTGCCCTTGTCGTAGTAACCGACGAGCAGCGCACC